>NZ_CP029289.2:0-331250 GCF_003201835.2 Acidianus brierleyi | reverse complement strand
TGGATATGGAGATGCCATATAGATATTTCTAACCCTTATATGCCAGTATGGGAATTCCTTAATAAAAGATTATCAAAATTTAACTCAATGATAATATCTACTCCAGTATTTGCTAGAAACGATGTTGATATACCTCAATTTATAATACCGCCATCAATTGATCCATTAAGCATAAAGAATAAGAAAATACCTGACAGCACTGTAAGGAGAATTTTGTATAAGTACGAGTTAGATTTAGATAAGCCGTTATTAGTTCAAATTTCCAGATTTGATTATGCAAAAGATCCAATAGGTGCAATTAGAGCTTTTAAAATGGCTAAAAAGCATATAGACTTGCAAATGGCGTATGTTGGTAGTCCAGCTACTGATGATCCAGAAGGAGAAGAAGTATATAAGAAAACTGCTGCAGAAGCTTCTGGAGAAAAAGATATTCGTCTTCTAATGTTGCCGCCTTATAGTGACCTTGAAATAAACGCATTCCAAACTGGAGCTACAATAGTTCTTCAAAAGTCTATAAAAGAAGGATTTGGCCTAACAGTAAGTGAAGCAATGTGGAAGAAAAAACTCGTAATAGGAGGAAGAACAGGCGGAATACCTTTGCAGATTATACATAATATTACTGGATACCTAGTAGATAACGTAGAAGGTGCTGCACATTATATTATACATTCTATTAGAAATCCAGATATAGCAAAAAGATTGGGAGAAAACGCAAAGGAGCACGTTAGAAATAACTTCGTTATAACAAGACATATGAGAGAGTACCTTATGGTTATGGCTTATGTAACAGGTAAGAATTCCCCAGAAGACTTTCAGAATCTTCCTCAAAACAAAGCTTAGCAATAAAAAATCCTTCTGACCCATGAATATGAGGATAAGTTCTCATAACTCGTAACCATACTTTACTTTTTAAATATCCATACATATCTTCTTTATTATTTATCTTACGCAAATATTTTTGGTATTTTTCAACTATTTTTTCTCCTTCCTCAGGAAATAATGAGCATGTTACATACACAACTTCTTTCTTAAGTTTTGAAGACTCTCTTAAAATTCTACTTTGAAGTTGTATGAGTCTCATTAATTCCGATTTCGTCAATCTCATATATACTGATGGATCAGCATTAATTGTTCCACTGTTACTACAAGGCGCATCTATAAATATCTTATCTCCTTTTATTGCAGGAAATCTAGTCCCATCAGCTTGAATTAATTCTACATTTTTCACGTTCCATTTTTTCATAAGTTCTTGCTGAATTTTTAACCTCTTACTGGAAATATCTATAGATATTACTCTTGATTTGTTATCAGTAAATTGTTGAATTAATGAAGTCTTTATCCCTGGAGCAGCACCTATTTCTATAATTGTTTCGTAAGGTTTAGGATCTAAAACTTTAACCGCAAGTACCGCAGCCTTATCTTGAGGTATTATGTGACCCAGTTTATATTCTTCTGTCTTAGATATCTTATACCATTTGTCAACTTTGAATAAGAAAGGAAAATCGTCTTGAACTAAGGTGAATCCTTGTGCTTCTAAGCTTCTCACTACTTTATCAACATCGGCCTTTAATGTGTTAACACGTATCCAGTAAAACTTATTATAGATTTTTCTTAAGCCGTCTTTACCTAGTATAGGAAGAAGCCTTTCAAGAATCCAATTAGGAAATGAATATAAAGGGTCATAATCACAATCTATAGCTCTTATTACTTTTTCTCTTATAGATAATTCAGGATTAATATAAGATACATATTGAAAACCTTTTATTATGTCTAAGAAACTTAAATATAACGATCTTCTATCTCCTTGAAAATTCAATTTCTTGAACGCTATATCAAAGGCTCTTTCTGGTTGTATTTTTTGAAATAATATTACTTTAATTGCCTCAGTAAACAGACTTATTTTATCTTCCATTACTAAACTAAAAGTAAAGTTCCTTCAGTTTAAAAATTCAGTTGGACTAGGACTACTCACAGATCATTTGGTGATCTCCTCATCATCACAATATCTGAAGGATTAATATCTCTTTTAATCTTTGAAAACAAAAGCTTAGCGTATGCGTTTGCCTCGTTTTTAGAAATCTCAGAAAAATCGTCTGCTAATTTATTTAATATTGTAACTTCAGAGTACCCGCTTGCTCCCCATGCAGTAATAAAATTTTGTAAATTATATGGATAATTTAAGCCTAAAACATCAACTCTACTTATTGGCGAGATTACATCATATTGGTAATATGCAGAGAAAATACTATAGTTTAATTTCTCTCTATATTTTAAATATGCTATCTTTGTACTCTCTAAATCGTCGATAACTGATCCCTCAAATGCTTTATCCCAGTTAATCCAGCCTAATATAATTGGCACGTTATTTTTAATTCCTTTCTTATTCCTTAATTTAGATATTAAATTACTAATGAAAAATCTTTCCATAGAATTTACAATTTGAGAATATCCACTTGATAATAAATAATTAATCATAAATCTCTGACTAAAACGCTTAACTATTCCTACTACCTTATCATAATTTTTATTAAATATTTCACTCCTACGATAAGCTAAGTTCTCAAGTATATTTTTACCATATATCTGGTCACTAAAAACTGGAGGGTCTACTAAAGGTCCATCAATAAAAATTATATCACTATTGCATGATTCTAGTAAGTTGGTTTCAAGAGTTAGCATTAGAAGTATAGCGTCTTTTTTCGCAGTATCTATACCGTAATAATCGCTAACTATCTTGAAATCCTCTGATATTTCTGGTGGAATTTCCCGCTTTTGAGAATATATACCAGTTATCTTGACTGCTCTTGCTATTATTAAATATATATCCCCTATATCTACTTGATACATACTTCCGTCTACGCTAGTAGCAACATGTTGCTTAACCTCAGGCTCAGCAATCTCCATATCTAGATCAATATTTCCTAAAGTAATCTCGTCTACAATATAATCTGTTATAATACTTATTTTCCTTAATTTTTCAGTCTCATCCTTTGCTAAATCTTCTAATCTCTTGAACGTTTCTTCTGGCTTCAAATTCTCACTTTTATTGGTATATTTTTTGAGAGCAAAAATTCTAGTAACTTAAGCATTTTATCAGAATTCTTTTTCGAGATTACTATTTCTCCCTCATTCAAAAACTCTAACAATAGATTAGCATATTCTTGTGTTAAATTGGACTTAATTAGTTCCTCTTTTAATCTATCATTTAGAATATTAAGTTCGTTCTCTGCCTCTTTAATCTCGTTTTCTAGTTCTTTAAGATTATCAGATATTTCAAAAGTAGATATATCTATATTAATTTTTAAAATATTATTGAATAGTCTAAAATATATAAAGATCTTGTTATTGTATTCTTTTAATTTATTAGTATATTCCATAATTAATTTGGACCTAATTTCGTTCATTTTTTTGATGCATTTATCAGATCTTTCATAAGCGTTTTCGATTGCACTGTAGATACTTATTGCATCACCATTATTACTTTTAAGTATATTTAAGATGTAGTTTATTTCTAAATTTATTTCTTCTAAATCACTTTTTTTACATTTCTCAATATTAATTTTTAATTTATCAATTATATTATTGGCATCTTGCAATTTTACTAATATACTATCTAACTTCTCTTTTTCATCTCTCAATTTATCCCAGCTTGAATTATTTTTAAAATTTTCTAATTCCATTACTAATTCAGTTAAATTCACTAATCTTCGCCTCTAATGTATTAACTAACTTGTTTACTTCTTCCTTCTTTCTTATCACTTCTTCCCTTAATTTAGATATTTCAGGATCTATCTTTCTTATCTCTGAAATTATGTTACTAAGCCTTCTTAAACTGCCTCCTATATCAACTAACCTTAAAGCATCGTTATGTAATTTGGTATTTCTAAACGATTGCGGGAATGGTAAAATTATTCCGTCTAGACTCAATTTAATAGCTTCCCATATTATTAAGTATAAATTGTTATATTCATTATTAAAGTTTTTCTGTATTATTTGAATAAAATTCCTTAAATCATCCATTTCTTTATTCTTAGTTAATATATCAATAGAGATAAAGATATCTGAAATATAATTTTCAAAATTAGATTCTAAAGAATTAAATATCTCTACTAGAATTTTTTCTTCATCTATGTTATCTTTTATTCCAATAAGTTTCCTAGCGGAATTTATTAGATTGATTTTAGTGTTCATATCATTTTTAATACTAGTTACTATATTTTCTGAGTATTCTGTTTCATCAATAAAATCTTTATATAGTGAATATAATGTAAAAAATACAAAAGATAATCTAATATAATTACGAAAATCCTCACGCTCCAAAGATCTAATAGCGCTCTGCCTAAACTTAACTAATGAATCCCTCATATCTTTTAAGCTTCTTATCCCCGCGCCTCTTTTTTTAGCAGTAATAAAATAGCCGTGCTGTAAATCAATGTTTTGTATATTATTTAATATTTCTTTAGATTGTTCCTCTATTTTATTTATAACTTTATTTCTATCTATATAATTAATTATTTCCCCGCTTACTACTGACATATATATTAAGAAATCTAATGATGTCTGTTTTTTCGTATCAAATATTTTACTTATGTTTGTCAATTGTTGTTTGTCTCTGAGCTTTGAAAGATAAAATAGATACTCCAAGATCATATTTTCTGTTTCATTACCAAACCTTTGATAAAGATAACCAGATAGATTTTTTGTGAAATTTTTAACAATTCTTCCAGGTAAGTCATCGTAATATATTAATTCATTTGATACATTTATTATTTCATTTTCAGCCATATATTGTACTATATCGTTTTTCAGAGTTTCGTCAGACTCTATATCTTCCAGGCTAAATTGTTTGGAACCAAAAATCCTAAACTTCTCGTTAACTAGCTCATCTACTTTAGAAAATACATTACGTACTTTATCAGGATATATATCATCATTAAAAAGTATCCAATTAACTGATTGTAACGGTCTTTTATTTCCTTTAGCTACTGGTAATTGATAAACTTCTATTTTGGATTTCATTTCGTTTAAAAGTCTTGAAATATTATCTCTCAAATCCCCTAATCTTAGATTTACTATGTCTTCTCTCAGTTTTACTAACTGCGGATGCATGTCCATGAAATTCAAATAGAGTAGTTGCCTCTTTATTGGAGTAGAAAGATCAAGCGCTAAAAATGCTATAGAAAGTCTATCTGTCTCTTTAGCTATTGATTTACTTATGTCATCATTGTTTTTAATAAAATCATTTAAAAGCAATATTAACCCATTAATTATTCTTTCCCTAGAATTTAATATATTCATCAATCTAGTATAATCACTCTCATTTGCTATGTTAGCAACAATTACAGAATACTTTCTATCTAATTGTAGAGATATCAGTCTTATTTTTTCTGAAATATTTTTCTCTTCAGAATTATTATTTAATAACTTTATAAATGAATATAAAGCATCAATTTCCCTTTCTGGATTTATAAGATTTTCGTTTACAAACTTTATAGCTTTTTCCTTTATTTCTCTAGATTTAAAATCTATTACTAAACCGCCTACGTTTGTATTTACTAAACTTTCAAAGAAATTCCAACTCAAACTATATGCTTCATCAATTTTTCTAATTTTTAATCTATCTAATATTTTTCTTAAGTCATCTTTGTTAAATCCTTCATAAACAATTTTATCTAATTCTTCAGATACAAAAACCTTAAGACTATCATCAAAAGTTTTACTCGGTAAAAAAGTTAAAACGAAATCATCAATATTAGTAGGACCGGCTATTTCAACCCAAGAATCATAATCTATTGTAAATCCTTTAACCACGTATGGACTTAACTTAGCTATTATTTCATCTCTGTATAAGATTCTGCTAAGTAACGCTCTATGGAATTTTTCTATTTCGTCTATATCCATGTTTTTTTCAAAATTCAACAAATTACTTTCTCTAATTGTTTCTCCTTCTTCATTGAGCCACTTAGAATCTTTAATAGACTTGAATAAGTATTCCATTATATTATCAAAATTAAATGAATTACATATTATATCATTGAAAAATCTAGCATACTTTCTTCTCTCTTGAGATATAGTCCAAAAAGGTAGGTCCATAAATCTTAATAGACTATCGTCTTTATTATTAAATTCCAATAAACAGCTTAACATAGCATAAAATTCCAATTTACTAGGTGTATTAATATTTATAACTTTTATTCTCTGTAAAAAAGAATAATATGTTTCAGGAAACATAATACCTAATTGTCCGCCGCTTGAGAATATCTTATAAAACGCACTTGGAGTCATAGAAAGATATATTATTTTATTCCCTTTAGAATTTGCAAGATTTTTAATGAAAATCCAAAACTCTCTAATAGAGCTTGAATATTCTTTATAAACTGCAAAATCTATTCCAGATTCTACTTCATCTATTAAAGAGATATCAGACAATTCTATTTCATTTAATTTTTGTAAATCTCTTAATATATCTAGGAAATTTATTTTGCTTATACTTCTTTTTTCCTCAAGTAACGCCTCTTCAATTATATTCAGAAATGTAGTCTTACCTTGACCCCAGTCTGCCAATAATACAATAATCTCTGGAGATTCACGTGAACTTTTTATTCTTATAATTTCTTCTCCTATTTGCCTAAAAAATCTTAATTTATCTGTAAATTTGGTCTTAGACATAACACACTTGTAAATTTTATAAATACTTTCACTGTCAGCAGAAGTTTCACTTAGTCTGTAACTACAAGTCATTTTAGATCTATTCTCCAATAAGTAGCCTATCAATTCTTTCTACAGAACCTGCGTATGATCCTAACCTAGGATCCCAAGGTATTCTCACAAGTGCAGGAACTTTAAGCTCTGACATTAATCCGTTTACAATAACGTAACCCACATCTAATGAAGGTAACGATTTAGCTAAGGATTCTGGTAAACCCCCTGATGCTGACATAACGTATCTAAGGTCCTCATGGTATATTCTATGGAAAAAGAACGTATTTAACATAGATAATACATATTTATCAACGAATGCTGGCCTTTGGCTAACCAGGAATAATGAAACACCAAATTTTCTACCTTGAGTCGCTAGAGTGACTAACGTATCTTTGGTAATACTGGCATTTACTGGATAATCGTTAGAAGGAATATAATTTTGAGCCTCCTCTATTACAAAACCTATAAGTTTTTGAGATCCGGAATATTTAGTTTTAGTCAAATAATTAAGTATGAGCCTCGAAATATAACTTACTATTAGTTGTTTTGTTGCTATATCTACTCCAGGAGAACCATCAGCAGAAAAATCAATTATAAGCATCCCTTTATTTTTCCATAATAACTCTAAGACTGATTCATTAATACTAGAAGTATTACTAACGAGCTTATATTTTGTAATCATTTTAGATCTGAAAATTTCTAATGCACTTAATACAGCCCTTAAAGTTCCATAACTAAACCCTATTTCTTTTAGAGAAGGATCCTGAAATTCACTTTTTAGCTTCTCAATGCCTTCGTCAGTTCCAAGCAAAAAGTTATATTCCTTTATATCATGCCTAGATAAAATGAAATCTAGTAAGTTACTTTGAAGAGAGTTTAAGGATTCTCCACTAAATTTTAAAGAAATTATAAAATCTGCTAAATCCTTTGGCGTAAATAAAGAAAGATCTATAGTAAGTCTAGATTCACTATCGTTTATAGGATCTCTTATTACGAATCTTTTTATCCACTTTCTACCTCCTTTAACTACCGAATAATTAATTGACGCAAAGTCAGAATAGTCTCCGTTAGCATCAATTATTACCAATGGAAGAGCGGTTTTAACGCCTTTGATTTCGATATTAGACAACAAATAAATTAGATATCGCATGTTATAGCTTTTACCACTACCAGTTTCTCCAAATATTCCTACATGCATTGTTATAGAGTTTAAATCCAATAACAATGGAATATCTGAACCGACAAATTTTCCATATTTTATATTCCCAGAAATATCCGAAATACCGTAGAACTCCATTAAAGATATTTCACTATTTATTTCGGGTAATAATTTAACTAATGATCCAGGCTTAGGAGTAGAATTATGGTTATATCTTTTTATTATACTAATAGATCCTTTTATTATAGTATTCATATTTAATAATTCAAATGAATTATTATCTCCAATTAAAGATTTCAACATTGGAATTTTTTCATCATAAAATTCGTTTATATACTCATAACTATCTAATCTACCTAGTGATAGTTTATCGTTATCTTTTAAGATAAATAATTGCCCTGAAGTTATATCTTCAAAAGGATTAATTACAGCTTGTAATGAGTTAGCTTCACCTTTTTGCAGTATTATTCCTACAGTTTTTCCATCTTCTAACATACTTAGTGTATTATTTTTGTTTATTTTAAAGGGAATAGGCTTCTATATATAATAGTTTCCTAAAATTCTCTAACTTGTATAGTTTAAGTTTCTTTAAAGTCTACTTAATATAAAAATTAATGAAAATAATATAAATATTGATAAAATTTTAACCAAACATAATTAGATAGCATATTATATTTTTATCTAGAATGAATAAGAAAAATTATTTAATAGACTTAAGTGTGTCGCTAATTGTTTTAAACGCTAATTTGCCATATGGATGAAGTTCTATTTTTATATTAGCTTTCTGTTCAGCTTTTTCCACTATAGTATAATGATGTTTAGGTAAAACTGCTATTATTCTATTATGAAATTCCGCAATTTTCTGAAGAGCTACTGATAATAAATTAATAAACTCTTGTTTTTCCTCTTCTGTCATCATATTAGGAGGATAGTCATAGGAATTAAAAGGATAGCAATTTTCATATTCACGTGGAACTAATAGCATTGGTTCAGAAACAGAATAGAACTGCAAATTCAAATTAAACTTCTTAGCTATAGAATATGCTAATTTATGTGTTGGAGACCTATTATATGGTTTTACTGATGTACATGGCAATAAGAACGCTATTTCCTTATCAGATTTCCAATTCTTAATAAAAAACTGATGCCATTCCATTACTACTGGATGTTTGAAAGGATCTTTACCTTTTTCTTTTATTACTCTCTCTCCCTTAAGCGGAGGACAATTCAATTTTTTGCGCCTTTTTACATATATCTTCAATACTACTTCTTAAATAATCCTCGCCCATTTTACTTACCTCTACCGAATAGGATATATTATAATTCTCATCCTCATATTCTGAATACAATAAAGTCCATGCATTTATTATTGCTCTATTTTTCCAATTTTGCAAATCTATAGAATACGGAAAACGTGTTTTATCTAAAAAATCATACAATCTATCAATTTCTTCTTCTGTAGCTCTTTTAGCTTTCCAAGAAATTTTCCTTTCACCCACGTATCTTTCTCCTTTACCTGGAATTAACACTAAACCGTTCATAGCTTTAATTCTATAAGTGGCTGTATCTACACTATCAGCGTTAAAAAATATCCTTCTCATAAAAGGAGAACCTGCCCCTAAAACATGAACGTATTTAACTTTTCGCCTTAAGTAATGATAAATTAGAGTAACTATTTTTCTACCTCCCTTTAAAGAAGGAGGAACAATTCCCCCATATGCTATTTTATCTGAATATCTCTTGTAAAAGTCTAAAGCTTTGTCTATATTATCAATATCGTAAGCATGAATAACTGGTATTACATTTATCTTCTCATACAAATATTCAAAATTTTTAAAATTAATTTCATTAACTTGACCACAAAACGATGGAATATCAAGACTCATGAACTGATCTCCGTCTAAAATTTGATATTTTTTTACAACTTCTTCTAGACTAATTTTTTCTCCTTTCATTATTTGATATCCGCCACTATCCACCCATGTTTCATTATCCCATGGAATTTTAGACCAAGAACGTTGATTTATCATTATTGCAGAATTTAATTCCCAAACTGGTATTCGCGTATCTGGAACTCCTAGTATTACCTTCACAGAAAATGATGTGGTAGTACAGGTTATATCTTAATCATTCATAATACTTATAGTTCAGACGAACAACCTATCATCATTTTTCAGATAAGGTCGAGATCAACACTCAGGATAAACTATTAGCAATAATGTATTTAAGATTTAATTTTCGGAAAAGACTGCATCATTTTTAACCATTTTTTTAAAGCATGAGATACTTGCTATTTATTATACTTATAGTTACGCTACTCTCAACACTTGCTTGTTCAAGTACAATCCATGTAAGAATACTTAACAAAGGTATTACAGTAATAGTAGAATACGGCAGTACAATCTTAAGTTTAAATAAAAACTCCACAGTACAAGTTCCAAATTCTAGCGTAACAATTCTTGCTTATACCAATGACATTGGTTATAATATTGAAATAAATAATAATGAATCATCCGTAGTTCAAATAAATCCAAACAATGTCTCATGGTTAAATGTATCGTTAGTTCCAAATTACGTTTATCTTAATTTGAGTATAGATGGACCAGGAGAAATAATTGCAAAATTATATAATGGATCAATAATTGTTATAAATAAATCCACAGAATTAAAATTAATTGAAGGAACAACTTTAACATTGCAGCCAAAAGCATCTAAAGGCTATACTTTTGATTCGTGGTCTAACTTATCTAATTATCCAAGATACTGGATAATAGCGTACGGTAATACGTCTGTAACAGCTATCTTCTCTAAATATAAAGGAACTCCTATTACAATACCTAAATATGAATTTGCAGGCTTGGCTTTCTTTGGAATACTAGGCGCAATATACCTTATTAATAAAAGAAATAAATGAGATTTATTTTTATGTTTAAATTCTCAAGATAAAAGTCTAATTAATGAACAAATTAGCTAATAGTAAAAGTGCCTTCTTAAGAGAATCCATTAATAGCCCAATAAACTGGTATGAATGGACTGAAGAAGCCTTTGAAATAGCAAAAAACGAAAATAAGCCTATAATAGTAGACGTTGGAGCTTCCTGGTGTCATTGGTGCCACGTGATGGATAAAAGTTATGAGGATCCAGATGTTGTTAAAATAATAAATGAAAATTTTATAGCAATAAAAGTAGATAGAGATGAAAAACCAGATCTTGATAAATCATTACAAAATGCTGTTTTTGCAATTTCTGGTGAATCAGGTTGGCCTTTAACCGTTTTTATGACACCAGATAAGAAAGTTTTCTACGGTGGAACGTATTTTCCTCCAGACGACTTTTACGGTAGGATTGGATTTAAAAAACTTTTAAGGGAAATACTAAATATATGGAAAAATGAAAGAGACAAAATAAATTCGTCTTCCATTTCTATAATTAGACATTTCAATATAGAAGAAGGAAATACTAAATTAGACTTCGATTTAATCTCATCGTCTTACTCTGCTATTGTAGGAGCTTATGATATAGAATATGGAGGTATAGGTAATTCAATGAAATTTCCACATCCTAAAATTGATGAATTCCTATTAGCTTACTCCGCATGGACAGGTGACGATTTAGGTAAAAAATTATCGCTATATACTTTGAAAAAAATGTATTATGGCGGAATCTTTGATCAAGTGGGCGGAGGTTTTCATAGATATACTGTTGATCGTGAATGGTTAGTTCCACATTTTGAAAAATTACTTATAGATAATGCTGAACTTATCTTAGATTATTTTAATGAATATATAGCATTAAATGATCCAGAAATATTAGACGCGCTGGATCTTTCCGTAGATTTTGTTTTGAGAGATTTATATCTAGGTGAAGGTTTTGCTAATAGCATAGACGCTGATAGCGATGGAATAGAAGGAGGATACTATACGTGGACAGAGAATGAATTTGATGAAGCTCTTGGACAAAAATCTAAAGAGGCTAAGAAAATATTCGGATTTTATCAGTTAGGAGGAGAAGTTGAGGGAAGAAAAGTACTTAGATTAGCTTACGATATGAGAGATATATCAAAATTTTTGAATTTGAGTATAAATGAAACTATATCGTTTTTACGTAATATTAGAGATGAATTATTAAAATATAGATTAAATTCTAGAAAAATGCCTAATATAGATGACAATAAATATACGTATTCTAATTGTAGAATAGCCGAATCTTTAGTTCTATCTTCTATGGTTTCTGGAAAAGGATTAAATGAAGGATTAAATATAGTAAATAAATTACAAAAAATCTCGCGAAGACTAGAAGGCGGTCAAGACGGATTAATAGAAGACTATGCATCTGCGTTAAATGCAAGTATAGTAGCTTATGAAGTAACATCCCAACATAAATATTTGGATATGGCCATTGATATTTTTAATTCTTTACAAAAATTTAGGGCCAATGATATTTTTATAGATTCTCAAGGCGATATACCAAAAAACGATATACCCAACGAATCAGCAATATCTCTTTTATTAAAAGGAATGTACAAGCTAGAACTAATGGGATATACTAACGTTAGCAATACTCTTAAAAGCTCCATTTCAGACTCTGACGATCCATCGTTCACAGCAGGAATGTTATTAACTTTAGGCTCCTATATAAAAGGTGGAGCTCATATTATTATAATAGATGAGAAAGATGGAAATGCCAATAAATTGCATAAAGAAGCTATATTAACGTATTATCCATTTAAGGCTGTAGAAAAGGTAAGTATTGATGACAAAGATTACGTTAACAGTCTGATAAGATCTATGATGAGAGAGTCTGAAGGAAAAAGTCGAGCATTTATATGCATAGGAAATACTTGTAGTTTACCTATTTTTGAAGAGAAAGATGTAAAGAGACTTCTTATAACTAAATTATAAAGTGATTTTAATGAGACTCAAGAACAAGAATATATTAATAATAGGTGTAAGCAAAGGATTAGGTTACGCTTTAGCATACTTTTTGTTACAAGAAGGTGCAAATGTGATAATAAATTCAGGTAATGAGATTAAATTGAGAGAAATTTCAGAAAAACTAAAGCAGTATGGAACTATAGATTATTTGCAAGGAAGAATATCATCTAAAGAAAACGCAAAAGAGATCATAGAAAAAGCATTTAATAAACTAGGAAAGCTAGATGGATTAGCCATACTTATAGGAGGATATATTGAAGATACTATAGAAAATTTATCAGGATTAGATGAGATGATAACAAATAATATTAAATTGCCTTTATATATAGTATCTGCTGCAGAGAATTATCTAAATAGAAATTCTGCTATAGTTCTAGTATCGGCTCTAAGAGGTATAGACAAGGCACTACCTAATCAGCTATCTTATTCTATATCTAAAGCAGGTACTGCAAAAGCAGTAGAGATTTTAGCTTCAGAGTTAATAAAAAAGGAAATAAGAGTTGTGGGCATAGCACCTAGTTGGATTTATGGGGAGTTTGAAATTGGCAGAAACTGGAAAAGTCTAAGAAAACTTGGAGATGTAAAAGCACCTCCAGAAGATTTTGCTAGAGTAATAGTATGGTTAATGACTGAAGAAGCAGAATGGGTAAATGGTGTAGTCATACCAGTAGATGGTGGGGTGAGATTAATATGATAAGCGATAAATTAAAAGAAAATAATAAAGAATTGTGGGAAAGATATGTAAAACATGACTTTGTAGTAAAAATGAGAAATGGCACACTCAATTTGGAGAATTTCAGATATTACTTGATTCAGGATTCAAAATATGTTAAAATAATGTTAAAGAGTTTGATAAAGGCTTCTTCTTTAGGTCCTATCGAGCAAACCTCTAAAATACTTACAAAGATTTTTCAAACTAGAGATAAAGGAGTAGAAGTTCATTCTTTCTTACTAGATAAACTAGGAATTACTGAAAAAGAAATAGAGAAAACTGGATATTCTCTAGTTAACTATGCATATACTAGACATTTATATTATTATTCAACAATAGGTTGGGCAGAATTTTTAGCGGCATGGGCTCCATGTATGTGGGGATATTACGAAATTGGAAAATATGTAATAGATACTTCAAATAATATATATAAAAAATGGGCAGAATTTTATGCGTCTGATGAATATAAGAGCAGAATAGATATAATATTAGACTCGCTAAATTCTATAGATTATAAAGAAGAACTCAATACTATATTTCGCGATAGTATTAACTTTGAAATAATGTTCTGGGAATCCGCGCTGAGAAACGATGAGACAAAAATTAGTGGTATAGAATGACCTGGATAAGTGAACTTAGTTTCTCTTTCCATTGTAGTGAAACTTCTATAAACTTCCAATGTAATAGTAGATCAAATATAATTGAACTAACTTGGAATAATAATGTATTAATTCTTAATATCTTTAATCCTAATCATAGAGTTAATTATAGTAATGGAAGATTGTATGATTTCAATAACCTTTCAGTAAAAAAGGATAGTGAAGCCATACAAGAAATAAAATTATTAGTTAATAATATGATAAACAATACTCAAGAAGACGTAAATAAAACTCATATTATTCACGAAATACCATTATCTATAATTGAAGATTTTCTTATTGACATGAGCGAATTTAGATTTGAACCAAAGAAATATATAGATTTTGGATTAGAAGAGTTAAAAATAGAATTAAATAAAGAGTTCCTTCAAGATAAACCAGGATTCAACACTGAAAGGAAATTAAAAATATACATCAAAAATAAAAATGGTTCCTGCTTTAATTTAATTTATTGGCTAAATTCTAATAAAAAGGAAATTTTATGGGCATCAGATTGTAATAGCTTCGTTTATTCAGATAAAAAAAGGTTTTCAAGTGAATTTAGGCCTATTAACAAATACTCTATAGAAATAAAAAGGTTTATAGAGAATGTCTTTTAGTCATCTTAAATATTTTGGCCAAAATTCCATAGAATATACTTCAAATAGCTAAAAATGATAAATACTTAGTTATATATAATAAAGCCGTTGTTAGCAGTTTCAGATAAACCGTAAAGTTTATATTATTTCATCATAAACTTTTATACAATGCTAAGACCTAAAGAAGTGTGCCAACGCTTAGGAATTTCATACGCAACACTCAGAGAATACGTAAAGAAAGGCTACATTCAACCAGTAGTATTACAGAGCGAGAAGTGGAGGTTCAGAGAAGAGGACGTAGAAAGACTGATGGGGATTGTTAGGAAGAGGAAAGTGATACTTTATGCTAGAGTATCATCAAACACACAAAAAGACGACTTGATAAACCAAGTTAAATACCTAGAGGAGAACGTTAAGGACTACGACCAAGTAATAACAGACGTGGGATCTTCATTAAACATGAAGAGAAAAGGTTTCCTCAAATTACTGAGAATGATATTGAATAACGAAGTATCAAAAATAGTCATAGCCTACCCAGACAGACTAGTAATGTTCGGCTTTGAAATAATTGAAGAGGTGTGCAAAGCACACAACTGCGAGCTCGTGGTGCTAAACAAGGAGGACAAAACCCCAGAACAAGAGTTAATCGAAGACTTAATCTCAATCCTAGTATCATTCAGCGAGAAATTGCAAGGAATGAGGAAAGAGAAGGTGAAGAAGTGTGTCGAAGAACTTAAGGCTTAAATCATTCCAACCACAGGAGGAATACGTCTACCTAACTTACTCCCTGAAGAACGATAAGAAGGAGGAGACGAAAATACTACTGGAGAATTACAGAGCCCTACTGCAAAAGGCATTAGACTATCTGTGGGAAAAGACTAGGATAGAGAGGAAGGAGGTCAAGAAGGGTAAGAAAATTTTCGCTAAGGTTAAAATAACTCTCCCTAAAAAAAAGGAGGTTTACAAGAAGTTGAGGGATGAGCTTGAGAAGGTTAACAATCTAGCTTCACATTACGTGGACAAAGCAATAAATGACGCTTACTCAGTGTTGAAGAGTTGGAAGAGGAGGGCTGAGAAGGGGCAAGCGTCATTAAGGAAACCAACACTGAGGAAGGTTTACGTTAGGGTAAAGTCTACTCTGAGGAAGGTTGATGGCGAAGACGTTAGGATTACTGTAAGACCTCACGAATACGTCACCTTCTCATGGTCTCACAAGTGGTTTTCACGAAGGGTTGAAGGGCTTGAGTTGTGTGAGCCCATAATTAAGGAGGATAGAGTTCACCTACCGTTCCGTTACAGGTTACCTTGGTTTACTCCCATAGATTTTCTCTCAATTGATAGTAACCTTTACACATTAGACGCTTACGATGGGGAGAAGTTCGTCACTTTCTCCTTGAAGGAGTTGTATAGTTTGAAGTACGGTATGGAGTTGAAGAGGAGTAAAATACAATCTTTTGCTTCTAAACACGGTAGGAAGGGGAAGGTGTTAATGAATAAGTATTCTCATAGGGAGAGGAATCGTGTGCTGGATTATGTTCACAAGTTCGTGAACAAACTGTTGGAAATGTATCCTCTCACTCTGATTGCTGTTGAAAAGTTGGATAAGCAGTCAATGTTCCAAGACGCTGATGACAAGCTGTCTAAGAAGGTTTCAAGGACTGTGTGGAGGACAATTCACCGTGTGCTTAAATACAAGGCTCCCTTATATGGTTCTTTCGTTAAGGAGGTTGACCCGCACCTCACTTCCAAGTCCTGCCCCAGATGTGGATGGGTTTCCCGAAAGGTCGGCAGGACTTTTAGGTGTGAGAGGTGTGGGTTCACTCTGGATAGGCAATTGAACGCATCTCTCAACATATACCTCAAGATGTGCGGGTTTCCCCGCATCCGTGATATTCCGCGGGTGTGGGTTGGGGTTATCCCGCTAAAGGGGCGGAGGGGTAACGGGTTTCCCCGTGACTCTGGTGAAGCCCAAGGGCTGAGGATTGATATGAAATATTATGAAATCCTATGAAGCCCAAACCCCTAATATAGTCTATGCAATTTAGTGATGATGTTCCACCCCTTGGATTGGATGATATAATATTTAAACTGACTGAATATATTATTCTAGAGTAAATGATGAGGTCGAGCACTACATGAATTATGATGAGAGGACCACCGCTGAAGCTATAATTGAGATATATTTCAATCTTTATGCATTTAGAGAATCAATATCAAACTATCAAATAACATATGAAAATGACTGGAGCATATTAAAAGGAAAAGAGGGAAGCTATATTAGCAAGGAATTCGATACGTATGCGATTCTAATATATCCTACTAACGCTCCAGACGATTTACTGAATGCATTTTCAAACAAAATTAGTAAAATCGACAAATTTAGAGAAATATTATATAAACCAAAATATTGGAGAGAATATATAACATTACATTTGAACGGAAACAAGATTTTTACAGGAAACGATCTAAATTTATTTCCTTTTAACGGAGAAGATATAGTAAACGATCTATTGAATTCTGAAGGTATAGAATTTATAACTCTTGATGATGAACTAAGAATTGCAACACACCTTGAGAGACCTATAAATTCAGACACATTAAGTAGGGCCCTAAATAAACTTCTAGTTTCATTATCATTATATTATAGAATTAAAGAAGCACAGGAAGACATAGCATTGAAATTAACTAAAGAGATTCTAGATTCTATCAGAAATTCTTAAACTTAATATAAATAATAATAATTATAGAAATGATTATTAACATTACTCCAGTTAATATAAGTGAAAATATCATATAGATATATGACGGTAGCTTAAATATATTTATTGATATAAAACTAGATGTAGAATTTTTTATACTTAATAATAATTCAGTAGATGTAGGTATTGCAATGTAATTATTTCCAACAGTATATACGTTTCCTCCTTTTATATTTACGTTTGCTTCAGAATGAACTTCTACTGCTACTGGTTCAGAAAATGTAAAAGTCGTACTAAACTGATTACGATTTAGAACTAGATTCGATGCTGTCATATTTCCATTTAGAAACATATCTCCAACTATTACACTAAGTAATACCAAACCTATCCCTACATAAAGTAAACCTTTCCGAACTAGCTCAATATTCATTTAATATTTTTATTAGTAATAATGTAGATAATATATTTTACTCCAATGTTTTTGCTAAGAAAAGTTGAAGATTAAATAAGAATTTATTAGTCTAATAAACCTTTAACCCTTATGTTATGGCTACTCGTGACTACTGGGAAATGTAATCTAATATGTGATTATTGTGGTGGATCTTTCCCAAAAGACGTAGTACCATGGAAGACTACATATAATATAAATAAGCTTAAAAAACTAATAGAAAATGATAGTAACCCTACAGTAATTTTTTATGGTGGAGAACCACTTAATAATCCAAAATTTATAATGGACTTTATTGACAACGTGAGAGCTAAAAGAATAGGTATACAAACTAATGGAACTTTAATAAGAATTTTACCTCTAAAGTATTGGAAAAAAATTAACGTAGCGTTATTATCTATAGATGGAAGAGAAGAGATTACAGACAAGCATAGAGGAAAAAAAATTTATAGAGTAGTCACAGAAAATTCAAAATTACTTAAATCTTTAGGAATAGAGACTATAGCAAGAATGACCGTAACTGAAGATTCAGATATTTATGAGGAGGTGATGCATTTGATAAATTTAGGCTTATATGACAAAATACATTGGCAACTAAACGTAATATGGACAGAGAAATGGAACGTGGAAAGGTGGGCAAGAGAAAATTATATACCAGGAATAAAGAAATTGGTAGACTATTTTGTAGAAAAAATTTGGGAAGGAAAAATAATTAAGATAATACCTATATTAGGTGTAATTTCCGCTCATTATTTTGAAGGTTATAAAGGATCTCCTTGTGGAGCTGGATATAAGTCAGTAACTGTAACATCTGATGGAAGAGTATTATCTTGCCCTATAGCTGTGAGAGAAAAGTGGGCTGAATTAGGTTCAGTGGATGGTTTCAAACTAATGGAAGATCCCTTGCCAGAAATATGTAAAAATTGCGAATATAATAGGTACTGTGGCGGAAGATGTCTTTATGCATCTAAAGAAAAATATTGGGGAGAAGAAGGATTTAATATTGTAGATAATATTACAAAAGAGTATTTAAAAATAGTACTGTCTATAATTCCTGAAATTGATAATGCTATAAGAAAAGGATCAATAAAACTTAGCGACCTTAAGTATGATCCCACTTTAGATTCTACAGAAGTAATTCCATGATTTAATGATATAATTTAAGTTTCTCAATCTATTAAATAGTAATGTCTAATGAACAATTCTTCAACAAACTCGCCGAAAAATGGAGTAAAGATTTTTGTAACTTGTTTAATGTAGATCCTAATGAGAAGCCTAAATTCTTTATTACTGTAGCATTTCCTTATACAAACAGTCCATTTCATATAGGACACGGAAGAACATATGTAACTGCAGATATTTACGCAAGATATATGAGAATGAAAGGACATAATGTACTTTTCCCGCTAGCTTTCCAATTTACAGGTACACCTATACTTTCTATGTCAGAAGCTATAAAAAGAGGAGATAAAGATATAATATCTGAATTTATAGATATCTATGGCATTCCTAGAGAAAAATTGGAAGAATTCACTGATCCATTAAAGTTAGCAGAGTATTTTAAGAATGAGATGGAAAATACTGCAAAAAAATTAGGCCTCAGTATAGATTGGAGAAGAGAATTTACAACTGTAGATAAAAGGTTTGAGAAATTTATACAATGGCAATTTAGAAAACTTAAGGATAAGGGTTATGTCTCGCAGTCTACTGAGGCAGTAGGATTTTGTCCTAATGATAATTTTCCAGTAGGAATGCATGATACTAAAGGAGATATAGAACCAGAAATAGTAAAGCAAAATGTAATACTTTTTGAAAATAATGATTATTTATTTCCTGTTGTAACGCCTAGACCAGAAACGATTTTTGGTGCTACTGCATTAATGATAAATCCAAAAGCTACGTACATAATTGTTAAAAAGGACTCTAAAAAGTGGATATTAACAGATAAAGCGTTTAGTAAATTATCATATCAAATGAATTTAGAAAAAATAGGAGAAATTAAACTAGAAGACTTACTAAAAATAAAGGTTATTAATCCTTTAACTGGTGAAAAGTTAGATATTATACCTAACAAAATAGTTGAGCCAGATGTAGGAACAGGAATAGTTATGGCTGTACCTTCTCATGAGCCATTACATTATTTAGCATTAATTGAATCAGGAATTAAGCCTGAGTTAAAAAGAATAATCTATACATCAGAATATGAAGATATACCATCAGTTGAGGTAGTCTCTATAGCTGGGACAAAAACTCCAGCAGAGTTGAAAGATTACATAGAATCATTATATAAAATCGAATATTACAAGGGCTATATGGCTAATGATCTTGAAAATCTAGTACCCGATTTTATGAAACAGTATATAAAAGATGAAATTAATGGAAAACCAGTTAAGGATGCTAGGGAAAAAATAATAGAGTTATTAAAGAAATTGGGACACTATGATAATATCTATGAAATATCTAACGGTCCTATTTATTGTAGATGCGGTACTGAAATAGTAGTTAAAATGATGCAGAATCAATTGTTTATTAACTATGATGATCCAAATTGGAAATCACTAACCCTAAAATCTTTAGATAAGATAAAGATTATACCAGAAGATGAAAGGAAAGATCTAGAAAAAGTAATATTTTCCCTTAATAAGAGAGCATGTTCACGAAGTAGAGGATTAGGCGCTAGACTACCTTGGGATAATTCACAAATAGTTGACAGTTTAAGTGACTCAACTATATATACAGTTTTCTATACAATAGCCCATAAATTACCTCAGGATCCCGAAAAGCTCCAAGATGTTTTTTGGAATTACGTCTTATTAGGCGAAGGAGATGTAAATAAAATTTCTGAAGAACTTCAACTAGATAAAAAAATATTAGAAGATATCAAGAGTGAATTCGAATATTGGTACCCAGTAGATTCTAGACATAGTGGAAGAGATTTAATAAGAAATCATTTGCCCTTTTACTTATATAACCATCTTGCTATTTTTGGTGAAAAATATCTTCCAAGGTCAATTATAATAAACGGATTTGTTAGAGTTGGAGGCAAAAAAATGAGTAAAAGTTTTGGAAACGTCTATCCATTATTCAAGGCTATAAACGAATTTGGTGCAGATCCTATTCGATTGGCTTTAACAGTATCCTCAGAAATATCTGAGGATACAGATTTTAGCTCGTATATTACAAATTCTATTTCTAATCAATTAAAAAGGATTTATGATACCATAATGTTCTTTTCAAAAATGGAAGTTAGCAATGATATTAAAGACGAAGATATATGGTTTTCATCAATATTACATTATAAAATAAAAGAGATATCTTCTCTTATGGACAATCTTGAGTTTAGAAAAGCGTATAATATTATATTATATGAATTTTATGAATTATTAAAAGAATATCTAGAGTTTAGAAAAAATCCAAATAAAGATATTTTAAATAAATTTATAGATTCATGGATAAAACTATTATCACCAGGAGCTCCTTTTATTTCAGAAGAACTTTGGCATTCAAGATATTCTACATTTGTATCTAAAGAATCATTTCCAAACGCAAGCGATTTTCAATTAGACAAGAAAATATTAATGTCAATGGAATATATAAGATATCTTATAGACTATATAAATAAAATGGAAAGTATATTAAATAAAAAATCAGAAAAAATAATATTTTATGTAACACGTCCAGAAAAAATTGGCTATATACGTGATGTTATAAACGCAGTAAGAGCACATAAGGAGTTGCCAGAGTCTGACTATCTAATAAGAATAAGAAATAATTTACAACAAATACCAGATCTAATTAAGGATTTAATATTGGAATACGATCTAGATGAATTTAACACTATAGTTGGCAATGTAAACTTTTTATTAAATAAACTCAATGTGGATGAGATAAGAGTCTATTATTCTGATGATCCAGAAGCACCAGATATTAAGGGAAAGAAAGGTATAGCACTTCCATTAATGCCTTCTATTGTAATAATCTAGGAGAAAGATCCAAAATGGAACTAAAAGTAGCCCAAGATATATATGATGAAATTAGGTCGTTTATAAATGGAGCCACTATATCAATAGTTTTACTTTCTGATAAATTAAATGACGCAATAGTTGAAGATATTGAAAGAAAAGCAGGTAGTGGAGTTAGATCGAAGGTAATTACTTCAGATAGGAATTGGTCTAGATGGCTAGAAAATAGGAAAAATTCTTATGGTTACGACGAGGAAAGAAGATTTAATAAAGAGTTATCTGCATTATTAAATAGAATTTTATTCTTTGAAAGATTTCCATATATTGTCATGACTATATTTGTTGCAATTAGCATTATTACTTTCTTGAAGACTTACACTGTATCCCTTTACCTTATTACGGAAATTATTACAGGTATAATAGTAATCGTAATTTCAGTAGTCATTTCGAGAAATAAAGTAAAGTCCTATAAGTATGAATATTCCTTAAAGGAACAAGAATTAGAAAAAATTAAAGGCCAATATAATGATATTAGACAACACTTGTCTAAGTATCTTGAGGTAGTAGAATTACAGAATCCTCCAGGTTTTTCTATACTTGTAGCAGACGATAAGGCTATAATAACGTCTACTTCAGTAGATATTAAAAATAATAAAGAAATAGATTTTATAGAAGAAGTAAGCAAAGAAAAGGCATTAACATTTATAGAAAAAATAACATCTATGCAAGCTTAGAATACGCTTTTAAAATTTCTAATCCTTGTAATATTCCTTTTTCTGCTCCTGAAACTTTGTTTTTACTAAAGAAGTCCTCTACTTGAGTTTCTCTTCCTAATCCTAAAATAGGTATAACATTAGACATAACCCTTCCAAGTATTCCAGTTCCCTGATATATTCTAGCTATAAACTGAATATTTGTTTTAAGCCATGTCCATACTGCGTATCTTACTTCAGGATATACAATACTGTTAGAAATTACTGTTATTACATCCTGTTTTTTAATCTCTCCTGTTAAAGCTAAACTCAAATTATTAACAACTAGATAAGATTTCTTATATGATAAGAGAGCCTTTAAATATCTCATTCTGTCCTCATCAAATTTTTCTTTTCTATATTTCTCTAGCAATGTATCTAATGACTCATCTTCTTTTACTATAGCATAAGCCTCGACCACTGCGTCCTTTATGTCAGGGTCTAATTTATCATAATTATAAAACTCTTCAGATATCTTTCTCGCATATTCATCACTTATTTTAATGAATCTCTCTGCAATAGTTCCAAAGGCTAACTTATCTAATGAACTTTTTGCGTTTTCGAATTTTTGTACCATAGAAGAGTGAAAGTCATAAGCAATTTTTCTATATTTATCAGAATTTATCTGATATAATGTAAATAGTTGATCAGAAATTTCCATTGCAGGTAAATAGTTTTGCTCATTCATCTCATGATTTATAATTTTAAAATAATCGTTAACTTGTATATTACCTGAAAGTAATAGATTAAAATAATCGTTAACTAATCCAAATCTTTCAAAATGGTTTGGATTAGAGTTCCAGAATAAATCTAGATTATCATAGTAAACTCTGTACATTCCAGTTCTATCGAGGTTTAATTTTAATGACTTTATATCCTCACCAAAATTAATTATATCCTTATCCTTATCTAGTAGAATAGACTCTTTTTTACCATTTATCTCTATAGTTAATGGAATAGGATATACCTTATCCTCCAAACCAGAAAGCATAAATCTCTTTTGACTAAGTTCTATGCTATTTCCATTTGTTTTAACAAATACTATAGGATATCCTTCTTTAGTAACCCATTCCGGCATTATTCTAGAGACAGGTTTTCCAGAAGCTACTTCTAAACTTTGCCATAGATCTTTTCCTTCTGCGTTACCAAACTTATGAGCTTCTAAATAGTCTCTTATACCTTTCTGAAAATCTTCCTTACCTAAATAGGCTTCTATCATTCTTAGAATGCTGGCCCCTTTACCATAGCTTATATCATCGAAAATTTGTTCTATCTCTGATGGAGATTTAACCTCAACTTCAATAGGATGAGTTATATGTAAAGAATCCTTTAACATAGCGCCAGATGTTTCTTCCGATATAAATTCTCCCCAAAAATCCCAATCAGAGAAATTAGAATCAACCGCCTTATAACTCATAAATGTAGCAAAACTTTCGTTCAACCATAAATCGTTCCACCATTTCATCGTTACTAAGTCGCCAAACCACTGATGAGCTAATTCATGAGCTACAACCTCTGCTACTCTTCTAATTTGCTTAAATGCAGAATTTTCATCTGCTAATAGAGCAGTTTCTCTAAATGTTATAGCTCCCCAATTTTCCATAGCTCCAAAAGCAAATTCTGGAACTGCTATAAGATGAACTTTGGGCATTACATACTTTATCCCAAAGTAATTTTCATAAAAACGAATAAATCTAAGCGCATAATCAGCAGGGATTTTACTCTTCGAAATTTTACCTGGTACTGTAGCCACAATTATTTTGGGAGTCTCTCCGAGTTGATATTCCTCAAATTTCCCAATACCTAAATACAGTAAATACGTAGACATCTTAGGTGTTTTGTAGAACTCTACAGTCTTCTTACTTCCTTCATTTGTAATTCTCTCTATAGGCATATTAGATATTACATCTAGATCTTTATCTACCTTAACAATTAACTTAAATTCTGCCTTATATGAAGGATTATCTACACATGGTATAAATTTCCTAGCATGCGTGGATTCAAACTGAGTAGTTATAATATATGAGCCATTGTATGGAGCTTTATATATTCCAACAAGATCATCCCTAACTTTTCCTTCAAAATCTATATCTAAAGTCCCAGAAAATTTGCCAGAATCTATTATGAGACTTTGGTCATCTAATGTATATTTTACAGTTTTTCCATCAACTTTAACTGATAAAATCTTGATTCCGTCAAGATCTAGCGTTACCTTATCTTCAGTATTTATTATTATTTTTTCGTTTCCTCTATAGTATAATTCATTAAAATCGAAATCTAAAAATACCTGGTAATATTTAACTTCCATGAAGTCCTAGCTTAAATTTAAGTTAAAAATTTACTTTCTATATATCCATTATGATATTATGGAGATCAATATTTACTACGGCAAAGAGCATGTCAGCATAAAAGATCAAATAGTCACATTGACTGGCTCTTCAGATAGGTATCAAATAGATAGGGCAGTATATTATATTCTGAAAACTCTATATTCAATGCCACGTTTATATGGGATTTCAATTAAGGATAATATTTTAGAAGCTTGGAAAAAAGAATTCGAAATAAAATTTCTTGATATATTAAAATCTGATATGGAATTAGAAAGAATTAAATTCAATAACATGAGATTCGAAATAAACACAGACAAAATTTCTATAGAGGGAAATTTAGATACACAAAATATTTTTGTAAAGGTAAAATTACTTGATATACCCGATGTAGAAAATTCGTTATCAGGATTAGTAAAATTAGACTCATACTATTTTAACTCTATACCGAAGCTAAAACCATATATAATCCTTGGTAACAGATCTGGACTTATAGCTGCTTTTCATAAATTTTTAATATTACATAATGAGGGCACTCCAGGCATACCTAAAACTTTAGGAATAGTTTCAGAATTTATTAATTCTATAGTAATTCCTGAAGGAGTAAACTATGATATTTTCGGGAATGAATTAACTTCTGCAAGCGATGGAATTATGATAAATAATGTTTCAGGTTATAATGCAAGCCCAGATACTTTAAGTTTATTTCCATTGAAATTTCTCTTAGAAACTTCAAATGGATACTTTATCATTGAAGATCCAGAAGCAAATTTAAGTAACGAATTCAAAGTAAAACTGATTAATTTAATAAAAAATAACAAATCTAAACTAATAATTTCTACAAACGATAAAGATTTCATGTTAGGAAATATTATAACTATATCTCATTTTTGATGATATCATATAAGGAATTTATAAGAATGTATCTAGTTGAGTTAATATCGCCTCTTATTCTTATTTTTGTTTTTTTAGAACAACTATCACAACTTATAGTTATATAATTTCCATTCCTATTAAGTTCAAGAACTATATTTTTTCCAGAAATATTTATACTTAATATTCTTTTAGATTTGGTTATATCAACTATTAGTTTTCTTGTAACAATAGATGACAATATTTTACCTATATTTGAGCTATATAAGTTACTAATATAATCTCTAATTTTGAGAAATCCTTCAAAAGCTACTCTTGTACATAAATCCTTATCTTGAAAAACCTCAACACAAGCCATTAGCAGACTACATCTTCCAGTAGATAAGGGAGAAATAAATGGACTTAAAGAAAGCTTAGATAAAGCAAATGTTTGGATAGATCTACAATTTATCTTAATAATTACTTTCCTGGACTTTGTATCAAACTCGCCTAGATTTTTTTCTTTAAGGAAAAGTTTTCTGTCTTTAATTATTAAACTAGGAATATTAGATCTAGGTTTAATTATACTCTCCCCATCATACTTTAAGGTAAAGTTTTTAACTTGTTCCAAATTAAATGACTCATATCCTTCGAAATCATATTTATTGGCATTATAAAAGCCTAATTCACCTAATCTTATTTTTTCCCAATTTTCAAATTTTTCAGTAGTATCTGTCAAATCTATTAATGTCCCTCCCCATAATTTATTACGCAAAAATAAATACCCAGGAATTGATTCTAGCTCTCTAGATAAAATTACGTTATTAGTATTTATATCATTCATATCTAAAACAGAACTTATTCCTTCTTTTTGTAATTCTCCATTCTCAATCGAATTGGATGCTAGAATTGTTGCATTTGGATATTTTATAGAAATGTCTTTCAAAACTTCTACTCGATTATTATACCCTTTATGTTGAGACAGTAATTTATTTGGAGTGTATCTAATTATTCTGAAAGGTTCTAGATATTTTTTCTTTATTAAATTTTCTGAGTGGTATATACGCAAGATATTACTATTGATAATATCTCTTGTAGGTGACTCCGTAATTAAAATATATCCATCTTTATTTGCATATTCTGGAAAAAAATGTGCGGTATCAATTATGTATTTAGTATAACCTTTTAACGGTTTACTTGAAACATCTACATAGTTACGTAAAACATCTATACCATTTCTCTTGCTTATAAGTAAGTATTTGCCAGAAATACTTTCAAAAATTTTACTTAATATATCAACATTTAATCCAGGAAGTACAATTACTCCAGAAGTATTTTTTTGTATAGACGAAATTACCTCTCTTATTATCTTTTTCATTCAAACAATACTTATAGTGTTAAAAGATATATTTATTCCCATATTATTTGATTTTATTTAGCTGATAAATTTACAGAAACATTTAGCAAAATTAACATTTTATAAATAAAAGTTTATAATGTAGATCTATTTCATTTGATACTATGAATCCTTTACAAATAGCAATCCTCGTATATATTGTTGGAATGATGATAGCTGATTTCATAATATTGTTCTATGTACTACGTAGAAGCTTAGTAACAAGAAGAGTAATATTCTTCATCTCCTCGATACTCCTCTATATGGCAGTAGAGGCTGCAGATATAGGATATATAATATTCTATAAAGGTTCTATATTTTCAGAACCAATTAGCCTACTTTTAGCTTCAATTCCAGCAGTGCTTTCAGTTAAGCTCAAAGATTCATCAATCCAGTGGAGAGCAGATAAGGTAGCATCTATAACATTGGCATTTACAATAGTATTGGACGAATTAGCAATGGGATACGCCTTTTCCTCTGCTTTTGGCCCTAGATTAAATCCCTTAATTTCTTCAGTAAGTAATATAGCCTTCGGGATAATGATGCTTAGTGATGCTATATTCTTCCTTGCAATTTCCTCTATAAAGAACATAAGAGAATTTGCTCTATTTTCTTTTGCTGCGTCAATGGCCTTTATGCCAAATATCTTTTTGACATTTAGAACTTACTTGAGTTTAGTAGGTTCTACAGTATCATCTATCATTATGATTATAAATATTATAATGTTATACTTAATTGAAATAAGAAGAATATCCTTCAACATGCAACTCTTATCAATTTCTCTAGCTGGATTTGATTTCTTTATGATGTTAGGTCTCTCAGCTTATGCTGCTTATAAAGATCTTTACATAATTTCAATTTCTATGATACTTTCTATGATATGGTATTTCATTCTTATATTCTATAGATTTTCTGATAGAAAGATTAATATAGGAATAAAATATCCGTTCATTTTTCTAATTTTAATAAATCTAGCAGAACTTACTATGGGATTTGGAGAAAGCGTTCTAGGATTCAACATTACCAACTCTATCTTTATGACGCATCACATGGAATCTATGAAAATGCCAATGAGAAGTCCTTTCACTAATCCATATTGGTGGATCTTCCCAATGAATCCATTATCAATGACAATAATGTCTTTTAAAGATGTATTAATGAATAGTCACAATATTATTTTCGCTACTTTCTGGGGTTCCTATATTCTTATTATGATGACCACTATGATGCCATTCTATGTAATAATGATGGGAGCGGAAATGATATACCTTGTTTATGAGAGATTTAAAATAAGTAAAAATTCACAAATTAAGTATTGGGCTATAGCAATAATGATAGGAATGCCAATATTTGTTTGGTTAATCCCATACTATACAGACTTTTATATATTTGGGATGAGTGGTATGATATTCCCTGTAACATTAATAGGATTCTCAATATCAATAATTGCTATAATTATAGCGTCTATCTTATTTGGCAAAAGAGCTTATTGCAATTTAGCGTGCATGTCTGCTCATATGTGGACAAATATATTCTATGATAAATTTAAGCCGAAGAAAAATTACAGATTTTGGGATTACTTTAGATGGATTCCGTTCACACTAATGCTGATTACTTTTGGATATTGGTCCAGTATGGAATTAGGAATAACCAAAGTACCTCATATTGGAATGACAGCTATAAATCCTTTGGATATATTTGGAATGTTCACATTAAATTATATATGGTGGTTCTTCTTCTTTTTAACGCCTATATTTGGTACATATTCTTGCTCTAGACAAGGATGGTGTGGATTCGGAACTTTTGTAGGATTATTTAATAAAATAATATTTAAGATAAAAGCAAAAAATGTAGAGGATTGTAGAGTATGTAATAACATACAATGTGAAAAGGCTTGCCCTATTAAAATTGAAATAAGAAAAGATATACTATCAAAAGGATTTAGCAATAGAATTAGTTGCGTTGGATGTGGAGATTGTGTAGAAGCATGTCCAAAAAATAACTTAGAAATATATGATATTACAAGGTTATTTAAAAAGAAATGATCAGAAAGGACCGGCTCTTCATCAGTCAGCCCTTGTAAGGTACATCATTTTATAATACCACTTTTATCTTATCTTAAATCCTTGTTTGTGAACTACCAGGCCCTAACGGACGTGGCTTCCTGCTTCAAAGCCCCACCTTGCCAGAGGGCGGAGCTCCACAGGCACTATCGTTCCGACCCCGAGCAGTGAACCTACGGTGTCTCAATATGGAACTATTGATTGGAGCAGAGGCGTACCATATGGACCCTCGCTTTAACCAAGGCGGTAACGCTTACTCCGTCAGTGAGTGTCATTAAGAGAATATTTGAAAAAGAATTATTTAAGCTTTACAAAGTGGGTTATCCATCCTCCACCTCACGGATGGGATCTTCCGCCGTCGTCAACAGTTTCAGATAAACCGTGAATTTTATGTCATTTGATATCATTTAACATTCCTAGCTCTTCTCATGAGAGTTTATAAATTTTGTAGTTACATACTATCATGTAGAAGAGAGCCCTACAATGAACTCGATGAGCAATGTGAGGGGGAGGATGGGTTCGATGAGGCTCCCTATGTCCTTGAAGGGAGTGGTTTAACTACCGCTCCCGTAGACGGCATGGGGAGAGAAATAAGGGGCATGAGGACGAGAGGTCGAATACAAATTCATGAAACCTCTATGAAAGTCCGACCCCCATTAACCCCAATACAGATAAAACATTTTATAATATAAGAATATCAAAGATAATATATATGGATTACATTTACTTTGATTTAAGTACTGCTAGAGAGATATTACCTTGGCTAAAAGAGAGATTACTAAAACTTAAAGAAATAAAATACAATACTGAAGAAGTACTGGTTAATGGAAATAAAAAGGAAATAGAAAAGTACATATTAAATGTTGATAAAATAATTAAGGAAATTACTAAAAAAGGAATAATTATTAGGGATCCTGATCTAGGATTAGTTGATTTTCCTGCTATAATAAATGATAGGCCGGCATATCTTTGCTGGAAAATTGATGAAGAAGACATAAAATTTTGGCATTATGCAGAAGAAGGGTACATAGGAAGGAAGCCAATAACAGGAAAAGAAAATATATTAAGTTTTCTTTAGACTTAAAGATGAGAACTACTTTAAAATATCTTATGTTACTTAAAGTTTAAACTTTCTGACAATTTGTTTCTACACTCTCGCTTCAATCACTTTGTTTCGTTATAAAGCATAGAAAAAGAGTTTACTAAAATTATAAACTGAGTATTTTTCACAAGAATAAATAACAATTTTAATTAACATTTTATTACAGTCTTATTAATTCTTCTCTAACATAAGTGTCAAATAGCTTCTTATTGTTAACTTAGAAATAATATTAGATAAATTCTCAAGTATTAATTCCGATATAGAACCTATAAAGAATATCAACGCTAATCTTACAAGAGGGTAGACATAATATTCAGAGCGATTTCTTACATTCATTTAAACTAATACGCTAATCTATGGATAATTAAGGACTATAACATTAAGAATTTTCAACTAGTACTGAGGTTATCTATTTAACCAATCTAAATTTTGGTTCTCTTAAAATCATTTTCAATAAGATAATTTAAAATCCATTATTCTTTAATCTACTTTGATGTCTCAGTATAGATATATTGGGCAAAGGATAAAGAGGAAAGAAGATCCAAAGCTAATAACAGGAGAAGGAAGATATATAGACGACATAGAATATCCTGGAACACTATATTTAGCAATAGTAAGAAGTCCTATTGCCCATGGAATCTTAAAACGTGTAGACTATTCTGATGCTACTAAGTTAAATGGAATAGTCGGTGTAATAAGCGGATTAAATTTAAAAGTAGAGAACAGACCAACGAATTTCCCTATGGCAACAAACGAGTTGTTATATGTAGGACAACCAATAGTAGCAATAGTAGGTACTGATAGATATGTAGTTCAAGATGCTGTAGAATTAGTTCAGATAGATTATGAACCTTTGAGCTCTGTAATAGATCCAGAAATTGCTTTGAAAGATGATGTGAAAGCAGTTGAAGGCAGAAGTAATATAGCGTATAGAAAAACATATTCAGCTGGAAATCCTGAAAAAGCATTAGAAGAATCAGATATTAAGATAGAAGAAAAATTCGTTTTAAATAGAGTATACCCAGCCGCAATGGAACCTAGAGGTCTACTTTCAATTTATCAACAAGGATTTCTTACAATTTATGCTTCTACTCAGTCTCCACATTATATGAGAAGATATTTACTCGAATCATTAGGAAATATGATAAAGGATATTAGAGTAATACAAGCTGATGTAGGTGGAGCCTTTGGTTCAAAACTTTTCCCTTATCCAGAGGATTATATAACTGCATACGCTAGTATAATTTTTGAAAAACCAATAAAATGGATAGCAACAAGAAGTGAAGATATAAGACAGACGTATCATGGAAGAGGACAAATTCATAAAATAAAAGTAGGAGCTAAAAAAGATGGAACACTACAAGGAATAATAGATAATGTTATAATTGATTTAGGAGCAGCATCTCATGGTTACTATTTAGCTGATATTTCATCAACAATGTTACCTGGACCTTATGTAATACCTAACATAAAAGCTGAAGTTTATGGAGTATACACTAATAAGACACCATTAGATCAGTATAGAGGTGCAGGAAGACCAGAAGCTACATTTGTCATAGAAAGGATAATGGATATTCTTGCAGACGAGTTAAAAATAGATGAAATAGAAATTAGAAGAAAGAATATTATTAAAACTACACCATATGTTAATCCATTTGGGATAAAATATGATAATGGAGATTATACTTATTTATTAAATAAAGCAGAAAAAATTTATAGAGAACTGGAAAACAAAGCTGAAGAAGAGAAGAAAAAAGGAAGAAGAGTAGGAGTTGGATTTTCATTTTATCTCGAAGAAAATAACTTCGGACCATGGGAAAGTGCATCAGTAAGAGTCAGAGGCGATGGAAAAGTTACAGTTATAATAGGCGCAGCACCTCATGGCCAAGGAACTGCTACTGGCATTGCACAGATAGTAGCAGAAGAATTGGGAATAGACCTAGACAATGTAGAAATAATATGGGGAGATACTAATGCTATTGGAGAAGGCTTTGGAACATATGGCAGTAGAAGTCTAACATTAGCTGGAAATGCTGCACTATTAGCTGCCAGAAAAGTAAAGGATAAGGCAATTCGTTTAGCTTCGCAATTTATGAAAAGTGATATACAGGAACTAAAATATGATAATGGGAAGGTTATAAATCCTAAAACCGGGGAGTTCATGACACTTAAGGAAATCTCAGAGAAGGGAATGGCAACCTTAGGAGGAGTTTGGCAATATAAAGAAGAACCAGGTTTAGAAGCCACTGCATACTTTGGTTTAGATAACTTGACTTTTCCTTACGGCAGCCATATTGCAATGGTAGAGATAGAGGATACTGGGAACGTAAAAGTCTTAGAATATCATGCAATAGATGATATAGGACTTGTAGTAAATCCAATGTTAGCTGAGGGACAGGTCATGGGCGGGGTAATTCAAGGTTTTGGTGAGTCCACATTAGAGAAAATAACTTATGATAACGAAGGAAATCTACTTACTGGATCATTTGGCGACTATATGATACCTACAGCAGTAGAGTCATTTAACATTAGTTGGGAATATATAGAGAAAGGTATGTCTGAAGCTCCACTACCTAGTAAGGGAATCGGAGAAGGAGCCGCAATAGGAACATTGCCTGCTATAGCAAGAGCTATAGAAAAAGCTATAGGGAAAAAGGTCACAGAATTACCTGTTATAACTGACTTATATTTTTAATTAAACTAATATAATCTAAATCTTTTAAATCTTTATAAAAATTTTTTATAAAAATAAATTTTATGTAATTTATATAGAAGATTTTTTAACCTCGTTAAAGAAAATCAATTTATGCAAGTTATAGAGAACTACTCTTCTCCATATTTTAGACATATTATAGACTTACCTGCGTCTATAGTGAGGAAATTATGGAAAAAAAATCAAATAACATTAGTTGATGTAAGAACTCCAGAAGAGTATGAAGATCATCATATACCCGGCGCTTTGTTAATACCTTTGGATTATCTAGAGATTTTATCTAAATATATTCAGGATAAGGAGATCGCAGTAGTATGCGAACATGGCAATAGGTCCAGGTATGCTACATATGGTATGCCTCACTTATACAAGAAGAAAACTATTAATATGCTAGGAGGTATGATGAGCTGGATTTCAATGGGATATGAAATAGAAAGTGGAATAGACGAAAATGGTATAAAATGGCAAGAATGGTTAGATAAGGAGATAAATCAATAGACATTTGTCTATAGATCCCTTAGGCTAGTATTTTTAAACAATGATGCTAAGAAGTAATATTGATGAAAAATGTGCAGATATGAAGAATATATAGATTTAGAAGAATATCTAGTTTTATCAGCTATTCAATAATAAGGATGTTTTTTGATAAGGGAAACTGTAAAATATCCGTTACCACACGATACTCCAAATTTGTCTTGATTTTTCATTAAGATTATATTATCTATTTTATCATTTTCTTGATATTGTGTAGTTATTAGAACATTTTCTTTGCCTAATGCTATAGGTATTTTATTTATAGCAGAACACCACGAAAAAGACGTAATTCCAGGGATAACCTCATAAGGTTCTAAAAATTTTGCTAGCCTATAGAAAGAACTATAAAATGCCGGATCTCCTAAAGTTAAGTATGCAACTTTATTATAGCCTCTAATATTTTCTATTAGTTTTTTATAAGCTTCCTCACCTTTTCTTATAGGAAGATCAAATTTTATAATATCCTTATTTGCTATAAGATCTTTCACTATGTTATAAGTTATCTTTTTGGAACTAAATGGAACTATTACTACATCAGATTCTTTAATTATCCTATAGGCCTTTAACGTCAATAACTCGGGATCTCCAGGACCAACGCCTATACCAAATAGTTTCATTTTGTTGATCTCCTATATGAGTGGGTAAAGTTCTCAGAATAAAGATTACTGTGCCTTTCAATTCTTTTTAAGCATTCACTTATTAGTATTAATGCCGTTTTATAAATTTTATTTGACTTAACTACTTTATCTATATCTTTTATTACACCAGTTACTATCTTCTGATCTTTCCATCCAGCATGATATACAACCGCAAATGGAAAATCTTCTGGAAAAACTTCTAAGAGTTGCTGCTTCACTTTATCTATTAAATGAATAGAAAGAAAAATTATTATAGACGCATTTTTCGATAATAACAGTTTCTTTTCATAATTTGTTCTATATGGTAATCTAGTTATTATAATACTTTGAGGTCCTTGAGGGCAAGTTAATTCGAGTCCCAATAAAGAAGATGAAAGTTGGAATGAACTTATCCCTGGAATTATTTCCACATTTATACCCTTATTTTCGAGTGAATATATTTGCTCACTAATTGCACCATAAATTGATGGATCTCCATCATGCAAAATTGAGACTTTTTTGTTTTCTAGGAGTCTATTATAAACTTTATCTGTGATTTCATCTATAGTCATTTTAGAGGTATCAAAAGATTCCTTATTTACAAAAAACTCCTTAATTTCAGGACTTATTAATGATCCTGTATAGAAAATGACATCAGATTCTTTAATTATCCTATAGGCCTTTAACGTCAATAACTCGGGATCTCCAGGACCAACACCAATTAGAAAGACCTTCAAAAGCTCATTCGCCTTTCTTATAGTTAACAAGACCTGCTGAAACAGCTGTTGATAAAGTAGGATATATTTCTTGTCCTGCTGGTACTACTATAATTAAACCTCCTTTTTGAGAAATATCTGAAAGAGTTTCTAAGAACCTCAATTGAAGTGCTATTGGATTTTCCTTATAAGATTTTGATGCGTCAGCTAAGATTGTCGATGCTTGTCTCTCTCCTTCACTTAGGATAACTTTAGCTTTTCTTAATCTATCGGCTGCTGCATATTGAGCCATAGCAGTACTTAAATCAGCAGGTAACTTAACATCTCTAACCGTTACCGCTGTTACTTTAACTCCCCAGCCTTCAGTATAACTATCTAATATCTCTTGAAGCTTCTTATTTATTGATTCTCTTTCACTTAAAACCTCATCTAGACTCATTTGCCCTATAATGTCTCTTAGCGAAGTTTGCGCAATATTTACAACGGCTGAATTATAATTGGATATATTCGCTACAGCCTTTATTGTATCCACAACCTTATAGTATACTACAGCGTCTATAGATAGAGTAACGTTATCCTTAGTAATCATAGTTTGCGGTGGAATATCAACGTTATTTATTCTTAAATCTACTACTACGGGTCTATCAACAAAAGGAATAAGAAAAATTATTCCTGGCCCTTTAACTCCCAAAACTCTTCCTAACCTTAAAACTACTGCTCTTTGCCATTCTTTAACTATCCTAAAAGACAGACCTACAAATACAAGAACTATTATTAACAGGAAAACTAAACCTATTATTAAACCTAAATCGCTCATTAATATATATTCAACTTACTAGATTTAAAACTTATATTTAATTAAGATTGCCGATATTAAAACTCCTATTGCAAACGCAGATATATATTCTATAAGAACTAAATTAATGTTATATGTTGAATATCCTTTATATTTTATGTGATTAAAATCTGAACTTAATGCCTTCTTAAAATTGTAAGTTTTAAGGAAATTAGTTAAGCTTTGAAAAGTAGAAATGAATTTTGATGCTATACTTTGAAGTATAGGCGCAGAAGATGATGATAAAGAATAAGCTGTAGCCAAACTAAAATTACCTGGATAATAAATTATATAGAGAGCAGTAGAAGCGTTAGGGAATGTTACAAGTCCAGAAGAATTTGTTATATTTTCATAGCCTACTTTAAAACCTGTTAAAGTAGGATAAAGAACCTCTACTTCCTGGTTTACTAATGGTTTACCATTTATACTGACTTTTACATTCACTGTTTTATTAACTTGAGTAACAGTTATTGATGGAGGTATAGGCCAAAGTATAGAAGGAGTATTATAACCTTTGGAAATAGTAGCAAAAGGATGAAATATATTATCCAGATTTGATGTTACAGAAATTCCATATGCGCTCTCAGCAGTATCTAATCCAACACTAATTGCTGAGGGAACTATAGAAAGTTTATTGGAACTCTCATAAAATAGTTCTTCTGATGCGACTTCGTTTATATATACTGTACTTCCTCCTCCAGGACCTCCCCAAACAAGTTCTAAATCGTTAGGAAGACCGGCTGTAAATCCGCCTAAAGTAAATTCCCCTGGAAAAGGTAATTTCAGATATGTATGAAGTGTATTATTTACTATATAACCGAATTCAAGACCGTTACTAGAATTCATGTAAAGAATTAGAGAAAATGGAGTTTTAAGAATAAAGGAAGGCCCTTGATAACAATATACTCCTAAACCTTCGTAAGTTGTAGTGTTAGGATAATTTTCAAACGGACCAGAAAGATTCCAGAAGTTTACTACCATAGTCACTAGAAATTCTTTAGAGTTAATCTCATGAAATAATGCCACGTTCTGAGCCCAAAATTTTCCATTTAATATTGAATTTAATTGTAATGATGCATTACCAGAAGTTAAATATGCACCATTAGGCAAATAAGAACTACCTATAGACAAGTTATACACGTTTATCACGCCTTCCACAAAATTAGTCAATATACTGGATGTAAATGGAAAGAACGTCATTCCAGTAGGATAAGCTAATGTAGACTGAGAATGAAAGAAAGGAGTATATACTAACGGCAATAATATAATAAGTATCAAAAAGATAGCTTTCATATAGCTATTTATATGTAATTACCAAATAAAAATTTGTGGCTGCACACATAGTTATTCCAATAATAATTATCATAGTAGTACTTATAGCTCTCATAGTTACTGGATACATTTCGGATCCTTTAGTTGATATACCATCGTTCATAATTATTGGATTTATATCATATAGAATATTTTATATAATAATTAAGACTAGAAAAAGAAATTTATTTACATATGTTGGGAAAATTGGAAAAGCTGTTGATAATATATCTCCAAATCAAGGAGGATATATAATGGTAAATGGTGAATATTGGGAAGCAGTATCAAATGAAAACATAGAAGCGGGAGATACAGTAGTAGTTATTGGCATGCAAGGATTAAAACTAGTTGTTAAGAAATCAAATAGTAATGAAGTTGTCGTATAACGCTTTACAAAAATTATATTCGTCTAGTAATTATAGTATAGAAGAAGAAAATTCTATAATAAAGATCTTTTATTATCCACCATCATATTCAGAAGCTTCTGGGATAGAAGAAGATGTAAATAGAACAATAGAAATAACTGGAAAAAAAGAGAATAATTATATCGAGATTATAGATGCAAAAATAATAGAAAATGGAAAGGAAGTAAGAAAGATGGACGATAGTGAATTAGGCTTTTGGATAGAATTCATAGAGGGAGAATAAATGTATTTATTTGCTTATGGAAGTTTAAGATACGGATTTGAATTAAATCATTTCTTAAAAGAAAGCAGATTTGTAGGATACGGTTTTACAGAAGGATTTGAAATGTATGATTTGGGAAGCTATCCAGGTGTAATAAAGGGAGACGGTATTATATGGGGAGAAGTTTATGAAATTAATGACAGTTTACTGAAAACACTGGATGAAGTAGAGGACTATAAGGGTAAGGAAGACGATCTGTACATAAGATACAAAACAAGAGTATTTTTTGATCAGAAAAGAAAATATTACTTGGATGGAGTATATCTTTATGTATATAATCAAGATATCTCATACAGAGACAAAATAGAAAGTGGAGATTACTCTGCATATGTTGGAATGCCTAGAGTAATAAATTACTTTGCTTATGCCGAAAATACCAATATTAAGATATTAAAGGAGAGAGGTGTAAGAAAAATCTTGAAAGAAATAAATGCGGTCCTACCAGGATATAGTATAATATTTAACGTAAAGTGTAAGTATGGATATTGCGCAAATTTAAAAGAAGATCCAGAGGGTAAAGTATGCGGATATATTTACTTAATGATTGAAGACGACTTAAACTCTCTAGACAAAGCTGAAGAGCATCTTATAAAGTATTTTAGAGAAACAGTGAAGGTTTTAGATGAAAACGGTAAAGAATATTTCGCATCAGCTTATGTCTCTGATTATAAGGAAGGCCAAGGTACCCCGAGAGAAGAGTATTTAAACGCAATAAAAGAGGGATTAAGAAGAAAATGGGGAGAATCCTGTAAAAGTTCAGGTTTAACATGATGAGTGAGCCCTGAATTGATAGGTGACGAGATAAAGAACCAGTCTGATTTCGTAAGTATTTAGACTTATTTAAAAAACGCACTTAAAACTAATTGTTGATAGTACTATTATATGAAGAAACTTTCGGAAGCCGAAATAAATTCTTTAATAAAAAATCTAAAAGGATGGACATTAGATAATAATAAACTGAAGAAAGAATTCAAATTCTCCAATTTTAAGCAATCTATTAACTTCTTAGATTTAGTAGAACCGGTAGCTGATAGTATAGACCATCACCCAGACGTCTGTATATATTATAATAGAGTTGTAGTAGAGCTAACAACACATGACGTAGGTGGTCTCTCCGATCTGGACTTTCAATTAGCGGAGAAGATGGACGAATTAAGTGCACACGTTAAAACTTAAGAGTTTTCTACAGCGTTTTTTATCTTTTCTATAGCTTTTTCAAGCCTTTTCTCTTCGTCTTTAACTAAAACTAATTTTCTCTTTAACTCATTGCACAAATTAACTTTAGCAGCAATTTCACTAGCATCTTTTCCTAAATATTTGCTTTTCAATTTTCCTTCTTCCCAATATCTTAGGTAATAATAACTTCTGTTTCCTATTTTTTTAATGTCTATATGTCCATCTGGCAATTCTTTTATTTCTTTTTCTATTTTTTCTCTCTCTTGCTTTATTTCATTCAATCTTTCCTCTATATCTTTTACTTTTTCCCATAGCATCTTATTTCACCTTACTGTATAACTTCAGAGTTTCTTCAATATTCATACCCCATTTCATCTAGAATGTTCTCATCTAAAGCCTTCAATATCTTATCCTTATCTTGTACTTCTACATACTTCTTTATTCCGCCGGCTCTACCTCTATTAAGTAGTTTAATCTTTACTATTCCAAACATATCTAACTCAGAAATAATATCGGAAAATCTTCTATATGATAAAGGGCGTTGCTTTAGCTTATTACAATAATCTGTGTAAATCTTGTGTGCAGTAACTACATCATCAGTATCTAAAACAGATCTTAAAGCTAGTTTATAATGGAATGGAAGAGATTTTATAGCCTCAACTAACCTTTCCTGTTCGTATTCTACTATAGCTTTATCAACATGCTCCTTCTTTATAGACCCTTCGCCAGAGGCTAATTGCGCAGATCTAAATAGAAGATTTACAGCTTTCCTAGCATCGCCGTGTTCCTTAGCAGAAACTGCGGCAATATAAGCTAAGACATTATCAGTATAAGTTCCATTAAAGATACCATACTCAGCATATTTTGCTAATATTTCCTTTAACTGATCTGCGTCATATGGCTTAAATATTACAGACGGACCTAGTGAAGATAATACTCTAGGTTCCATATAATCCCTAACATTTATATCATTACTTATCATTATTACTGATATTTCTGCATCGGAACGTAATAATTGATATAATACTATATCCCCACCTCTTCGTTTCACTAACGTATCTACCTCGTCTAAGTATACTATGGCTTTTTTTCCTTTTACAGAATTTTTTATTTTATCTATATATTCTCCCAGGTTTACACCATGTCTAGGAACGATACCACTACTCAATTTTTCAGCCAAAACAGACAATACAGCTTGAGGAGTACCTCCTACCTCCCTGCAATTAATATAAGCTTGTTTAACTTCTAGATAATCATCGTCCTCTTTTCTAACCTCTTCGATTTCATTAAACATGTATTTAGCTACAAAGGTTTTCCCAGTACCTGTAAGCCCAAGAAACAAATTAGAAAATCTAACGTCGTTTTTGACAAAGTATCTAATTGCTACTGCAGTTTCCCTGATTATATCCTCCCTATAAGGTATGTCAGTAAATACAGACAAAGGGTCAATAAAGACCTTCGGATTTTTAATTACCTCTCCTTTGCCACCTTTTAATGCTTCTCTGATCACAGCAGTTTCAATTGTTTCCTCAGTTAAATCATGTTTCCAATATTATCTAGAGTATAACCTAGGTAATAGCCTGTAATAGTAATACATCATCAGAGAAACCCCCCAGTTTTACAGTACATCTACAGAGTTTCTTTATATAAATTCCCTAATACTCTCTCTGTGAATTTCAACTGTTTCTTGAAGTTTACAGCTCCACTTATCACGACTTTAATTTCATAATTTTAAAATATACAAACTTATATCTTCTTACTAATTTTTTGGTATCTAAAAACAATGCTTCTTTACTCTCTCCGTTATATATATTTGGTAATATCTGGAATGAGGAATTACTGATTATCATTATAATAACGCATCATACATAAATAATATGTTTTGAATATAGTTTTCCAATATTAAAATGTAATAAAAGACTGTTATTCAAAAAATATTAGGGTATATGACTAAAGAAACTTTGCTGTTTTACTGTAAAACTGGGGGGTTAATATATTTATTTTAGCGTGTCAATTATGTTGACCAGTTCACTTGCAAATTCTTTTGTACCAAGTGCTTTTACTCCAAGAAATCTTGCTATATCTTGCGTAACTTTTTTCTCTTCTATTGCAGTATTTATTGCTTTTTCTATAAGATCTGCTGCTTCAGTCCATCCCATAAATCGTAACATTAGTTCTCCTCCTTTGATTATCCCTGTAGGATTAGCTACATTTTTTCCAGCATATTTAGGTGCAGTACCATGTATTGCTTCAAACATTCCGGCGTCGTCTCCAACATTAGCTCCTCCTAAAAGTCCTATATTTCCTATTAGTGCGCCTGCAGCGTCAGAAATGTAGTCTCCATCTACATTTGGAGCTAATATTATGTCGTAATCCTCAGGTCTTGTTATTATCTGTTGAAACATGTTATCAGCTATTCTATCGTTTATTATTATCTTGTCTGATGGATCTTTTCCTTGATTTATTTCGTTTTCGGTTATAGTTTTTTCTCTAAATTCATTTTGGGCAACCTCATAGGCCCAATTCATAAAACTACCTTCTGTATACTTCATTACGTTTCCCTTATGCATTATTGTGACTTTTCTTCTTTTGTTTTCTATAGCATATTTAAAGGCCATTCTAGCTATTCTTTCAGTTTTATATTTACTTATTACTTTTATTCCTATTCCAGTATCATCTTCTATATTTACATTTAGCTCATTTCTTAAGAATTCCCTTATTTTTTTGGCTTCATTCGAATCAAACGGATATTCAATACCTCTATATAAATCATCTGTATTTTCTCTAAAAATTATAAGATCTACTTTTTCTGGATTCTTAAGAGGACTTTCTATTCCTTTTATGTATTTCACTGGGCGTATATTGGCATATAAATCAAGCATTAACCTCATTTCAACATTTACTGATTTCCATCCTTTTCCTATAGGAGTTTGTAGTGGTCCTTTAAGAACTACTCTGTATTTCATTAATGCGTCTCTAGTTTCCTTAGGAAATCTATCTCCAATCAGATTTTGAGCTTTGTCTCCAGCGTATACTTCAACCCACTTTATTTCTTTAGAGCTTCCATAACTTTTTTCTACTGCCTTGTTTATTACTTTTATAGAAGCTTGTGTTATTTCTGGACCTATTCCGTCTCCTTCTATATATAGAACTATTGGTTTATTCGGTGTTATCCATTTACCATCTTTAAAAGATATCTTTTCGCCTTCTTCTGGAAATGTATACATCATTATTTGCATTGCAATATAGTCTTATATTTTCTTATGGTTTTTCAATATCTATAAAAAAATGTAATATACACATAATTATTATATTACAGATTTTACGTGGTAGACTTATCCAAAAACGATCTATCGAAAAGTTTTATCTAATATAATCAATAGTAAAGTAATATGCTAAAAAGTCTGTTAATTGCAGTTATTATTCTCGCTCAAGTAATACCATTAATCTCAACTAATCATATAAATACTTCACTAAATTCGTCTCTTAATTCAAATAGCTATATAACAGTTACGGTCATAGAACAACCAAAAAATTTGGAATTATTACAACTTTATTTAGAAAATCATACAGTATTAAACTCTTCTCAAGTTGAGAAATTATTCGTACCTCAAAGTTCTATAAATAATATTCTTCAATATCTTAAATCATTCAATATAAATGCGAAAAGTTATCTAAATGTTATAGTAGCGTCTGGACAAATGAAAGAATTAGAAAAAGCTTTTAACGGCAAGTTCTATTCTTTAAAATTTAATAATATTACGTATTATAAATTTGAAGGCAATTTACCTAGTTTGCTAGGAAATGCTATAATAATAGGATCAAATGTTACTCAGGCCATATTTAAGAGACCTGATACGTTATATAATGTTACTCAAGCAGTAGCTTTCTCAGTAGTTACTCCAAAAGATATAAGATTAGCCTATAATGTAACTCCGTTATTAAGAGAAGGAATAGATGGAAATGGTACGAATATAGGTATATTAGACTTTTACGGGGATCCTTATATTTCTCAGCAATTAGTACAATTTGATAAATTATATAATATTTCAAATCCACCAGTTTTTAAAGTAGTGCCTATAGGTCCGTATAATCCTAATGATGGAATATTAAATGGATGGGCTTTAGAAATTTCCTTAGATGTTGAATATTCACATGAGATAGCTCCCGATGCAGGAATATATTTGTACGTTGCTAATCCAAGTATATCTTTGCCTGCCGCAATAGCTTATATAGATCAACAAGATAAAGTTAATGTAGTTTCTGAGAGCTTTGGAATACCAGAAATATATTTTGACTTAGGAATACTTTCAATATCTTGCATTCAGAGTCTAAACTATGAGTATTGGTTAGGCGAAGTAGAAGGTATAACTTTTGTGGCTGCTAGTGGAGATTATGGAGGAGATGGTTATAATTATTATCTATTTCCCAAGGGAAGCTTACTTTTCCCAGCTTCAGATCCATATGTTTTAGCTGCGGGTGGTTCTTCACTCTATATTTCTGGTAATTCTTCAGTACAGACAGCATGGAGTGGAGAGAGTGTTTACGGTGCAACTACTGGTGGTTATAGCTCAATATTTCCATCACCTTGGTATCAAGGAGCACAAGGATTTAGAGAAGTACCAGATTTAGTAGCAGACGGAAATCCATATACTGGTGTTCCAGTATTATATTATTATAACGAAACTTACTTGATAGGAGGTACTTCAGTAGCAAGTCCAACTATTTCTGGAATAATAGATTTAGCAACACAGATTCATGGCAAACTAGGTTTTATAAATCCTTTAATATATAAATTGAATAATACTAAGGCAATTACTCCAATTACTTTTGGTTATAACACACCATACGCTGTTAGCAGTCAGTATAACCCAGTAACAGGTTTAGGATATATTAATGCTGGATACTTCGTAAATATGATAAGTTATAAGCCGCAAATATCTGTAGCCGTTCAAAATGAGTCATACTTAGATGGTCAGACTGTAAGTGTAATTGCTAAGGCTCCCTACTATTTCCATCTAAAGGGTTACGTATATAATGGAAAATCTATAATTAAGGAGTTTCCGTTGTATTTTAATGGAACGTATTGGGTTGGAAACTTTACTGCAGAAGGTAGTGGAGTTCAAGAAGTTATAATATCTGGTGATAATGAGACTAGTGGAACATATATAGTTGTCGGTCTTCAAGCAGAATTCCTTTTGCCAGAAGTCGGAATCTATTATCAGCCTGGAGGAATCCCTATCTTAGTTCAGTTACTTTATCCTAATGGATCTGTAGCAGAACCTGATGCAAATTATACTGCAAAAATACTTTCATATAATCCACTAAATAATACATTTACTAATGTTACTTTAGTAAGTCTTTCAAAAGTTAGAATAATAGATATATCATTATTTGGAATAAATATTACAAGTCCAAAATATATTTATGGAATATATAATATTAGTAAGAATATTGGAGGTAACTATTTGGTTAGTATTAATAATACCTTTGGTTTTGATGAATTTGTAGAAGGGATATATGTAGTTCCTTATATTATTCCTTCAGTCTTTACTGAACCAACAACTGCTTCGCCTGGTTCCAATATTACCATAGGAGTACTGGCAGAAACTGTAGGTTCTCCAAACGTGTCAGTATATTTCTATAGACATGGTGAGTTAATGTATGAAACTCAAATTAACTCTATATGTATAGATAATAATCAATATTATCTCAGTAATATAAAAATACCGAATAATCTAACTAAAGGTTATTATACCATAATAGCAAGGGCTAATTACTCAAATAACGGCTATACGGATTCTGGAATAGGATTTACTCAAATATATATATCGTCAAATTCTCTATCATCATTAATTTACGAGCATCCGAAGGTTGTTCTACAGGGAACAAATATTATTTTAGAAGCAAAGATTACTTATCCTAATGGTACTCTAGTGAAATACGGAGCATTTACTGCTGTGCTATTACCATCGTTTTTATCGCAAAATTTTGACTCATTAAGTGATAACTATGCATATCCATTATCGTATCATAATGGAATATGGTTAGCCAATATTAGCGTAATTAATGGTTCTATATCTAACTCATTAGGTCTTTCTCAAGAAGCTGTATCTTCTAACTGGTACATCTACGTTTTTGGAGTATCTGCTTCTGGCTATCCAACATATTTACCATCTACCGTTAATTTTAATACACTAAATATAATTCCAGAAATACCGCAATCTACATTTATTTTATTGCCATATACATATATAAAATACTTCAATGGAAGTTACGCGTATGATGATTATATTGATTATGCTAGAATAGTTAATCATAATGCAACCATTATAAACTCAATTGTAAAAAATATTACCATAGTTAACGGTAGCGTAACACTGATAAATACTCAACTATATAATTATTCAGTTAGTAATGGAACTATAATATTTAATGGAACAATAAAGCCCTATCATAGCAATATAGTATATCCTCAAAATTTTGCATCAATACCTAATAGTTCAAGTAATACAGAATTGAAACATGTCTCAGTTTCAATTAGTTTATCAACGATTTTATCACTAGTTGTGGTAATAATATCGACTATAATAACTATATATTTAATCAAAAAATCGAAACCTACTTGACCTCCGTTATTATGCCAATCCAGTTTTCTTCCTCGTACATAATATACTGAACATGTAAGCGAATTTTTTTTGTTGTAATCTTTGTTCTAACTTTTAGTGTGTATATAAAATAGTATATGTTTCCATCAGTCTCTATTTCAGCTCTTTTGGGGAACTCTATCTCGTAACCGTACTCTTCCGCTAGAGTTTGAATTTTAGTAGTTATACTAGTTATTATGCTCTTTATTGTCTCACCATATATAGGCTCAAACGTTAAACTTCTTAATTCTTCTTTGAATGCAGTAATACTCTCTCCCTTTGAAAGCTTTTTTCGTCTACTCTCTGTTCTAGTTTTCACAAAAGAAGTCTTGTATAGAATCATATAAGTACTTATCTACTAATGAAACAACCTACTTCATAAAAATATGATATTATTCAATCATTAAAAATTAATTATTAATAAATTTGATATGGATTATCTTACTCTTACAAAATATTAAAGCTATATTAGCTTAAATATTTAAGTTCATTATATACTACGATTCTTTAATAGCATATACAGATAGAAAGACTTATACATTGATGTTTATTAAGAAAAAAATTAATAAAGTATTTTAATCAATATAATTTGCTTCTGCTTTTATTATATTATAAATGTTGGTAATTTCTTTTTCGTAATCTGTTGAAGGATTTTCCTTTATTTCAGATTTCTCGACGTAATTTATAGCGTCTCTTATACCTTGATCTATAACTATTTTATCGAATAAGAAAGTTTTTTCTGCAGCTAAATAGAAAATATAATTGGAATATTCTTTAATAAAATCTTCGAATTTATTAGATAAAGCAATAGCCTTAAGGCTGTTGTTTTCATTTATTGTTTTAGCCCATGGATAATTTTTCCTTAACTCTTCCATAACAGTACTATTGAATGCAATACTTTGAAATAACCTAGCTATGTCTTCTTTATTATCTCTTACTCGTCTTTCTACTATATCTTTAATAAAAGGTGTTAAATCTGTATCAATGTTATCAATGCTCATAGTAGGGTATGGATATATAGATTCTTGTTTTGCTACCTGCTCTATAGCATAATATACCCCTTCTAATTCTTTATTAACTAACTTATGTGGAACGTTATATTCATTATTTATAAGAAAATATGAACTTCCTAAAATAGTATAGATGTCTAAAGTAACTAATAATTGAAACTCCTCATTATATCCAGGCTGTGAAAATTTTGGGAAATATTTTTTCTTTAAGTACAATAAAGGCCAGTTTCTAAGCGAAATTAAAATAGGCGGTTTTGAATAATATAAAGAAATGTAATATCCGCCATTAAGTCTTTTATATACGTAAGTTGCTTTATCCTTCTCTATTCCTAGAGCTTCTGATAATGCTATATAATCCATTTTTAAACCTCAGTGTATTTTATTCTTCACCCTTCTGCTAAGGATGAGATCATCATTAAAGAAATAAGAAGTTACAACTAAAAAAGTTAATTTATTCTATGTAGCCTTTTTCCTTTAATAGTTCTGCAGATAAAATCCCTCCTCCAGCTGCACCTCTTATTGTATTATGTATCAATGAAACCATTCTTATTGTTCTATTGTTTATTTGCTTTAATCTTCCTACTACTATGCTCATACCGGGAGGATTTCCTGCCCATCTATCAAAATAGACCTGCGGTCTATTATCTTCATTCATGGTTATAATTGGTTTTTCTGGAGCTGTAGGTAATTTAAGATCTTGAGGTTCTCCTCTAAAGTTATCTAATACTTCTCTTACTTTGCTTACTTCTGTATCCTCTTTAAAAGTTACATAAGATACCTCATAGTGCCCATGGATAGTAGCTATTCTGTGTGTAGTTGCTGCTAATGAAACTTCTTGCATTGAAGGTTCTCCAATATTTCGTTTTACCTCGCCTAATATCCTGGTAACTTCTTTAATGGTTTTAGCATCATATGCATCGCCTAGAGGAAGTATATTATCCACAATATCTAAAGAAGGGATACCTGGATAACCGGCACCAGATAAAGATTGAATTGTAGTTATATAAGCACCGTTCATCTTAAAATTCATGTATATTGGCGATAATGGTATCGCCGCACCTTGGGCAGTGCATAATGGAGTAGTTACTATAAAACCTTTCCAGTCTCTTCTTTTCTTCTGTTCGTCTATTAATGACACTGTGTGAGGATTTACTTCAGGAATTAATAATGGTACATCAGGATCAAATCTATGATCAGGCGAATTACTTATTACTGGAAAACCTAATTTTGCAAACTGTTCCTCTACAGGGCCTGCAGCTCCTTGAGGTAATGGAGAAAAAATAATATCTACATCGTCCATAAGCTTAGGATCAGTAGGCTTTACTTCCATATCTCTTACTTCTTTAGGAACTTGACCTACTGTTTGCCACCTTACTATCTCTCCATAAGGTCTACCTACCGAATTTTTCCCTGCTAAGTACGCGGGTTTTATATAAGGATGTTCAGAAAGCATTCTAGCGTATTCAATTCCTACTAAGCCAGTAGCACCTAATATTGCGGCTTTTAGGATTCTTTTCATGGTTAATCTAATACTTTATAGATTTCTGGAATATAAACTTACTTTAAAAATATAAGTTCTACAATTTATCTAATGTTAATGTTAAATATATTTAAAATTCAAAATACAATAAAACGATAATAAAAATAACTTAAAAATAAACAATATAGAAAAAATTACACAGTAAGAACTGCGCCTTTTGAAGACGATGATACTAGTTTAGCGTATTTAGCTAGTAATCCAGTCTTATATTTAGGCTCTGGTGGAACCCAGTCTTTAGCTCTAGACTTTATTTCTTCTTCTGATAAATCTACGTCAAGTCTTCCGTTGTTTGCATCTATAACTATTGTATCTCCATCTTCAAGAAGTGCTATAGTACCTCCTACTATAGCTTCTGGAGCTACATGCCCTACCATTATGCCTCTAGTAGCACCTGAGAATCTACCATCTGTGATTAAAGCTACTTTCTCTCCTAAACCTTGTCCTACTATTGCGCTAGTTACCGCAAGCATTTCCCTCATACCAGGTCCGCCTTTTGGTCCTTCATATCTTATTACTACTACGTCTCCTTCTTCTATTTTTTCTTTTATTACTGCATTAAATGCCTCTTCTTCTGAATTAAACACTCTTGCAGATCCCTTATGGTATTTAACTTTGCTTGCAGATACTTTAATTACAGCTCCTTCTGTAGCTAAATTTCCCTTTAAGATCCTAATTCCTCCAGTAGGATTATATGGATTAGCAATTTCTTTAACAATACTATCATATTTTATATTTGGCAATTTAAACTCATCTAAATTCTGCTTAACTGTTTTCCCAGTAACTGTAATAATATCACCGTGAATTAATCCTGCATCCAAAAATTTTCTCATTATTAAAGGAGCTCCTCCAACTTTATCTAAATCTGCCATTACGTATTCTCCGCCAGGCTTCATGTTAACAATTTCTGGAACTTTTTTGCTTATTCTATCAAAATCATCTAATGTTAAGTTAACTCCGGCTTCGTATGCTATAGCTAATAAGTGTAATACAGCGTTTGTGGATCCTCCAGAGGCCATTAAAACTGCAATTGCGTTTTCAAAAGCTTCAAATGAAAGTATGTCTCTAGGCTTTAAATCTAGCTCCATTAGTTTTAGTAATGCTTTTCCAGTCTCTTTAGCGTATCTAACTCTTGCAGAATCTACTGCCGGAGGAGACGCACTACCAGGTAAGGATAATCCTAATGCCTCAGTCATAAGGGCCATGGTATTTGCAGTATAAAGTCCTCCGCAAGTTCCTGGGCCAGGTATAGCATTATCTTCCATTATTCTTAGATCTTCTGCAGAAATTTTTCCGCTAGAATAAGAACCAACTGCCTCATAAACATCTCCTATAGCTATATTTTTCCCTTTATAATATCCTGGTAATGTTGTTCCACCATACATTATTATTGAAGGAATGTTTAAGCGTGCCATAGCCATCATTAAGCCTGGTTGAGTTTTATCGCATCCACCCACTGCAACGAAACCATCGTATCCATGTGCGTTTACAGTAAGTTCGACAGTATCAGCTACTACTTCTCTACTTACTAGCGAATATTTCATTCCTTCGCTACCCATAGCTATTCCGTCTATGACTACAGGAGTAGTAAATACTCTTGGTGTACCTCCTGCTTCTCTTACTCCTTCTCTTACTACATTGGCTAAGCCTAAAGTGTGTATATTGCATGGTCCTGCTTCATTCCATGCAGTTGCTATTCCTACCAGTGGTTTAGAATTTATATCGTCGTCTGTCAGTCCCATAGCTTTCAGAAATGCTCTATTGGGAGCTTTTTCAAAACCTCCATAAACTTTTTGGGAACGAGACTTTTTTATCATGGTAAAATATCCTAATGTGCAGATTTATATAAGCATTCATATTTCTTATTTTATGATAATTTGCACTACAGTAGATAAGAACTTAAGGTTAATGGAATTTTCAAGAGCAGAATATATTATCCTTTATGATCTTGATAAAAAAGAGATAATTGAAAAGAAACCTAATCCAGCAATGTGGGCTAAAATTAAAAGACCGGCAGTAGCCAGAGAATGTGTTAGGGCAAAACCAGATATAGTCTTAGCTCCTCATGGTTCTACATGCTTTCCCTCTTACAGGATTTTTAAAACAGCCCATCTCAAAGTAGTTGTAGATAATAACGGTAAAAGACTAAACGAAATTGATCCGTGGGGACTGAATATGAAAGAAGTTATTTATTCTAGTTTTGTTGCAATTTTTGAAAGATTTCACCGACTCATGAATTGAAGTATATCATGGATTATATTATCTACTCTTTTGAGAATATCGATGTGATTTATAAGGAACATTTTACCTCCTTCAGTAAGTCTATAGTATTTTTTATCCTCTTTATCATAAGTTTCTAAAATACCGTTATTTACCATTCTTTTAAGTGTAACGTATATTAACCCCTGAGGAACCTTTTTTTGATTTATTTCCTCTAATTTCTTTTTTATTTGATAGCCGTACATATCTCCATATCTATAAAGAATGTAAGCCACTATAATTTGCAATAATCCTTTTAGAACCATGAATTTTGGCGATTCTTTGTAGTTCATCGAAAACTTATTACATAATATATTTAAAATCTTTTCCATATTATTTCATCCTGACGTGCTCCAATCATCGTTCAGTAAAGACCAATTTAATCATTCATTAATACTTATTTTATAATGAATATTTATATTTTACCTACTTTAATAAGTATAATAACACCTACTACCAATATTATTCCAAACAATATTAGAGGAAAGTATGTTTCCAGATCTTGTGAAATTGGAGGTATAGTTGTAATAGGCTGTTGTTCTTGAGTTATTACTACATTGATATTGTTTTTGGTTCCATTAAGTGAATATAAAGTACCATTAATAAAATATATTGTAACAGGAATAGTATATTTGCCTAGAGCATCAAAATAACCGCTATATATTTCTGCAGATTTCCCGTTTATTATTGTGTTTTTAATAAATGATATTTTTGATGTATTAAATGCATTATAATTAATAGGCAAGGGATAAGGATTAGTTGTATTTACAGTGTATGTTTTTAATTGATAAAAGTTATTTCCTGTAATAGTTAAATTAAATACTATATTAGTTGTATTTTGATATAATATACTAAAATTGTAATCATATGTATATAAAGTGTTATTAACATTGATTGTTACCTGATAAAGCAATGAATGAGATGGTTGTGCCAACGTTAATAGCAATAAGAGTAACGTTAACATAAGTCTAAACTATTTTTCAGTAATAAAAAATCTATTCATTAGATAGTATTGCTATCCTTTATAATATTTTCAATAGATTTACATTTTTGGAAACTTCGTAGAAATATCTGTTTCTTTTATCTTTATTGCACGTTATCATTCCAGCTTTCTCTAGTAATTCTAAATGGTATTTAACTGTTGAGTAGTTTAGATCTAATCTCTTAGACAAATCATATGCAGTAGAAGGTCTCTTAGATAGTTCTTCTAATATTTTCTTACGGGTTTCCCAACCTTTTCCTTCTATTATTTCGTCAATTTTTGTTATCATAAATAATGGCTTAACATAATGTATATTAACTCTAGGCTTTAGAAAGTATAATAAAACTTATTTTATCCAAGCTAAAATCAATTTATTTAATGTTCTAATATTTTTATTCGCCAAATTTACTCCGATTATTATTTAAATAAATACTTTACTATATTTTTATACAGATTAAATATGATAAGAACTAATAACAATAGAATACTTATTATGTAAAAATTTCCATGCAGTTCTAAAAGTAGCAGTAATAAAACTGATATTGGAATAAATATCCTATCAGTATAACTACTGATTAAACTTAGACCTATTGCTCCTAAAATAAGTATTGGGATTATAATTGATAATATCAGTAATATTAACATCAATATAAGCATCACAATTTCTGGATTAAATCTTTGTTTCAGCATATACATTATGTCTTAATGTTTGAAAGTATTAAACATTATACAGGAATTTATGAAAATCTCTGTTATAATCTCTGAAACTACTAAAAAATCTAGATTTTCTTATTTCTTCTTTATTTATGGAAGTTTGTAATCTTTCTTCCTTAAATTTTTCTGCTTTAGCTACTATAACTCCTGAAGGATTAGATACCATAGATCCGCCCCAGAAATATTCTTCTTCTTGACTTCCTACGGAATTCACAAATGCTGTCCAAATACCATTCATTATAGAATGAGCTTTAATTAATGTTTCCCACTGATCCTCTATCAATAGTCTGGAGGATAATCTTCTCATAGGTGATTCTGAAGGAATAAAAACGACTTCAGCTCCTAGTAGAGATAATGCTTGTAACGGCTCTGTATGCCATGCGTCTTCACATATTGCAACCCCAAATTTAAAATCGTTTATATTAAATATCTTTATATCTTTTAAAGGGTTTCCGGGCTGAAAATATCTTCTTTCTTCAAATAATCCATATGTAGGTAGATAAAACTTATACACGTAATCTATCTTACCATTTATAGTCACGGCAGCGGTGTTTCGTAATATTCCTGGATTATATTCCTTTATCATACCAAATATAGCACATTTCGATTTTTCTTGAATTTTAATTGCGGCTTTTTCGCTTTCTTTATATATATCATATACCAAATCTCTAAGAACATAACCTGTTAGAGAAAGTTCAGGGAATATTACGCAATCTGCAGAAGACGTCTCTATTATTTCCAAATGTCTATTGAGATTATATTCTATGTTTCCAAGTTTTGGTTTAATCTGTGCTAGTTCTATCTTTAAGCCCATTCTCTTGGATACCTCCAATCGGAATTTATTGCTCTTCCACTTAATCTAAAAATCTCTGGTGGCAATCTCTTATGCTGTGATGTTTTTACCATTTTATCTATTTTAATTATAACATCTTTACTAATATCTAACTCTTTTGCCACGTCATCAATACTTTTCAATTCCTCATATCTTAAATAAAGTATAGCGTCAGCTATATCGTAAGATATTCCAAGTTCGCCTTCAGCTGTTTGGCCTTCCCACAATGCTGGTGAACTTGGTTTTTTAACTATTCTCTCCGGTACTCCAAGCATTTTTCCTAACTCCTTAACTTGAGTTTTATATAGATCTCCTATTGGTAATATATCGACCCCTCCGTCTCCGTACTTTGTAAAATAGCCTAAGAGAAGTTCACTTTTATCTCCAGTTCCTACAACAAGATAATTGAATTTTTGTGCATAAGCATATAATAATATCATTCTGATTCTAGCTTTAATATTACCAATTATTAATTTATCGCTTGTATCTATATTATCTGAAAAATTTTTAGTTATACCGTCTATGTTTATGACTTTAAACTTAGATTCGGCTTTAATATTAGATATTACATCATAAGAATCTTCCACGTCTTCTTTTGGAGTAGAATTCGATGGCATTAATAGTATATAAAAATTTTCTGTTGCTCTACTTACAAGATATGCTACTACTGATGAGTCTATCCCTCCACTTAATCCTAGTATCATACCAGATTTTCCACTTTCTTCTAAGTATTCCCTTAGTCTTTCTACTATATAATCAGAAATAGTTTTATAATCAATATTAAGAATTTTAATTAACGTTTGTTGTATTCTCATAGACTAATGTAGTATTAGATTCATTAATATATACTTTATATGAACTTATGAAATATTTATAGTATACCTCAACTGTAAATTCAGTTGTATTGATAGTAAGTTTTGGATTATTTGTAAAAGCAACTAATTCTTTTGTAGAATTAGGAGGAATTTTCTCTTGAGTAAAATTCCAAACCATATTTAGGCTGTTTGGTACAGAAACTCTGACCAATGTAATATTTACGGAATAATTAGCGTTGTTTTTAACAACAATATAAACCTGATTTATGGGAGTTTTCCCTTGTGGAACTATCACTTCAGATATTTTTATGGGATTTTGTGCAATATATTCCGCATGCGAGTAGCCTCCTACCGCAGCTAATAAAAATAGTACTGATACTAAAACACCTACTAACTCTCTTTTAATCTTAGTAATATCTATATTTATTTTGTTAGTATAGTCTAGTCTAAATATAGATATAAACATTAATTCTGGCCAAAACAAAAAATATTCTGTTAAAGTTCTCCATGAGAACCATAGAATTAACATTGGAAATATCCATAATGACTCTTTTATTGCTGGAAATAATCTGAAATAAATATATAATGATAATCCTCCAATTACTGCAATGGCTAAAGTAAAGAACCATGGCTCTACATTCAATAATGTAGTTAAATTAAAAATTGTAAATCCAGTTACAGCTACGGGTATTGTACCCTGATCTAATGTTATAATATCGAGAAAAGCATGAGGATTCCACATAAAGAAAGGCAAATTAAAAATGATTATAGAAGTTAAAAAGCTCTTTAATATGTCATAAAGATTTTGTCGTTTATACAGAAATAGAAAAGGTGTAATTAACCAGGCTAACTGACTGAAAGAAACTGCCATAGCTAAGAAAATACCAGATTTTTTACCATCATAAATATAGCTAAGAGCTATAAATGTCGCCCATATAGCTCCATTCACTCCTGCAAAAGACGGTGCTAGAATACCAGCAGTTACAAACAAGAAAATTACTGGTAGTGTAGCTATTGGGTCACCTCTTTTCTTTCCTTCATTATATATTAAAAATATAAGAATATCTTGGAAAATAATGTTAACTATATTTATATAGTAAAGGTTTAAATTAGCTATTTTTAAAAATAAATAAAAAGGAATATATAATAGAAACGAAAGAGGAGGATAGATAAAGTTAGATGATATTTTTCCTGATATCAGATAAGTAGGCTGAACGTTTACAGGATGGTAAAATTGTGTATATGGATCCTTACCATTAAGGAGGTTAGTAATAGCTTGAGTTATATATTCCATATCATCGGTTCCAAAACCATTAATTAGTGCTATAGCTACAATTGAATATGTAAGTATAGAAATTGTAAAAATAAGATCATCTATTTTGGATATATTTCTATTCGGATTTATAAGTTGTGGATTTAGACTTATAATTAGAATAGCTATGGCAGAGAAAAAAGCTATAGCCAAAATTGAAGCTTGAACAGGGTTATTTAAAATATTATCCCTGTACGCAATTAGAAACAGAGTAGACAAAATAACTGCCCCTATAATAGCATAAACAACGTATCGCCTTACCTCATTCATTAACTAAATAAAAGTATAACAGACTTTAAGAATTTTCGCAGATATGTTTGGCGTTATTAAAAACAGATAACCATGAATTCCATGTGAGTCTACCAGTTCTAGTATTTCTTGGGCTAGGATGATAACTAGAAATCAAATAGTAATTATCTAACTTAAATATATTATTATGAGAAAACTTTAATTTAACAGAAAAAATTTCACATATAGAGTCAAATGCCAATTTACCTAAAGTAATTATTACTTTAAGATTAGACAGTGAGCGAATTAAAGTCTTCAAATACGGTTCGCAGTTTAATATTTCTTCTCTAGTAGGCCTATTAAGTGGTGGTGCGCAATGAACTACATTAGTTAAATACACATTAGTTAATTTTAGTCCATCAGTCCTACTTATGCTTTCAGGGTAATTACTATACTTTATTTCATATAAGGCTTTTATAACCCATTTGCCTGATTCGTCTCCAGTAAATGTTCTACCAGTTCTATTTCCTCCATGAGCTGCTGGCGCAAGTCCTACTATAAGAATACATGCGTTTTTATCTCCAAAACCAGGTACTGGTCTACTCCAGTAATCCCAGTTTTTAAACTGAATTTTCTTCTCTACTCTAATTTTTTCTATGTAATTAATCAATCTGTCACACTTTCTACATCGTATTATGGCACTATTTAGATATTTTACATCCATTTGATCCATTACTAGTTACCTTTATTGTTTAGATAGAAATATTTTTACCCTAATAGTAAAAAGATAACTATTTAAAAACTTTGAGCTTAGATATGGTATAGCTAGTGGATTTCTTATGAATAGTTAATAAACATTTTTAGTATGATAATGCTTTTGTACTATAACTTCGTAAAATGTAAGTTGTAGAAGGTTGGGAAAGTGAGCGTATTACAAGTTTACTCTAATCCTGCTAAAGCAGTAATATCATGTTCACTAGTTGATGAAAACGGAAACGAGAAAGAAATTTTAACAATAACTTTGGAGGATAACGGTATTCATGTTCATAAAAACATAGAAAAGGACGATCATTACATAATACCTCCAATACCTCAAATAGATATGCTAATAAGAGAAGTTATTGAACAAATAGCCGAAGAACTCAATGTCCAAACAGTAGTTTTCAGGTACGGCGAAAATAGCGACCTAGAGGAGACTGATGATCTAATACTGAGTGATGCATGGTATGATATAGAAAAGCTTGCATTAGCGGCGTCTAAACATGCTGCATTAGCTAATGATGTAGAATCTAAGGTTATAATTGGCATAGTTAAATTCTCTAATTTTATTTATGCGGCTACTGTATTAAGAAAAGAAGATACTTTTCCTCTTTTGCAAATCTTTATGGATTCCTCTAATAACGAAATTAAAATATATAATGAAATTGGTCAATTAGTGGAGGAAAGAAGAGAAAAAGTTCAAGATTTTGAGGAGTACGTTAAGTCTTTAGTTAATTCTTCAGACGTTGCAGTAGTTTATAAGGAGTCATTAGATGAAATTCCTTCTCCAAAAGAAATTACGACAGATAATGGAAGATATTACGTTGGTGTAGTTTTTAAATATTTTATGGGATTCTTTCCCTCTTCTTCTATAAAGGAAGTTAGTTCTAAGAGAATTTATGTTAGAAATAAGAGTAAATTTGTTAAATTGTTAAGGGCATTATTATATTTAGATAAATTATCTGACGATGGTGGAGTAGAGGTTCTGTTATCAAGTTCTGCAGTTCCTCTTAATGATATTCCAAAAGAAGTTGATAAAATAAAAGGAAAAGTAGATAAAATATTAGGTAAATATAAGATAACAGATGTGAATTATTTTGGAATAAATGATACTCTCATAAAAGAATTAGTAAACTATAAGCCACAATTTGGTGAAGGTGATGTATATCTTGGAATGAGAGTTATTCCAGTTGCCTTTGTTATTATTACTGAAAATAAACAAGATTTTGATAATTATGTTGAAAGAATTCTTAATGGACCAACTTCTGACGGATATGAAATTCTAGATGAGGCCGTCAAAAAATATATATCAAGTTACTTTATAGGCTATCTTATGAGTGTTGAGGAAGCCTTAATAATTTATTCAGACATATTTAACGAGTTGAGCAAAGATGACAAATGAGGCATATATGATAGTATTGGCTTTAAGATTAGACAGAAATTGGTGGGGATTACCAGTAATAGAAAGGAAAAGTATACTAAGTAAAGTAGAAGAGACAGAGAAGAGGTTTAACAATGAATTTATTTCCCTTAAAAAATATGCTTCATTATCTCAAGGTTCCCAACTAATATATTGGGCGTCTGCATTAAATACCTCCTCAATTATAGATTTTAAGTCATCTATATTATCGTCATTTTCTGGTAATGCTGTAGAAGACGTTTCATTATTTTCGATTTTTACTCCTTCTCCTTATATGAAGTCAGATTTTGATCCATTATCAGTCTTAAAGGTGGAACCTCTAAAATATTTTGTAGCGTATCCTATGAAAAAATCTGTGGATTGGTATTTGATTCCATTTGATGAAAGAGAAAACATAATGATGGAGCATATAAATATGGCTAAAAATCATCCAAAAAATAATGGTATACGATCTTATACCACTTATTCTTTTGGGCTAGGAGATTACGAGTTTGTAGTAATTTATGAAATACCTAGCTTACCAGATTGGGTTGAAGTAGTGGAAAAATTAAGAGAGGCTAAAGCTAGAAAATGGGTGATAAAAGAAGAACCTCTATTAGTAGGTGAACTAAAGGATCAGGGGTACTTATTGTATTAAATCTCTATTTCTAGCTAAGTATAAAATCCCTATTATTGTTTTTCCGTCTTCTATTTGTCCTTGTAAAAACATATTTATTGCATTGTCTAATGACATTTTCTCTGATTCTATAATTTCGTATTCTTCTGGTTTACTTCCTACAAATTTCAGGTTTTTCGCTAGATACATATGCATTAGTTCAGTAGTTATACCTGGTGATGGATAGAAATCAAAGAGATGAATTAATTCTCCAGCTTCGTATCCTACTTCCTCTATAAGTTCTCTTCTTGCAGTAACTTCTGGTTCTTCGTTTTCCTCTATAGTGCCAGCAGGAAACTCATAGATCCATTTGCCTATTACTGGTCTATATTGTTTAATTAATACTATGTTTTCTCGATCTATAACTGGTATCATAACTGCAGAGCCTCTATGCTTTATATATTGTAATTCCTTTTCTTTACCATTAGGTAATGTTATTTTATCAACGTTTACTTCGAACTTTTTACAAGAGAAAACTTTCATGTTAATCAGTATAAAATAAGTCAAATTTATCTTTTAGTTTAGTATATATGCTTTCCCAGTCTATCTTGAATAGTACAATTCCAAGGATTGTAAAAACTATTGAGGATATTATGCCTAGCAAAAACGGTGATATGCCTATTAAATCGCTTATCGCAATAAGACCAAAGGCTTCTACAGTTATTTCTATAGAACTTTTTATAATTTTGGAAACAAAGGTTATTTCTAACATCTTTAGTAGTGAGGCTTTACCAGCACCGCCAATAAGGAAAATAAAATCGTCCAATGGTAAGAAAGGAAACAATGCCGCAAAAAATAGTGCAATAAAGAACGATCTCTTATTTATGAATTTGCTAAAAAATTTCACATTTTTATTATTTTTAAATGTATTTCTAACGCCATATCCTAGAGAGTACATTACGCTTTTAGCCAATGCTGCCCCAATTGCAGTTATCAAGATTACTTCTATCATATTTAGTGGCGTTATACCCGATTTTACTAAGAAGCTAGTCGCAACCAAAGTATAAGGGGTTCCAAAGAAAGGTGTAGAATTAGTAGCAAATGATATAGCAAATATTATTATTAGATAATCTATGCTCATTGTTAATAGACTATAGAGTGTTATGCTTTATTTTTGTTTTCCAAAAAGTAATATTCTATGAAGATAATCTTACCAACTAAAGATATTTCAGGCAAAATAGTAGAAATAAGAATAGACAGAAGCTTTTCTCCAGATTTTTCTCCCGACTTTATACCGCAAGGTATTACTCAGATAGTATTGGATATAAGACAGAATTTATTAAAAGGAAATCATATTTTGGAGATAATAACGGAAAAAGGGAATTATGCAAAATTTACCTTGAACGTGTAGACCATATTCTAGCTAAATCGGAAGAAGTTACTATATCAGCAAATTTTTTCATATTTTCTAATGATCTTTCATGGGCTTCTTTATCTGAAGATGAGACTGCATCTTTTACGACTACACTATAGAATCCTCTATTATATGCGTCTCTCACAGTAGATTCTACTCCAAGTTCTGTCGCAATCCCTGTAATAACAATGGTCTGTATTCCAGCATTTTTTGCCATATTTTCAAAATCTGTGCCAAAGAATATGCTAGCAGAATGTTTTGATATTACTCGTTCGTTCGGAAGAGGTCTTAATGCTAATGTTAATCCTCTTGAATCTAGTCTATTAATCTTCCATTTTGAGTATAAATATAGTTTAGCAGGAGACTCAAAATCTATAGGTAAAGGCTCTATTCTAGTGAAAAATATCCTTACACGAGCTCTTCTAGCTGAGTTTAATACATTATAAATAGATTTCATGAACTCTTCTCTATTGAATATGCTTTGAACCAGTATTGTTTGCACGTCCCAAACTATTAATGCAGTATGGGCTGGATTTACTATTTCGGGTAAAGTATTATATACTAGTTTTGAACCAATTCTTATCATTGCAAACTCACATCATTTAACCATAGAATAAAGAATTAACTATCTTTTTTCATGGTTCATTTAAGTTACTCTGGGATGGATACTGACTCTTAAATACGTATATTATAATTTTAAAAATAAATTTAAATCTTATAGTAAGTGTTAGAGGAATTATGTGTATATTTTGTGATATAGTTAATGATAGACTTCAATCAAATGTAATTTATAGGAATGACTATATTACAGTAATTTTAGATAAATTTCCATTAGCTCCTGGACATACGTTAATTTTATCTAATGAACATTATGATAATTTCTTGGAATGTCCGGAAAAAATTTCGTGTGAAATAGCAAAAATGAGTAGTATAGTTGCAAAAGCTGTTATAAGTTCTGTAAATGCCGATGGAGCTAGAATTCTCACTAATATTGGTAAAAGTGCAGGACAAGTTATATTTCATCTTCATGTTCATATAATTCCATCATGGTCTGATCCTCCTTCAGAATATAAGGAATTTGAGCCTAGAAAAGAGCAACCATTAGAATATTATGAAACCTTAAAAAAGGTTATAAGCTACAACATACAGAGAATCTTAAATAGAAAATAATTTGGTGATTTATTTGACTTTGAGAGACGAGTTAGAATCAAGATTTAGAGAGAATTTTTCGGATGCGTTAGTTGAAAGGCTTTCTCATTCAGTGGATATGGGATTTGTCCCAGAATTAGTATGGTCTGGAATAAAAATTAATGTAATTCCAGATTATGTTGTATATCCTCAAAATACAGAAGATATAATAGACTTAGTAAAAATTGGAATATCTAATAATGTTCCTTTAACTCCTTATGGAAGAGGAACTAACAGATATGGTAATGCTATTCCTGCAGATGGAGGAATAGTATTAGATTTCTCGAAAATGAATAAAATAGAAATAGATGAAGCTAATAGAATAGCTGTAGCAGAAGCTGGAGCTACGTGGAAACTAGTTGACATAGCTGCACAACAAAAAGGTCTTCAATTAAGAACATTTCCTTCTTCATATGATTCTACAGTAGGTGGTGGAACAGCAGGAGATGCGTTAGGTGTAGGTTCTTATGAGTATGGTTTCATTTGTGATAATATAGCCTTTGTAGAAATGGTAAATCCTAAAGGTGAAATAGTAAGATTAGAAGGAAAAGATTTAGCAATAGTTTGTGGAGCTGAAGGTACAACTGGAATAATAACGAAAGTTGGTATAAAACTAAGGCCATTTTCTTCAACTGAATCTCTAGTAATTTCATTCGAAGATTTTGAGAAAGTGTATGGTGCTATAGGGGAGTTTTATAGAGAAGTAATTCCAGCATGGCATATACAAGTAAGAGGTCCTGCAATATCCTCCTATATTCATGATAAATTTAGAGCTACATTAGATCCAGGAAAATGGAATATGGTAGTCCTTTATCCTTCTACAAGGTCTAGTATAGTTGAACCTAAACTTTACAAAATAGCTCAAACATACAACGGGAAGGTTTTTGAAGGAGAATGGACAGGATGGTGGTCATTTAATCACGGCGTTAATGCAGCATTAAGATCTAAGGGATTGTTAATTCATCAACATGGACTACTTCATTATACTAAGATAAAGGATCTGATTGATAGCATACAAAGAGACTTAGGCAATATTGGAGTCTTAGAACCAAATAAAGGATTTGACCTAGATATAGACCTAGAAAGAAGAGAAGTACTATTAGTAAATGCCTTTACACAAGTTTCACTAAATCCAGTTGATAGGAAAATTATTTATGATCTAGCAAAAAATACGTTGATGATGGAAGATTTTGTTAAACTTGGAGGATCAATGCTTTCAGTTGGTATGTTTGTACATAAATATGCTAGGAATAGACTTAGCACCATGGGAAAGACATTTCAAGATTTAGGAGTAGATCGTTATGAGGTTATGAAAAAATATAAGGAGGAAATGGATAGCGAGGAAATATTTAATCCTGGAAAAGTATTTGAACCTAAGAAAAGAGCTAAGACTGTACTAGAAATAGTCGATAAACAAAATGAGGCTTTAAAGTTCAGGTTTGGAATAGGTATTGCAAAGTCATTATCCCCCGGTGGAGAAGTAGAAGGCTATAAGGTTGCAAAGAAATATCTAGATATCTTCGCAGATTATGCGTTAACATGCATAGACTGCGCTATGTGCGTTACTGTTTGTCCGCAATATAGGCTAATTCCTCAATGGCCTTATGCACCTAAAGGAATGTTTGATTTCACTAGAGGTATTATTTCATATTTTGAACTTCATGATACTGTAGATATCCCTGATAGCACAATAGCAGAAATATCTGGTTGCCATAAATGTGGATTGTGTGATGGTGTTTGTCCAGCTAGGATTCCAATATCTACTCTTTTAATCAAGTTAAATAGCCTGGTAGCTAGAAAAATTCCAGAAGAACCTACTATTGATATACGAATTCCAGACTATTATAAGGATGTAATTTCAGATGATAGTGAAATAGGACTATGGTTAGGTAGATATTTGAGTGATAATCCTTCAATAGTTTATGTAACTCTTGACTTACTGAAAAGATTAGGACTTAAAGTGAAGGTTTTTGGAACATCAAAAGATAGTGGGTTCATGGACTATATTAGTGGTAATGGTAATTCATTAATCGAAAAAATAAAAGAAAATTCCAATATAAATCTTTTAGAGCTAATTACAATTTCTCCAGAAGATTACAAGACATTTTCAGAAGCTTATAGAGAATATTCCAAATTAGCTGGTTATTCTAATGTCTTCGAGGTCGTACCTATTGAAGTTAGGTTATTAAAGTCTATACAATTTGAAGGTAACGATGAAATTAATTTACATGTTGCATGCTTCTCTTCATCTTATGCAGACGAGATAATAAAAAGATTAAGAGAAAAAGGCTTTAAAGTGAAAAAAATTGAAGGATGCTCTGGTGCTATCTTAGAACGTAACCTAGGCAAAAGATCGGATAGAATGGCTAAAGCATTAGGAGAGACATATCCTAACTTGATAACACTTTGTCCTTTAGCAGAAATGAAATTTAGATCAGTTGGAGTTAATGCTAAATCATTAATAGAATTTATAGCCGAAAAAGCAGGTATAATAATATCTACACAAGTTTCTTCATTTAAAGTTCCAGATGAAGACAAGAAGAAAATAAACGATACTCTATTGTCATCTATATTAGCTTCTCTAAACAAAAGAACTCAAGTTATTGCCGATACGTTGTCATTTATTTCTTCAGGACCTGATGAATATAAGAAAATTATAGAGCCTATAATAGTAGAGGCTATGGACGAAGTATCACAGTCTTTTGTTCAAGGAATTAAAACAATGTTATCCAATGAATACGGTAATGAAGATTTATCTAAAAAATCAATAATAACGTCTACCTATGTTAAAGAGATATCTAGTATTTTGTTATCTATTAGTTTAGAAAATGTTATACAAGAGCTTATAAATGTAATAAAAACGATAACTAATGAGAAATTCGATGAAAAAACACTCTCTTCTGTATTGTTAGACCTAATAAGGGATAATGAGAATAAAATAAGGAGTTCTTTAGTTAGTCTTTCTTTTTAAGTTAAACGTAATTCTATATATTTTTATGGCAAAAATATACCTGGGAACTGCAGGTATTCCTCTTTCAACAAAAGCGAAAGATACTATAGAAGGCATAAAAAGGATAAGAGAATTAGGCCTAAACGCAATGGAAGTTGAGTTTGTTCAAGGAGTAAGAATGAAAATTGAAAAAGCAAGGGGAGCAGGAAATATTGCTAAAAACCTTAACGTAAGATTATCTGTTCACGCTCCTTATTTTATTAATTTATGTTCAGAAGACAAAGAGAAAGTTAATTCGTCTAAAAAACGAATCTTAGATTCAGCAGATAGAGCAAATGCTATGAATGCTGATGCTATAGCGATTCATATAGCCTTCTATGGTAAAATGAGTCCAGAAGAGTGTTACAGTAGGGTAAAGAGTGAATTAGGTGAGGTTGTAGATATTGCAAAAGATAACGAAATAAAAGTTAAATTTGGTATAGAAACTATGGCAAAAGAGACAGCCTTTGGAACAATAGACGAAGTTATATCAATCTCTAAAGAAATTAAAAATGTAGTCCCATATATAGACTGGGCTCACACTTTTGGCAGACAGGGTGGAAAAATAGATTATGGTGATATCATCGATAGGCTTATTAAAGAACTAAATATTTCTCATATAAATTCTCATTTTGAATCGTTAGAGATTAGAAACGGTAAATATGTAGACGTGCATAGATCTATAATTTATAACACACCGCCATTTGAGCCGTTAGCTAAAGAAATTCTTAAACGTGATATCTCAATAACGCTCATTTGTGAGAGTCCAGAATTAGAAAAGGATGCTCTTATAATGAAAAATGTTATTGAAAAATTAGGGTATAAATTTGACTGACATACTTGTTGCCTCTGATTATGATAGGACAATATCAGACGAAAAAGACAGCTTTGTAATAAATAACGCAGTAAGGGAAAAAATCAACAAATTCTCAAAGAATAATTATTTTGTTGTAGTAACAGGTAGGGAGAGAAGATTTATAGATAGATTAGCGTACGGTTTAGAGCCAACAGGCTGGGTATTAGAAAATGGTGCATTAATAATGATAAATGATAAAGTTTACTATAATATTCCAAAATCATGGCCTAAATTGAGGTTTGAAATAGGCAAAAGATTATCAGCAGAAAGATTGAATTTTACTTATGGAGAGGTAATAATATATCTAAATAACGTATCAAATAATATATGTGATTTATTTTCTGATTTATATGAGGTCTCGGTTGAATGGAATAGAAGCGATGTTATGATCATGCCAAAGGGAGTTAATAAAGGAAACGGAATTAAAAAATTTGCTGAGATATTAGGATTTAAGGGAAGAATTATAGCAGTCGGAGATTCACAAAATGATGTATCGTTATTTAAGGCTGCAGATTTCAAGGTTGCGGTAAATAATGCTTTAAAAGAAATTAAGGAAATGGCAGATTTGGTACTAAACAAAGATGACGGACAAGGAATAATAGAACTTCTAGATTATATAGAGTCTGGAGAAATTTATAAACTAGGTTTGAGTTAATTCCAATTTTTGTATAATATTTAATGCCTCATGTAGATTTGTTACCTTATTATTTTTTATTTCAGGATATAAATTTAGCCTATCCAGAAGGATAGCGTTCATATAAGCTCTCCTAGCACCTATAACATCTATTTCATACACGTCGCCAATATGTATACCTTCGCTTCCAGCTAATTTTTTTGCATAATAAAATATCTTAGGATGTGGTTTTAGTATATTATAATCACAGGAGGCTATAATACCATCCAAATAATTATCTAGATTTAGATCTTTTATTATCTTATTCACTTTTTTAGTAGTATTAGTAACTAATATGGTTTTAAACCCTAATTCTCTAACATTTTCCAAAAAAGGTATTGCATCATCATAAAGCTCATATTCGTCTGCCAAATAATTTTTATTTTCTAGTTTCTTTATTATGTCATTAGGAATATGAAGATTTAATTCATAAAATAAATCTTTAAAATCTATTTGCGATAATCCATCGAACTGAGGATGAGGGAAGCAACTCCTACCTAAATGTCTCATTAGAGCTTTGAATACTTCTATATCCGAAACTTCAATTCCTTCTTCACGTATTGCGTTAGCTATTGATTCGTGAAATCTTGGTTTAAATCTAACTAAGGTCTCTCCCATGTCTACGAAGATAGCAACCATTTTTTAACAATTACTTTTCCCTAATTAAAAACTTTGGTGGAATAATTCTTTCAGATTTGCAGATTGGGCATTTACTAGGTTTTTTGGGCATATCAATACTAAATATATATCCACAATTCTCACATTTAGGAGGAAACAATATTACTACATAATTTTTTCTTTTAGCTGACTTAGCTAAATGATATATATGATCATAAACTTCTTTCTCTTTCTTTATATCTAACGCTTTCATTATATCTTTTGCAGTAAGTGGATCTTCACTATACTTAAGTAATAGAAATACCTTTTCTCTCGTTGTTAAGAACTCTGTATTCAATAGCATTCACTAAATCTTCTTTTAAGGATAATTTTATATTAAAAGTATTTAACAACCATGTATCTAAGGAAAAATCATACTTTTTACCATTCAGTTCAATAACGTTAACTCCAAATAGGTCTGCTATTAGATTGCACATTTCTACAATAGAGATTCTAGGTCCTCCAACATTTATTACACCTTTTATTTCATCATTTACAAACTTTGCAATTATATTTGATAATGAATAAATACTTATTGGAGATATATAAAAATTTTTGTTACACTTTAAGTTTTTTCCGTTTAGAGCTGCCTTAAAGAAAGATGCTAAAAGTCCTTTATAATTTAGTGAGTATAAAACCCCACATCTAATTATAAGAAAATTGCCTAACGACGCTGTTCCAGTCTCTCCGACTAGTTTTGATATGCCATAATAATTTAGAGGATCTGGAGTAGAATTTTCGTGATAATATCCTTTTTTCCCATTAAAAATCATAAATGTCGATAAATATATATTTGTAGCGTTTACCTTATGTGCTGCTCTAGCTATATTAATGGCATACCATGTATTAAAATTCCATACATATGACTTATTTTCAAAGTATGGAATATCTAGTGTGTGAATGACTACGTCTGGTTTCTCATTTATAACTCTTTGAGGATTATCCACAATAATTATCTCGTTGTTTTTTAAAGATCTAGCTAATACTCTAGCTAACTCTCCTTCGTCAGTAAACGCTATTTTCATATTAAACCCTTATTTCCTCATAAATTTCCTCTATTCTTTTTAAAATATTAGCTTCAGTAATTCCGTTTAATGTAGCTAAAAGTGAAGAACCGCCTGCACCTACACCTTCTTTCACATATCCTCTTTCATATGCTTTTAGGCCATCAAACTTAGAAGCAGAAAAGTCAAGATTTACGTAACTTAGATTAACTCCAACTTCTTTAGATAAAGATATTATATCAGAACTTTTGTCGTTTATAATCCATCTAGTAGTTCCTATTCCTATATCATTCATTTTTTTCTTATTGATTTCCTTTATTATAGCCGAGGCAGCAGTCATTTGAGTACCTCCTGCTAAAAGCACATTTCCTTTAAATCCTACAGTTATTCCTGCTACTCCTAAGAGCATGGGATCTGCAAGCTTAGATATCTTATCAATGAAATTCGATGGAAGATCTTTTATCGCTTCTAGAACAACTTTCCTTTTTATTTCTTTAGGATTTTCGGGCGATGCAGAGCTAACTTTATCAATAGCATCGTATCCTAAACCTAATAGAGTAGCCATAGCGGTAGTTGTTCCTGCTGCTATCGATTCTCCTATTACTAGTAATTCAAAATTTTTAGATAGCTCATTACCTAATGTGATTCCATTCTCTATTATTCTCTCTGCTGTAATAGGGTCTAATGACCTTTTTCTAATATCCTTACCAGGCTCTCCATTTAGAGAGATATAAGGAATATTTGGTTTAATTTTAGAACCAGCGTCTACTACTAATTTAGGAATGTTTAAGAGTGATAAAGATGCCTTAGTTATAATGGCTGGTGTAGGAATTCCTGTAGGAGTTACAGGAACAGAATTTATTACTTTACATTTTCCTAGAACAAGGAATTCTGCGTCTGCAGCTGGCGTAAATAACGTCAGTTCTTCAGTTGCTCCTGCTATCGTTATTCCAGGTATTAGGCTAACGTCTGTGGTTGCTATGACTAGTAAGAATAGGGAACGTTTACCCGATATTTTTTCAGAGAAATTACCTATAACATCTACCATAATTGACACTTTATTAGCTAGGTAGATTAGTATTTAACTGAATTGTGGTTAATTGCTAGGATAAGAGGGAAGGCGAAGTGAGCACTAGATTTTGGTTACTATATAAAAATATTGAAAAGGGTACTAAAGTGTCTCTTGATGAATTTTCAGAAAATAAAGAATTAAATTATGAAGTTAGGAATTCTTCTTTATCGTTATATAGGGATGTTATAACAGAAGCTTCAAGGATAGTTAATGAAAGCGAGGATTCTAAAATAATATGGGAATTACTAAGGAGAAATATTATTTCGGTATCTCTAGCACAAGAATTAATAGACATTTCAAAAATAATTGCTAATATTTTCAGTATAGATGATGCAGTAATTTATAGTATGTTAGTAAGAATAATGGAAGATTTAGAAGAATTATATTTTTCAATACAAAAGTATTTAAGCAGTAATGCATAATCGAACATGTGTTCGAGAATGCCAAATATTGAAAATCTAATAACTGAAATAAATAGACTTAAAAAAGATAAAAACGCAATAATTTTAGGACATAATTACATGGAATATGGAGTTCACTTAGTTTCTGATTTTACTGGAGACTCCTACGATCTGGCTGTAAAAGCTATGAGAACTAATGCTGACATTATAGTGTTCGCCGGTGTATATTTTATGGCAGAACAAGCTTCTGCATTAAATCCTGACAAGAAAGTATTATCTCCAGACCCTATGGCTGGGTGTAGTTTATCAGACGCACTAGATGTAGAAACTCTTAAAAAATATAAGAAAATGTATCCCAATTCTCCTGTTGTATTATATATAAATACAAGCATATATACAAAAGCTTTAGCTGACTATATAGTTACATCATCAACGGCAATTAATGTAGTTAAATCATTAGATGCTGATGTTGTTTTATTTGGTCCTGACGCTAATTTAGCTAACTACGTTGAAAAGAAAACTGGTAAGAAGTTAATTAGAGTTCCTCCTAATGGTAGGTGTCTAGTTCATGCTTCATATACTAAGCAATTAGTATCATTGGCTAGGAAAAAATATCCAAATGCAAAATTAATGGCACATCCAGAATCTCCTTTAGAAATTTTAGAAGCTGCAGATTTTGTTGGCTCTACTAATCAAATGATAAAATATGCAAAGGACAGTGAATCCAAAGAATTTGTAGTTGCTACAGAAATTGGTATGTTAAATGCACTCCAAATACAAGTTCCAAATAAGAGATTTTATCCCTTTATGTCTATGGAGACTTGCGCATGTGCCAGATGTCCATACATGGCAATGGTAACTTTAGAAAAGATAAAATCTTCTTTAGTTAACGAGAAATATGAAGTAAAAGTTCCTAACGATGTTGCCGAAAAGGCTAAACGTGCTTTTGAGAATACAATGAAGTTGCTATCTCATTAATAGTAGTCCTTATCTCATCGTCCGTATTGTAAAAATGAGACGATATTCTTATTCCTTCTCCCCGTGGGGATACTATAATCTTTTTTTGAGCTAACTCTTCAGCTATTTTTTTAGGATTATGTAATTTTATTACTACTATTCCAGATATTTTCTCTTTAGGAGTTATTATTTCAAGATCCTTATCTTCTGCTAGGTCTATAGCTAGTTTACTTAATTCTAATACTTTTTTCTCTATGTCCTTCTTATAAGGTGATATAATCTCTGCAGATTTTCCTAAGCCAATGTTAGCTGCAACGTCTATTGTGCCTATTTCAAATCTCCTAGGTCCTTTTTCTAGCTCGAATTCTGTAGCATTAAAATCTAAGTAATTTTTGGATGATTTCCAGCCGTAAAAAGGTGGATCGTCTATTAAACCGTTTTTAACATAAATAAATCCTGAACCTTGAGGTGCCATTAGCCATTTATATCCTCCAGCTACAGCAAAATCTATACCTAAGTCTTTTACGTCAACATTAATTGCACCAGCACTTTGTATTATGTCAAGTAAAACGTAAGCGCTAACGCTTTTCGCTTTAGATACTATTTTTTTAATATCCAATTTTGTACCAGTGTTAAAACTTACATGACTTACACTTATTAGTTTAGTATTATTATCTATTTTTGTTAATATGTCCTGTTCAATATTTTCTGGATTAGTTTTTACTATATCAACATTGATTCCTTTTTTTCTCAATTTAAGAAAAGGATATACTGTGGCAGGAAACTCTAGGCTGTCTGTAATTACTTTATCTCCAGGTTTAAGATCTAATGCATTAGCTATTATATTAACTCCATAACTTGTATTAGGTATAAATGAGATCTCATTTGGAGACGAATTAATTAAATTAGCAATTTTTTCTCTTATATGTAAAAATTCATCTTTTTCTTCTTCATTTACTGTATAAGTACCGTTTTGCGATACATTATATAGGTAATTAAATGTTTCAAAAAGAACAGGTAAAGGCGTAGGAGAAATTGCTGCATGATTTAAATAAATGTAATTTTTTGTTATAGGAACTAGATCTCTAAAATTGTCTATCATAAAAAAGGTTGTGTGATACAACCTTTAAATTATTCTATAACTATTTTTGGAAATTCCCATGTCTTTTTCTTGAAAATTTCATAAGGTATAGAGTATCCTTCAGCATATCCGGGCGTCTTAGGTACTATCAGAAAATCTGACGAGTATTTCTTTACTTTTTCTATAATTTTTTCTAACTCATCATAGCAATATATTTCAGATATGAACATTTCATCAGTTTTTAATGTCCAAATCGTATTAGGAAATTTATCAGAGATATCTTCTTTAGAGAAAACATCTAAAATGAAATTTGACCTTCCAAGTGTATAAATGAAAGCATTTATTACAGATTTTATATGTCTCCAGTGAATATTTCTAATATAATTTAAATATGGATTTCTTTGTATAGACGTTATTAAATTAATATCATCAGCATCAGGATTTACTTTAAAATACTTGTTTATTATGACAATTTTATCTTCACAAATCCATTTACCTTTTTCAAAGTCGAAACATAAAGGATCTCTTGTGAATCTGAAAACATTTTTCACTAGGATAAGTTTACAATTTACATAACCTTTAGCATTTAACTTCTCTATTGCACTACTTACTTCATTTAAACTAGTTTTATTCACGTATAATGTAAGAATAAACTCGTTTTTTTCGATATCGTGTCTGAAGACATTTACTAAAGGAAAAAACAAGTTCTTTCTATTTTCCATGTTTATCTTTGTATCTTTACATATAAGAACTGCCTTTCTTAATCCTAAATTTTCTGATATTACTAGAGGAAAAAGTGCGAAATCGTATTTAACAATTAAATAGTTAAAAGTATTTTTAATCTGAGTAACAGTAAAAGTAGTAAGTTTAGATAATGCATAAGGATTCCCACCAACCTTTAAGGCTTTTTGCAATAGTATATTAGCTTGATGCACGATTAATTAATAATTATTCTATAAGTTAAGCTTATCTAGTAGAATAATAAAAATCTCGAAGTAAACTATTTTTTACTATCAAGTTTAGATTTCTTTATTATTTTTCCACCACAGATATCGCAAGATTCCTTTTTCCTTTGATACACTTTTCCACAATTTTCACAAACATAGTAATATTCTCTCTCGTATTTTATTGATCTATTTAGCTTTACAGAGTTGAACTTAATTCCTAATTTTAATAGTATGTTCTGTACAGAGAAATCATCAGTAAATACTATTGAAGGCTGTAATTGTAAAGCTAAGGCTATAATGGAAATATCAGTTTTAGATAAGGAATACTCACCTATTTTCCTTAACGTGTTATTGGTAATATCTATATTTCTTTTTTCTGGTTCTAATATTATTATCTTTCCAGAACTTGATGCAAGACTTAAAAGGCTTCTAGATACATAATCTTTCACTTCATTCATAACTAATGGTGTTGTATAAACTCTATCAAAATAATTTTCTAAACCAGCTAAAAAACCTGCTGTGTCAAATATCACGTTTTCCATTTAATATTCCCTTTATCGGGTCTATTTCATAGAATCTATATATATTAGCTTTTTTATTGCTTTTCCATATATTTATCTCGTTCCCTACTTCTATTCTAGCTATTATTTCTCCATCAGCAACAACTCTAGCTAATTGTGGATATCCTTTATTCTCTAGTTTTAATTTAACATTCAACGGAGGTATTATTATAGATTTTAATGATGTTAATATGGGGTTTACAAGACATATTTCTAGTGCATTTAAGTTGTAAACATAATTTCCACTTATTGAAAAACTCCAAGCACTCGTTCCTTGTGGAGTAGAAATTAATACGCCGTCTCCTTCAAAGATTATATTTTCGTCTAGAAACTTTACATTTATTTTTAATGCCTCTGGTTTATCGTAGAGTATTCCTATTTCGTTAAAGGCTATTGCATTTATACCATTAATATTAGTCTCTAAAAGAATATACTCTTCTTTAGTATAGTCATTGTTTGATAATCTTTTGAAAACTTCTTCTAATTTTTCTGGATTAACGTCCATTAAAAAACCTCTTCTTCCAGCTTTAACTGTGATAATAGGCTTATCATACTTTATAGCTCTTAAAAGCGTTCCATCTCCTCCAACCGCAAATACTATATCTGGATCTTCCTCAGTTATTTCATAACCGAAACTCTTTGCTAAATCTCTTATTTTATTCTCTATATCTTCTATCTGCACTGACGGTTTTCTAACTATTTTTATCTTCATTTTTAAAATTTAGTTCATTCACAAGTTATAATAATCTTCTATTTGTTAGAACTCTTCTATGAAAGGTAAGTCAATATATATCGCGAGAGTTATATATTCTATAAGCTGGTTCTACTTAGCTCCATATATACCATATATAATTTATAAATTCAATATTCAAGCTAGTTTAGCTGGTTTCGTTCCATTTGCGTTTTTTATTGGATCTGGAACAATGCAAGTACCTTCAGCTTACCTATCAACTAGAATAGGCTTAAGAAATACTTTATGTTTAGGTCTTTTAATAATGTCTATTTCTTCTTTGTTTATTGGATTGTCGATTACATTTCTTCAATTACTTATCTTTTATTTTGTTGGTGGAATAGGTGCTTCTATGTTTTTTTCCAGTGGAGGAGCTATTTTAGCTGAGCTCAATAAAAACAATTTAAGTAGAATAATGGGCCTATATAATGCAGCTTTTAGTATAGGCGGAATAGTTGGATTAAATTGGATATTCTTTGATAAGGTTTTAAGTTTTACATATGCTAGTTTATTGCTTTCATTATTAACTTTGATTTCCCTTTTTATTAATGTAAAATTACCAAATGTAAAACCAACCTGGAAAACAATAAGAAATAGGAACATATTATATTTAGGGCTATCTACTTCAGGAGTTTGGGGAATATATTATGCTATAGGCGAACTTTTTCCCAATTTTGCGTTTAATTTTCTGCACTTAAGTGCTATAGAAAGTGGCGAAATAACATCCTTACTATTGTTTTCATCATTTATTGGAGGATTATTAGGATTTATAGGAGATAAGATTGGCAAATTAAGGGGATTAATATTAGCTTCTCTTGCAGGAATATTTCCAAGTTTATTATTATATACTAAGTTTTTCATAATAGGAATTATAATTCTTGGAATATTTAACGAACTTGCAATATCTATAATGTATTCTATGGTAGCTGTTGAAGCTAAAGGAGCTAATACAGGAATAGGCTTAGCAGAAGTTAATTCTCTAAATATAGTATTAGGAACGTGGCTCGATCCATTAGCTACTTTTACAGGATTTTATTCTTGGATTATTTTAGTCTTAATATCTATAATTCCGTTATTTCTTATTCGTAAGTTAAGTATGAGCATCTAACTATAATATCTAAAGGAAATATTTTACTTTCGTTTATTATTTCTAATTTGCCATCAATATTTATTAATCTAATTTTATATATTTTTTGCTTTGCTCCATTATTAATTCTTATTGTAGCCCATCCAGTCATACTGTTGACAAGAATGGTACATTTTCCTTTAACTTGAAGAATTACTGAACTATTAGGCTTTATTTTGATCTTTTCTTCTTTATAATCACTGCCAGGAAATGCTAGGCCTTCACTTATTATTTTTCTATAGAACCTTAGCCATAGACCCCATAAAAAAATAAATGGCAATAAAAGTAGTGTTATTTCTGAAATCACAATAGTTCAACATCTTATCGGATATCTAGCTATAAAATTTTATGTTATTATTTTCAATAATTTATGTGGTTTTTATCATAAAAACTAAATAATTTTCTCAGAATTCTCATTACTCTTTTAGCAAAGTTTAAATATTTTAAATAAATGAGTCTAAGTGATAGCTATGTCAGAATACGATATGATAATAGTCGGTGGAGGTCCAGTAGGACTCTTTGGAGCATTTTATGCTACTTTAAGAGACATGAAAGTTTTATTAATAGATTCTCAAGACGAGTTAGGAGGACAATTAGTTACTTTGTATCCAGAAAAAATAGTTTACGATGTAGGCGGATATCCAGGAATTCTCGCTTACGATTTAGCAATAAAGTTAGTTGAACAAGCAAAAATGTTTTCTCCAGATATAAGAACAAAAGAGTGGGCTGATATTCTAGATAAAACTAGTGACGGAATGTATGTAATAAAGACTGATAAGGGAAATCAATTTAAAACTAAAACAGTTTTACTAGCTATAGGTCTAGGTAGATTATCTCCTAGTAGATTAGGAGCTAAAGGTGAATTAGAATATGAAAACAAAGGAGTATATTATACCGTAAGAAGGAAAAAAGATTTCGAAGGTAAAAATATCCTAATTGTAGGTGGAGGAGATTCAGCAGTAGATTGGGCATTGACTTTGGCTCCGGTAGCTAAGTCTGTTACCCTAATACATAGAAGAGATCAATTTAGAGCTCATGAGAGAAGTGTAAAAGAACTTTACCAAGTAGCTAAAGTCTATACATGGCATGAATTAAAGGAAGTTAAGGGAGATGGCCAAAGAGTTACTCAAGCTACAATATTTGACAATAGAACAAAAGACGAGAAAACTATTGATGTAGATGCCGTAATAATTAGTATAGGACATAAAGGAGATCTTGGAAATATTCCTAAATGGGGGATAAATATGAAAGGGAGAGATATATTAACTAATACGAAAATGGAAACTAATTTACCTGGTATATATGCTTCTGGAGATATTGCACAAGTAGAAGGTGCACCAAAGTTAGCATTAATAGCTGTCGGATTCGGTCAAGTTGCTATAGCCACAAGCGTAGCTAAAAAATATATAGATCCTAATGCATCAGTATTTGCAGGTCATAGTTCAGAAATGGATAAGTTTAAGAAACCATGATGTGCGCTAAAATAAAAAGACGGGAATTTGATAAGATAAAATCTAAGCTAAATGTTGATAATAATTTTTCATTTATTTTTGATGATGAGTATATATTGATTCCAATAATGTCTGCAGATAAATCAATTGAAATAGTCGAATGTAATCCTTCGCCTAAGAGAAAAACACCTAGACTACATGATATAATTGACAATGCTTCTAGCTATTATATCATAGGTGACATAGCATTGGTAAATGTAAAAAATCAAAAAATTGACTTTAATCAACTTTTAACAGCTATATTGTCCATAAATAAGAACGTTAAATCAGTTTTTTTGAGAAAAAAAGTAAAGGGTGAATTAAGGATCAATGACATAGAATTTATAGGAGGAGAATATAAGACAAAGACTATATACAAGGAGAATGGAGTAAAGTTCGTCGTAGATATTTCAAAAGTTTATGTTAATCCATCATTAGCTAATGAGAGATTAAACATAAGAAAAGAGGTCAATGATAACGAGAAAATACTTGACGCATTTGCTGGCTATGGTGCTATATCGCTGAATTTGGCTAAGAAAGATGTATATATAATAGCAGGAGATCTTAACATTGATGGGTTGTTATTACTTAAAGAATCTTTGCAAATAAATAAAATATATAATATAGATATAATAAATTATGATGCAAGATTTTTACCATTTAGAGATAAAGTATTCAATAGGGTTTATGGTGATAACCCTACTATGATAAAAGATTTTATTCAAGAGCTATGTAGAGTAACTAAAGAAATCTTGGAAATTTATATTCTGAGTGATGAAAATGAGCTAGCACGTCTTAATGCTTTCAAATGGATTAAAATTAATGACTATTCCAAGAATCTCTTCATTTTTAAGGGGTATATCAGATGTAACAATATAAACTAAACCATTATGTTCATTTTGAAGACCTTTTATTATTTCCCTTTTTATATCAAACGCGGATTTATTGGAGTTTATAGCTAAAGTTGCATCTGAAATGAAACTAGATTTTCTTATTATCATCTTGTTTTTATTACTTAACGTGAGTTTTGATGAACCTCTAGCTGAAATAATATCGAATATTCCACAGACATTAATTACAATATAGATAAAACCTTCATTCTTAATCATTCTCTTTATATCGTCTTTTAAATCATTCACGCCTTTGTCTGCATATATTCCTATTATACAATCCCCTCTTGGGGTTAGATAAGTATCTTTTGTAAATTCTAGAGTAGTTTTATGAGTACCTTTTACGTTCTTATGTCCCCTTATCTTTAGGAAATCAATCGCTATCAATCTTGCTCAATATAAATGTGTATCCCCTAACTTCAATAAGTTTTGCGTTTGCTAATTCGGCTATTTTTAGTGCAATCTCTTTCCTATTTTTATCCTTGCTTCCTATTTTTATCTTTATTACTTCATGATCTTTTAATCTTCTCTTAATCTCGTTTATTATTCCTTCAGTGATTCCGTTTTTCCCTATTCTCACTTCTGCATTCTGAGCTCTTATTTGTTTTATTTTCTCTGAGTTCATATCTTCTTATCCAACCACATATTAAGCACGTTCTAATTAAAACCTTTCTTCTTATTCTTCTTCTTTCTGTAATACCGGGGACTAGGGGAACATTACAACGTCTACAAAATTTTCTTTTATACTCTATAGGTAACTTAATTTTTCCCTTAGCCGAATATTCTCTAGCTAATTTGATATATTCTCTAGCTAAATCAATTTCTCCTTCATATACTAAATCTACTGCCATGTCTATAAGATCTAGTGATCTAGATTCGACCAATTTTTTCATTAATAATAAGATTTATTTTTAACTTTTAACTCTTAAGCTTGGTTAACCTAAAGTGAAGCTTAATCTTATTTTGCTTGATTCTTCATTAGAACTTGTACCAAAGGTAATTAGGAATCATCCTAGCGTTATAAACAACGCAAAGAAAAGAAATAAAAAACCTTGCGAAGTATTATTGGACGTTTCATTACATTATTTTGCCATGAAAAATCTTCCTAATTCAGAAAAAAGAGGTCGGCCTGACATAGTACATTTAGCTATGATCATGTTCTTAAGTGAGTCTAATATCAAGGGAGATTTTTATATTCATACTATCGATTCAAAAATTATAAAGGTTAATAACAATATGAGACCGCCAAAAAATTATGATCGATTTGTCAGTCTAATGGAACAATTATTAACAATGGGTAAAGTTCCACCTAATTCAGATAATCCTTTAATGGAAGTTACTAGTTTACAATTAAAGGATATAGCAAAAAAATATAATATTATATTATTAAGCGAAAATGGTAAAAAAATTAAACCAGAAAAAATATGTAACGATATTACTGAAGATAAAATTGTAGGTATAGGTGCGTTCCCTCACGGAGAATTTTCTAAAGAGGTTCTGGATTATGCTAGTTTTATCTATTCGATTAGCTCATATGTTTTAGAAACTCAACAAACAATTTGTAGACTAATTTCGGCATGCAATGAAATATTAGGTTGGCCTTGAATATTTTGCTTTAACGAATATTATTCCTCCTGGTGATGTAGTCATTTCAATAACCTCAAATGAATATGCTTCTAAAATTTTTTTGAATACTCTTCCTGCGCATAAAGTAGATTCTATATTGAATCCTGTTCCAGTTAATCTTATATCTATAGAATCTCCTGATCCTTTCTTAACGTTTATGTCCTTTATAGGTAATACACCTCTTATTTCGGAATATAAATTGAGTAAATCTTCAAAACTTGATGCTCTAGACTTTAGATATGAAGATAGTTGCTCTCCAGTACCATCGCATATATCTTGAAAAGATTTACTATCCTTTTCATAAGCTAACTTTACTAAATTTTCTATATACCATGACGGAATGGGAATTATATCTAGATCTTTAGTAATTTTATACATCTCTACCAAGTTTTGTAATGTAGTAGAGTCTTCCCCACTTTTAAGTAATTCTAATATAGCCTTTAATGCTATATTCGTTACCGCAAATATAGTATATCCTCTACTTTTTACTTCTTTTTCAAGTTCCTTTATTAATTCGGCATCTGCAGCTATGTTAACTCTTGCCAACTAAATCCCACAAATGTGAATACATTAGTATATAAAAAAATCTTCTTATTTTAGTTTATGGATGATATACTGCTAGATCAAATATTATAAATAATATTAAAGCAATAATAAATCCTCCTAAATACCAATTGCAATCTTTAAATAATGACTTTATTAAATCACTGAAACTATTTATTTCTTGCTTTTTGTCTTCTGCCATATACATCATTAATTATAAATTAATTATAAATTTAACTTTCTTTATTTCCGCTTTTGTCTTTGTGGAAATAAGGAACTAAAGGCTATGTTTACAAAAACCATAAGATGCTAATTTATTGTTTATTGATATTAGAGAATAGACTTATTTTAAAACTATTAAGTGGTTCAAAATACTACAAAACTATTAATCAATTATTGAATATAGAAGCAAAGTTCAGTTTGATATATCTATAAAAATTCCTAAAAAATATTTTAATCTATATAGATAGCGAGATTTTTAAATAGATTTTGCTCATATATATAGTGGAGAGTGATGAGAATTGCTTCCTTTATCCAAGTTAAATTCCGCATCTAGAATATTTTTAGTTTCTGGTATATTAATTTTTCCTATATCCGTTTTGGAAATATATTTTGGTGAAAAATATTCTTCTTCGTTATTAGTAGTCGATTCGTATCACGGTTTCATTGACGCAACAAGTGCAATATTATTTTCAGTATTACTAAAGATAATATATAGAAAAAGTAAAAGATTTCCATGGGGATTATATAATCTGGAAAGCCTAGCAATATTAATGTCGTCTGCAATTATAGTATTTCTTTCTATGACTTATTTATTCCAAGGATTACATGCTAGTTATGATGTTCCAGATTGGCTAGCGTCAATTATCTGGGGTTCATCGATAATAACGTTAATTATATATTACATGGAACGAAAATACCGATGGATAGAAATAGTAAGAACAGATTTGGTTCATAGCAAGCTTGACATGCTTATGGAAATAATAGGTGGTATTGCTATACTATCTCAAAACTTTTATTTCAATATGGCCGTTATCTTGAGTATAATTGGATTTATATTAGCAGATACAATAAGGCAAGTGAAAGAAGCTATTTTATCTTTAATAGGAGCTAGTTGCGATTGTCCAATTAAAGATAGAATATACACTATTTTGAAGGGATTTGGCATAAATGTCTCTAACGTGTATGTAAGACGATTGGGCTCGTTTTTCATGGTTTATGTAGTAGTCACTATGCCTTCTAGAACTGAACTAAGAAAAGTTTATAGAATAAGGAAAAAGATTAGTAGAATTGTGTATTCTTTTGATTCTGTAGCATTAGTAGACGTGAAGATAGTTCCTCAAAAAGTTAAAAATACTTTAAAAATAGATATAAAGTCAAATGTATCCAAAACTAGTAACGATAATAAAGCTAATGCGGTCGTTAGGTCCAAATCTTGATATTATTTCAAATGTAATTAGAGATAGTAAGAAAAATATAGAAAACGAATTATTAAAAATTAATAATCTATATTTTACGCCTATACCAAGTTTTGGAATATTTAAATTAAATCTAAATGATAAGTCATTAATAAGGAAAAATCTTAGGGAAGATTTTTGTCTGTCTATATCTAGAGAAGGATTAAAAGTAAATGAATTCATAAACTACTCAGGAATACCAGAAGCTTATGACTTTATTACAGATGAATGGGATTTACATATGGACATTAAAGCCGAAGGAATAAAGCCATTTATACAATATGAAGATAATGCAGAACCACTTCTATATTCTTCGTTAAGATCTTTTTACTCTTTTAACGATATTCTTAAAACGTCATTAAATTATGGCCTTATAAGTGGATTTATAATAGATTATGGAAAAAGAGACTATGTTATTGATGTTTTTACTACTGAAAAAGAGGTCAGAGAAAGATTAGAGTATATACCATTTATAAGATATTCTATTTCTCTAGATTTAGAATCTAATAACCTCTTCATAATAGAGCTTTTAATTTCAGATAAAGATTTGTTATTTATTTTAGAACTTTTGAAAGAAATGAGACAATATATTGATATTCTATTTACTCTTAGAAAACCTTACTATTTTAATGGCGTTATTTAAATTACGTCTAGTTTAATTACTTTTGGTAATATACCTTTTTCTGCAGTTAACTCATAAAACTTCCGCATACCGTCTATTACTTTATCTGTAGGTACATTATATTCTTGAATATCTGCCCAAATAGTTTTTTCCACAATTTCACTGTCTAAGTTCGCACCTTGTGCATTCTTCATTATTTCTATATCCTTTGGTATTATTTCATTTAAATGTTTCTCAGCATATTTCTTGCTTTGCTCATACGTTTCTTTAAACTTCATAGCCAGATCTTTTCCGAGGTCCTTATTTATTACTACCATTCCCATAGGCATTGGAGAATTATTAGAAATATTCTTCCATAAATCCCACATACTACTTATTACAAACGGCTTTATACCTAGTTTCTTCATAGTGTACATCATTTTTATTTCATGAACTGCTACTAAGACATCACCTTCTTTTCCCAAACCTTTAATTTCGTCTAAAACTCTCTTTATTATAACTAATTTACCGTATTTCCCAATTAACAGTCTGTAAAGTGTAAATGCGCTAGTATTTTGTCCGTGTACAATTAGCCTAGCTTTCTTTAGATCGTTTATGCTCATTTCATTTACAGCTAAAATAGGCATACCGGTTATACCATCTACAGCAGAAGCTACTGCATTACCCAAGATGTAATAATCTTCTTGAATATATGGGTACATTGCAGCAGAAGGTACTGATACATCAACCTCATGTTTTAATACTTTCTCATTAACTTCTTGTACTGTAGGAATTACTTCTATTTCTAAATTAAATCCACTTGGCTTTATTATGTCTTCTATTAGGGGTATAAACGGATATAAATCGCCTGAATCTGCTAATGCACCAACTTTTATTGTTACCATGATTAAAAGAAATTAAGCAGGATTAAAAATGTTAGTTTCGATAGGCAGTACTAATCCTACTAAAATTAACGCAGTTAAGAGTGCTCTTCAAATTATAGGATTAGAATATGATTTAGTAGCAGTTTCTGTAAGTTCAGGAGTATCTAATCAACCATTTTGCGATGAAACTTTTGTAGGAGCCAGAAACAGAGCTATACGATCACTTTTAGAGGCTCATGCAGATTTAGGGATCGGAATAGAAGGAGGAATATGTGTTGAAAAGAATAGGCTAGTCGCTTTTGCTGTAGTTTACGCTGTTAATAAGAATGGTAAAGAGAACTTTGCTAAATCTGCTTCTTTTACATTACCAGCTAAAATTGCCGAGTTAATATATAGAGGAATTGAACTGGGCAGTGCAACAGATTTAGCTTTTTCTACCCATGATTCTAAACATAAATCAGGTGCAGTAGGCATTCTTACAAAATATATAGATAGAACTAGACTTTATGTAGATCCTGTTATAATGGCTTTATACCCGTTTTATAACAGTATTGATTAATTTATAAGTATCTACAGAGCATATGAAAATCTTAATACTTGGAGCTGGATACGCTGGTTTAACTGCTGCCTATAAACTAAGAAAATTTACAGACTTTGATATATCCATAATATCAAAGTCGAGAATTGTAAAGGAGAATACAATATTTCCAGCTTTACTAACTGATGATGTTAAGATAGAGGATACAGAATTTGATGCATATAAGGAGGCATCAAAAAGGAAAATAAATTTTGTAGAAGCTGATATTAACGGAATTTTTCCTGAATCAAATGAAATTAAAACATCAGTAGGCAAATTCGACTATGATATTTTATTTATAGCGTTAGGAGGTGCATATGAAGAAAACTTTAGTAAAATTCCTGGTCATGAATTTGCTTTTATGCATCATACATTAGAAGGTTTTCTAGGTCTTAAAAACGCTTTAGATAAAATGGAAGATGGAGTTAGGGTCTTTGTGGGTAACTCACAAAATAGTCCTATAGAAGGTCCATCGTATCAAGTAGCGTTAATAGCAGAGTATTTAATGAGGAAAAAAGGAATAAAGGGAGAAGTTTATTTATCTACTCAAAGTCCAAAAGGAGTTTTCGGTCCTATACCAGAAACTTGGATATCAGAGGCTGCAAATAAATATTTCGAAAAAAGGGGTATAAAGATTCTAAAAGGCAAAAGCGTTAAGGAAATTAGAAAAGATAAAGTAATCTTTTCCGATAATACAGAAATATACGCTGATATAAAGTCTGTTTTGCCTACTTTAAGCGCTCCCGATATAGTAAAATCTGCTAATTTAACTGATAGTTCTAATTTTATTAATGTTTCTATACCGACTTTTAAACACATCAATTTTAAGAATATATTTGGACTAGGAGACTCAGCTAAGAGTATGGTACCTTCTAAAACAGCTAGAGGTGCTATGATTTCTGCTGAAAATGCAGTATCAACTTTATTACACGAAGTAAAAGGAATAGACTTACCTTATTACTCACAAGGTATCCTTTGTATGATGATTGGTGGAGACGATGGAGGTATCTTAAGATTTGATAAAAACAATAATACAACTAAAATTATATTAGATTTTGGCAAAATTTATCTGAATGCTAAAAAATTATACTCTAGATTTTTAGTAAATAGAGCTTTTGATGTATCATATCACGCAGCTTTATCATTTAACTATTCTTTTAAATAGCATGCCGATTTCTGGTAGTTTTACAACATCATGTTCATTGGGTCTAGGTACTGTAGATAAATAGACACCGTAATCTTCGTGGTCACAAAAACTACTCGATTTTGGCTCCCCATATGGAGAGAATACTATAAAATCATCAGCCTTATTTATAAGTTTCTTTACTGCATCATCTAGTTCTTTATATATTTCGCACTTATTTTCCTTATTAACATGCAGTAATCTATCTAGAGCTGTAATACTAGCTATTACTGGTCTGTCTTCTAGTTCTTCTAATACTGCTTCTACTACTTTATTTATCTCATCTTTAGCTGAAAGTCCATCTCCATATGGTAAGTTTACTTCTCCATAAGTTGGGTTAGTTATAGGTAAATTGATAGCTACTGCATTAGTTTCTTTTATCAATAATGGTGTTTCTTCCAAACTTTTATAGAATTCATTTCCTCTTACATCTTGCATTTGCAAGATAGACATCCAAGATGAGGCAGGATGCTGAGGACTTCTATTAACTACAACTCCTCTAAATGTACTACTAAATAATGCTAAAAGATATCTAGGGTTACATTTCATAAAGCTAGAATAGCTAAGTCCATCTATTCCCAATAAAAGTGGTTTCATTTTTCTCACTCAATGAGTTGTTTTAACCTAATTTCTATTTCTTCCCTTGGAACAGCGCCTATTACCTCATCTACAGGTTCTCCATTTTTGAAAAATAACACTGTTGGTAAACTCATTACACCATATCTGGCTGCTATATCTTGACTCTCATCAGAGTTAAGCTTGCCAAATCCTACTTGCGGATAATCTTTAGCTAATTCCTCAATTATTGGTGCTAGCATTAAACATGGAGCACACCATTCAGCCCAAAAATCTACAACAGCTACCTTGTGAGATTTTACGAATGAGTCAAAGTTGTTTGAATTTAAATGAGCTACTGGCTCTTCTTCTGTTTTTTCTGGTTTATTTTCTTGCATATTATTATTCTCGCTAACCATCTGTTTAAGTTTTTCCTTTAAGAGCTTATCAAGTTCAGGATCGTAATCGCTGCTCATAATTTATACTATGATTTGATGTTTAAAAAGTTTATATTGGAAAAATTAAAGATAGCTATATGTATGACTTTGCAATTATTGGTGGGGGAATCACTGGATTACTAGCAGCCTATTATATAGGCGGGAATACTATTGTGATAGATGATAATTCTGGTAATTCGAGAGCTAGTCTTTGGAGTATAATTCCACCACTATGTGGAAAATTCTATAATCAGTGTATTGATGCTGAGAAATATTATAGTGAATTATGTGATAATTTTCATGTTTATTGTAAAAGGACTCACATAATAAGATATTCAGATAATAAAATAGGTGGAAAGGAGATAGATAAGACTGAACTAAGTAGAATTGAGCCTAATCTAAATTTAGATAATGCAGAATATTATGATAATGGATTTTTTGTTGAAGGAAACGAGCTTATAGATAAACTCTCAGAAAAAGTTAAGCTGTATATAACTAGAGTAAAAGAACTTAGAATTAGTAACAATAACGTTAAAAGTATACTTACTACAAATGGTGAAATTTCGGCCAAAAATATTATATTAACTACTGGATATAAAACTAAGTCTTTATTGTCTAACATAAATATAAATTTATACAAGGGTCATCTTTTAATTCTAAATAAAGTTGGATTAAATGGAATATTAATTTATAAAGACAGAATAGCCGTAGAAGGAAATAATCTTTACATTAATGGGGATTCAAATAATGATACTACCAAAAACATAAACTATGATGAAGTTAATAAGAGTGTACAAAAAATTGGAGAAGTTTTACCAATAGATACACATAAATTTTCAATAAAAGTAGGTTTTAGGACTATTTCTGATAATGGCGATCCTATTATTAAAAAAATATTTGATAATACAGTTCTGGTAACAGGCTATAAATTTGGTTTTGCATTAGCTCCAATTCTAATAAGCCAAGTAAAAGATCTATTATAGTTGGGAGACGATTTTAATTGAACATAGAGATAATAGTTTCAGAAAAAGACCCAGTAGGGAGAACGGCTAAGAAATTGTTTGATTTTAAAGAAGTAAAGGATGATGTAACAGATTTTACTTATAATGATGCAGATGCTATAGTTATACTTAGTAGGCACGAAAGCTCATCACATATACCAGCATTCACTGTACATTACCCTGGTAATCCTTCTGAAAAAGCTATGGGAGGTCGGCCTAAAACTTTAGGAATAGCGTTTCCTAGACTTTTAACGTCTATATATAGAGAAATGCTTAAAATTAATGTGAATATAGACAAAGTGATAGAGGCCACACATCATGGCCCTACATTAAATAAGCCAGTGGTATTTGCTGAGATAGGAAGCAGTGAAGAATATTGGGAAAATGAAAAATTAGTAAAAGAGCTGGTAAATTCAGTAGTTAACGGTATAGATAAATATCAATCTATATCATGCGAAAAAATAGCAGTTGGTTTTGGTGGCCCTCATTATGCTACATATTTTAGCGAACTAGCCAAAAAATATTGTATATCTCATATTATATCAAAACACTATTTAACAGAATTAGATTCGAACATAATTAATCAGGTAATACAAAATAGTATTGATAGAATTGATACCATAATATTCGATAGTGTAAACCGTAATTTACGTCAAAAAATAATGTCAAGTATTAATAGTAATAATATATCTATTGAGTTTAGATAATAGGCTCTGGGATATAATCGGTGAACCTATAGAGTGTATTTTAAACATATTCTTATCTTTTTCGAATTCTACAGTAGTTATACTAGCGTTTGGTAATGAAATTCCATACGCTGATAGATCGTCTAAATCTAAAATATATCCTATTAGTGCTCTTATAGGATCATAATGACTTACTACTACTATTGCGCAATCATTGTCAGCGAGCGAATATACAAATTCTGATAGTCTTTTTTTCATTGAATCCCAGCTTTCTAAACCTTTAACTTCTATTTGCCCTTTTGTTAACTTCAATTTCCAATGATCATTTGGATCAAATTTCTTATTATTTAATTCACCTAATCCCCTTTCTCTAAGTCTATCATCTATTATGGGTATTATTCCAAGTTCATTTCCTATAATTGATGCAGTCTGATATGCTCTAAGCACTGGGCTTGTAAAAATCTTCGAAATTCTTATTTTTTTCAGTTCATCAGCAGTCTTCTTAGCTTGTAATTTACCTTCATTAGTTAAAGGATAGCCATTAATATCATGTGATAAAATTTTGTTAACATTAGATTCACTTTGTCCATGCCGTATAAAGAGTAGTAGGACCATTTTTATATTATCACTGAACTTCTTTTTAAGTAAACGTTAATAAAACTTAAATATGATGTGATTAAAAGTAAATATCGTGGGCTTATTTCATAGAAAGCAAAACAATAATAATGTAGACTCAAAGCCTTTCAAGATTTTATACACGTCTGATATACATGGTTCAGATATAGTTTTCAAAAAGTTTCTAAATGCTGGTAAAATGTATAAAGTAGACGCATTAATTATAGGCGGAGATTTGGCAGGAAAGGCATTAATTCCCATAATAGAATTAGGTGAAGGAAAATATGAAGCTGATGGAAAAACTGTGGGTAAAGAAGGTTTACAACAAATTATAACCGAGATCAGAAATGCTGGAAATTATTATATAATAACTGATAAAAAAGATGTGGAAGTTATGCAAGATGATAAGAAAAAAGTTAATGAAGCTTTTAAGACGGCTATCTCAGAAGTATTAAGAAATTGGATAAAGATAGCAGATGAAAAACTATCAGATACAAATATGCCCTTATATTATAATCTAGGTAACGATGACCCTGAATACATGTTTGATGTTCTATCTGAAAGTGACAGAATGATAAAGACTGAAGGAAAATTGATTCAATTAGGAGATTATGAGATGGTATCTTATGGCTACGTTAATCCAACTCCTTGGAATACTCCTAGAGAAATGAAAGAGGAAGACTTGTATGTGAAATTGAAGGAAGAAGCTGAAAAAGTATCTAATCCAGAGAAGGCAATATTTAACTTTCATGCACCTCCTTACGGTAGTAATTTAGATAATGCTCCATTGCTTGATAAAAATTTGAAGCCAGTAGTTAAAGGTGGAGAAATAGTTATGACACATGTAGGTTCTACTTCAGTAAGGAAAATAGAGGAAGAATACCAACCATTATTAGGTTTACATGGACATATTCATGAATCTAGAGCTTTTGACAAGGTTGGAAGAACTCTTGTATTAAATCCAGGAAGTGAGTATGGAGAAGGTATTCTACACGCTGTATATATAGTCTTAGAAGGCAACAAGGTAAAAGCACATCAGTTTATCATAGGGTAAAGTTTTTATCTTATTAGAAAGAATTTGATTTATGTCAACTAAAGTTTCACAAGTTGCAACAACAAAAATCCATTTTGTTAAAGATACTGATACAGTTAGCTTTGCAGCTCAAGAGATGAAAAAATTTAATCTTGGTTCTCTTTTAGTTCTAAATTCGGAACAAGTGGTTGTAGGTATAATAACTGAAAGAGACTTAGTTAAAGTAGTAGCTGATAGAAACATTGATGCTAAAGTATCAGAATACATGACTAAAGATGTTAAAGGAGTTACTGAAGATACAACTGTAGCAGAAGCGTTAAATATAATGCTTGAAAATGGATTTAGACATTTGCCTATAATAGAGAAAGATGGAAAAGTATATGGAATAGTTTCTATACGCGATTTAGCTAAAGCTGTTCTAGATCCACATTTTTTACAGTTTGGCAAGGAATGGACAGAAGTTAAGGGAAGCGGCGTTATATGCCCAGTATGTGGTATGGAAATAGATGAATATGGATATTGTGGATGCGGAACAGGGTCTGGCTAAACTTTTTTAATAGGTTATAACTGTTTTCTACTTATGATAATATTTTATGCTATAGGGGAAAAAGATAGGGCAAAAGAATTAGTTAGAATAATAACAAAAACAAGATGGAAGACCATATCAAAACATTCTATAAAGATATCTAGTTCGTCTATAGGTCCGTCTATAGTTATTTTTAAACCTACATTAGCAGGTTTAGCAGTGGCATTATGGTTAAAGTCTAAGGCAGAAGAGTTAGGAATGACAACAGCAGTAGGATGGTTCACGCCAATTACTAGTATTCCGCAACAAGTTCAAGATGCAGTAAATACAGATTTAAATAAAATACTTATGAAGAGACTTGAGGTTCCATGGTCTCCTTAACAAACTCAACATTTTCATCGCTTTTTGTTATTATTATATAGTCAGTTACATCGGCTAGGTAATTGACTAATCTATCAAATCTTTTTTGATCGAATGTCATAAATGATTCGTCTACTATGAAGAATGGCGTCTTGAAATATGATTTCAGACCAGTTATTACTAATATTAGCGCTAAAGTAGTCCTTTCTGAAGATGATAGTTTCTTTAAATCTAGTGTAGCGCCATTTCTCTTTACCACTAGCTGATAATTATCATTAATTTCAGCTTCCAAATCAAATTCTAATTGACTTAGTAACTGATTTGAAATTTTCATAAATTCTTCTCTAGCTATTGTTAATCTTCTTATATATTCTTTCTTTAGATCTTCGGATAGTTTTTGTAAATCTTCAATCTCTTTTTCCTTTTCAGAAAGTTTTTCTAGGAGTGCATTAGGTACTCCAAGCAATGAAAGTTCATATTCGAGCTCTCCTCTCTTTTTCTGTAATTCATGAATCCTTCTAGTAGGTTCATCCTCGACTTCAACTACTCTGAGCATATCAGAGCTTCTACTAAATCTATCTTCCATCTCTCTTTTTTGTCTTTCATAATTTTCTATCTGAGTTTTTATTGCTTCTATTTTATCTATAAGATCTTGTCTGGAAGTTCTTAATTTAGCTACATCATTTTGTAATGCCTCTATTTCCTTGATTCTCCTGCTCAATTCATCCTTCTTCTTTGATAATTCTTCTGACTCTTTCTTAATACTATCAAAACTGGCCATTTTTTCTCTTAACTCTTTTGATATAATATCGCTTCTTACTTTCCATGCATCAGGATCTACATGACTTCCACATACGTAACAAGTGGACAATTTTTTCTTTTCTGATTCTTTTATTTCATCAAGGACTCTTTCTAATAGTCTTATTTCTATTTCAGTATCATTTCTCAAGGAGGATTTTCTTTGTAATTCTTCATCGATCTGGGCTATTTGATCTTGGAATGATTTTATAATTTCAGGTTTTATCATACTTTCTTTTTGTTGGATCTCTAATTCTAATTTAGTGAGTCTTGTTTGAATTTCGTTAAGTTCGTTTCTTTTTGCGTTTATCTTATCTATGATTTCATTTAGTTTGTTCTGTCTTGTTGTAGTAATAGCATGCGTAGTCTTGTTAAGGATTTTATCACTTTCCTTTTCTTTTTCTAATCTAGCTATCTCGTCGTCTATATTTCTCATTTTTGCCTTAAGATCCAATGCCTGCTTATATTTGTCATTTAATTCTTCTCTTTCCTTCTGTAAACTCGAAAGTTTAGTTTCAACCTCTTCCTTCTTCTTCTTTATCTCATCTATTTTTGATGTTGATGATATAAACCACTCTACGTTTTCTTGCCCGCCTAAGACTTGATTTAATAGCTTATTCTCTGGTGAGAAATATGATAATAGCAGGGCTCTATCATCATCCATGTAAAGTTTGGAGCTTTCCAACAATTTATTTCTTATTCTTTTAATTCTTCTGTAATATGATTTCCCTTCATATTCTAACTCAATATATCCATTATCTGCAAATACATTAAGTAACTCATCAGGTTTTATGCTAGATGTTAATAGCGATAGTAATGCTCTAGCTATTGATGTTTTACCGTATGCATTTGGTGCTTTATATACGCTGACACCTTTTGAAATTTCTACCTCTAACGGATTAACTATACCACCGATATTATATACTTTGAACTTCATCTAGATAGTGTATTGAAATATAATTAAAAAATCTTTTCCATGAACTTACACCATGTATACCTCAATATTTACCTGGTTAGCAATATAATGGCAAGTTACAACTGTGAATGGTTTTGATTCTTCACTCTGCTGTCTTGCCTTTAAATTATTGAATATAAACTAAACAGCGCAATAGGAAATAACTTTCCATATGATAATTCAAAATATATTAAATGATATTTTTAAACATAAATATATATTAATGGTAGAACTATCCTTCTAGATAGGCCAAAATCATAAATATTGATCTATCTTTACTCAATTTATGGCTAGAAATGTAATATTAGATTCAGATACGGCTAGCGATGACACTATAGCAATTCTATTAGCTTCTAAACTTTTCAATTTAGTAGGAGTTACAATAGTTTCAGGAAATGTAAACTTTGAACAAGAAGTAAAAAATGCACTTTTTACTTTAGAATATTTTAATATGGACGTTCCAGTATTTATGGGAAGCTCTAGACCAATATTAGGTATTTGGAAAACAGTGGAGGAAGTTCATGGCAAAAAAGGTATGGGAAAAATAGAGCATTTAGAATCTAATAGGAAGGCAGAGAAAGAGCACGCAGTAGATGCTATAATAAGATTGTCAAAGGAGTACGATAACCTAGAAATTCTGGCGGTATCTCCCCTAACCAACTTAGCATTGGCCTATTTGAAAGATCCATCAATTGTTCAACGAATAAGAAAGGTCTGGATAATGGGTGGAGCATTTAGTAGAGGTAATACAACGTGCATAGCAGAGTTTAATTTTTGGGTAGATCCAGAAGCAGCAAAGATAGTGTTGCACGCTGGCTTTGATATTACTATAGTACCCTGGGAAGTAACTGAAGATGCTGCCTTTATAGATGATAACTTATGGAATAAAATTGAAAAATTAAACACTAGATCCTCTAATTTCTTTGTTTCAGTAAATAGCACTTTAAGGGAATATTCTAAAGCTCATGGTGCTCCAGGAAGTGTTCAAACAGATTCTTTAACAGTTTATTTAGCATATGATAATTCTTCTATATTAAAGTCTAAGAAATATTTTGTTGATGTAGAAACTTGTTCAATATCAAGGGGAGCAATGCTGATAGATTTTTATAAAAACTCTAAAAGAAAGTGTAATGCAGAAATTGTTCTAGAGGCAAATAGAGAAAATTTTATAAAAACGCTCTTTAATGTTCTTTCAAACTAGAGCATTCTGCATAAGCTACAAGGCTTAAGTTAATCACTTTTATTCCTTTCTCATTTAATTGTTCACTTATACTTTCCAAATTTACATCCATATCAATTATTTCGTTAGTATCTATGCAAAATACATTTATATGTGGTATTCTTCTCATCTCGTACCATGTTATTCCGTTAGCTTCAAAAGAATTTATTATTCCAGATTTTTCTAGAACGTCGAGCGTATTATATACAGTAGATAAACTTATGCTAGGTTCAGTTTTTTTCAGTTCCTCAAAAATTTGCTCTCCGTTGAAATGCCCACCTCTATTTAGGAGTTTTAAGATAGCAATTCTTTGTGGAGTTACTTTCAATCCCTTCTTTCTCAATAATTCAACATTATCAGTTTCCATTCTATAGCTACTATTATCTTATAGTAATTTAAAATTTGCCATTAGCGTTACGAAAGTTATTTTAACAGTCTTTAGGTTAGATATTATTATGAAATACATAGTTGATATAAGTGTAGAACCTATAGGAACTGGAACTACAAGTATATCTAAATATGTAAAAATAGTCTACGATGTGCTAAAATCAAAGGGAATAAAATTCTATCCAGCTCCTTCTATGACAAGCTTAGAATTAGATGATATTACTCAATTAGGGTATATTTTAAAAGATATTGATGATGCTTTAGCTTCTGAGGGTATTAAAAGAATAGTTAGTTTTATGAAGATAGATGATAGAAGAGATAAAGAAAACTCAATAGAGCATAAACTAGAAGTTATAAAAACCTAAAAGGTAGAAGTATACATTTTTATTTCATATAGATATCTTCTAACTTTATCATCTAATAATGCTTTTACGATATCTGTAGTTGTAATTACTCCAGAAAGTGTACCGTCTTTTTTAACAACCGGTATACCTTTAATTTTTCTTGATGCCATAAGTTTAGCAGCATTAGACAAGTCCTCTTCTTCGTCTATTACTATAAGATTTGGGCTCATTACATCTGCAACCTCTATTTTTACATCTTTATATTTTATTATGGGAGCCATATACAATAGATCCGTAGTAGTTATAGTTCCTTCTATTTTATCATCAAAAACAATAAGTCTACTCAGATTTTTTTCTAAAATGATTTTTATTGCGTTGAATAAATCTTCCTTAGGACTTACAGTAATTGCAGGTGCTGTCATATATTCTGATACTTTCTGAAGACCTTTTATTTGACTGGAATAGAAACTATTAAGGTCGCTTTTTATTATCATTCCAATATACTTATCTTCATCAGAACATACTATAAGAAGAGGCTGTTTTTTATCTATTATTACTTGTGCAGCTTCTAGTGGATCTATTGATTGATTGACACAAATGAAATCCTTTCTCATAGCTTCTGAAATAAATATATCTTTTAGGTTTCTTTTCTCTGATTTTTCAAAAAGAAATCTTATGATGTCCTTCTGTGTTAAAAAACCAAGCGGGTATTGTTTCTCGTCAGTTACTACAGCTTTTGGTACAGATTCCATTATCATTACTTTTATTGCGTAAAGTATCGAATCATAAGGACGTAAAATTACTGATTCTCTAATTATTCCCATATTTTGTTTATAGATATCAAAGCTTAAAAAATCATTCCAGTTTTTTAGTTAATTATTTAGCAACTTCTTTACTATTCAAATACACCTTTTTACAATCATTTGATGCTATAGTAAAATTCGTTAATAACTTCAAATGATACTTCTTCAACTTTGCTGTAAACATAGAAGTTTAGATAATATTATTAAATCATTTCTATCAACTAAGAATTTCACTTGAAATCGTAAGACTATTGAAGTAATACGTTTCAATAGCTCTATAGTAATTTGCAAGATATTAATTCTAGTAAGTTATAATATTATGTATGGAGGAGTTTAGGCTGAAAATATTAGATGTCTTTCTTTCTTCTAAAATAAAGAATTATGAACAAATTGAATATGAGGGAAAAAGTAGGAAAGATTCTTGTGCATACTTTACCAATGGTTTCTGTAGTAGAATAAATATAAAAGAAAATATAGTTACTATTTGGAGGTCTGAGAATAAGATAAATCCTCATCCAGTACTCTGTTTTATATGTCCTTTTTTCTCCATAAGGAATGAAAATTTATATTCAATAACAGATTTGCTAGAGATATATTCGTATTATGAGAAAATAAAAAATAATATAGTAAAAGAAATAGAATATATAGAATCTCGATTAAATGAATTCATGTATAATTCTTCTTCGCTAAAGAGAAGGAAAGAAGAATTAATGTATTTTCTTAATGAAATAGAAGATAAGCTAAATGTAACACTAATACTTATTAAACTTTCTATAAAACAAGATAATAATGGAAATATTTAATAATCCTAACGAATATAAGGGTTGGTATATAAAACACATAAAAATCTATAATACTGAAAAGAAAGCAGTGGAATTACTAAACTTAAATGACTGCCTAGATATAGGCTCTGGACCAGCAGTGTTTCATGAAGTAATGAAAGGTAGAACAATTTCTATAGATATTTCAGAATTCATGCTTAAAGACGTTGAGAATGATAAAATAGTAGCAGATGCTTTGTATCTTCCTATTAGAGATAATGCAGTAAAATGCGCTTTCATATCAGTAACAATATGTTTTATAAGTGATGTAGAGGCATTTATAAGAGAAATTTGGAGAGTAGCTAATGAGATTAATACATGTATAGTAGCTAAGGATTCACCGTGGGGAGAGTTTTATGAAGAATTAGGTAAGAAAGGGCATAAATACTATTCTAAAGCTCATTTTATATCAAAAGATGAACTTATTAAATACATTAGTAAATATTACAGAATAATTAAAATAATATCTACACTCACGTATTCTCCTTTTGATCAAGAAAAAGAAGAAGAGCCAAGACTAGATTCTAGCGGGTCTTATGTATGTGTTAAAGGTATAAAAGCTATCAATAGCTAAAAAATATTAATGGAAAAATCAGTATTTAGTTTTTGGCTAGTATTTTCAATACTTTTGATGATATTTATTTTATCCAAAAACGTTATAGCTTTAGCTGAGTCCTTGCATGCATTATTTGATGCTATTACAGTGAGTTTTTCCATATTAGCTGTTTATTTTATGAAAAATTCTAACTATACATACGGGCTTCATAGACTCGAGGTTTTATCAGCATTAGTCAATACTAGTATTGTATTTATAGGCACAATATTGTCGGTCATTCTTTCCATAGTTTATGTTGAATTTAAAATAATAGAAAATTCATCTCTAGTAGTTATTAGTTCAATTTTAGTTTCTTTAATATTATTACTAACAATAAATCATAAGGAGAGAGGGATTAGGCTTCATACTATATCTGATATAATTGGATACTTAATAGGAGGTTTTGGAGCTTTCATATCAATATTCTATAATTTTAAGAATATAATAGATCTAATTACAGCACTATTAGTGGTATTAGTTATGTTACTTTTGAACGTTAATACTATAAAAATATCATTAGACGTTCTAATGGAAAAATCTCCTGTAGATATTACAATGATAGAAAAAAATATAAGGGAAATATTTCCTGGTGCTCATCATATTCATGTGTGGGCACTTTGTGATCATATGAGAATTGCTACTTTACATGTAGAAGAGAATCCGGACGTTACACTGAGGGAACTCGATATAAAAAGAGAAAAAATAGAAAAAATTCTTTCGCAAAAATTTAATATAAATCATGTAACTATACAGTTTGAATCCAAAAGAGAAGATCAGAAAAATTGATTTGGCCACCAATCGACTCCAGATCTAGATAATCCTAACATTCGTGTAATTCTTTCTCTATCCTTTATGTTTACCTTTACGTCATAATGAACTTTTAATAAAGGATACGGATATCCCTTAATACTTACTGGGCTTAAATTATCTATAATTTGCTGTATATATTTCTCTTCTATTTTATCTTTAGATACTATATCTAGTCTAAGAATCTTTTTGCCATTTTTTAGACGAATAAAAGAAGTACATACATTAAAATCCGATAAATTAACAAGTGGATGAGTTACTAAATCATCCTGATTAATCCTCTTACATACAGGTAATGTATAGCCTGTCTCATATGTGAAAGTTTCTAGAATTACTAAATCAGATAGTTGTTGGAGAAATATGTCTCTACTTCTACTAGTTTTTGATATCCATAATACTCTCTTATCTAGCTCATTAATAAGTTTAGAAATGGTTATCTGTTTTTCTACTATTAATGATTTGTACATTTCGTTTTCATCATAAAACTTAAGAGAATTTATGTCATCTAAGGAATATTCAAGGTTTGATTCTATTCCTTTACCTTTATTTAGTTTCTTATTAAAACTTCCGTCCATTAAAATAAAATCTGACTTATCACTATTTTTTAATGCCAATTTAGTTTCAACTGTTGCCATTAATTCTGAAACTCTTTCTTTTGCTAGATTACCTGGCCTAAAAACACCTACTTTTGTATATGTATCTATCGGTTCAGAATTTATACCATTACTTAATATAGCTTCAGCGTTTACTATAAATATTGTTCCAACTCTCATTTCTTTTACGAATTCTCCTCCATCAATAGCTAGATATTTTTTTATTGATGATTTCGGTGTGTAAGGAATCCATATTTCTTTCACTTTATTCGAAACTTCTTTCCCAATATTTTTATAAAAAGTTTTTAATTGATTTTTTAGATTATCGTAATTTTCTGCTAATTCTTTGTAAGCTTTATCAATCATTCCCTGGAACCTCTTCGAATACTTTACTTTCCGATCCTCTTTTTTCCAATCTTATTACATAATCTCCTATTTCCAAGATTTCATCATCATGAGTAACTATAATAATTTGTGGCACCATATCTAAAGAGCTTCTTATAACATTCATTAATTCCTTTCTTCTTTCATCATCAAGGTGTATAGTAGGTTCATCTAATATCATGAAACCAACAGTATCCATTAGCGATTTTGCTATGGCTAATCTTAATGCTAGTGCTATAGAGATTTTTTCTCCACCACTTAACATATCTATAGAAAATTCTCTGCCGTAATTATCGTATGCCGAAATATTAGCTTTTATTTTCTGTCCTCTTGTGGAGGCATCGAAATTTAAAGAAATTCTAGTAAAAGCAAGATTAAACATTGGAGCTATCTCATTAAGATTATTTTCTATTTTTGTTTTTACTGCAGATATTATATAGTTTTGCAATCCTTTTTCTCCTAAATCTTCTCTTAATTTTTGAAGTTTTTTCTTAGCGTTTTCCAACTTAGTCTTATCTTTTATAGTATTTTCTATTTCAGTAAGCTTATTCTCTTTCTCTTTTATGCTAATAGATATCTGCTCTAATTTTCCTTTTATCTCTGAGATTTTGGATATAATATCTTTTTGTTCTTTGAGAATATTTTCTCGTTCCTGTTTGACTTCCTGGTATTCTTCTTCTGAAAAATTTATCTTGGATATATCGCTTTTAATTTGATCTATACTTTCTTGTAAATTCTGTAAATTTTCCATATAAGTTTTCTTTTTACCTATCTGGATATTTATTTTTTGTAACTCATTCTTAGCTTCGTTTAATTCCTTTAGTTTATCTGAAATATCTTGTTCAGTTAAATTCCCTAATTTAGTTTTAATTTCGTCAATACGATTTTTCTTTTCAATGATTATTTTGCTTATGTTATTAAGCTGTTGTTTTTTGGAATTTAGATAATCTTCAGTGATATTCCGTAACGTCATGTACTCCTCATAGAATTGTTTTAATCTTTTCTCTTCTAATTTTAAATTTTGATAATAATTGTGTTTTTCTTCTAATTCCTTAAGTTTTTCTTCTAATTCCTTAAGTTTTTCTTCTTCGTCATTTAAATCATGCGATATTTGGTTATATATTGTTTGATTCTTTCTATAGTTATCTAATTTTCTAGTCAAATTATCCTTTTCGGACTGAGCCTCACTTATTTTTTTATCTAAATCTTTAATTTCCTTTTTCTTTTCAGCGTATTTTTCATTAGCTTCTTGCATTAACTTTGTTCTATGTTCTTCATCTAAAGGTCTTTTACATAATGGACATTTATTATCTTTTATATCTTTAAATCCGGTAAGTATTTTTTCAGCTTCGTTTAATTCGGCTTGTGACTGCCCCTTCTGCGTACGTAAATCAGAGATCCTTTTATCTAGTTCGTCTATATTTTTTTGTATTTCATCTAAATTCTCTATTTTTATTCTGTTAAGTTTCTCTCTTAGGTCATTAATTCTTTTTTCTCTAATTTTCTTTTCAGAGAGTTTATTATTATAGTCTTTTTCTTCATTTTCTAAATCCTCTAGTAGTTGTTCTATTTCTACATATCTTAGATATTCATTAGATATTTGCTCTTTTCTCTGTAAGGATTTTTCTATACTACTAATTTCTATTTCTAACTTATTTTTATCACTATTCTCCATATCCAATTCCTTAGTAATTCTTTTTAACTCATCAAATAGATTTCTAGCTTGCTCTATTCCAGCTAACTTATTTATTTTATTTTCCACATCTTGCTTATTTTTCTCAAGATCACCCATTTTTTCGAGTTCTTGTAGAATTTTCTTTAAATTATTCTCCTTATCAATTAACATATTTTTTAGTGAATTGTATTTAGTTTGTATCATTGTGAGTTTATCATATTTTTCATTAATTTCCTTCTCTTTTTCATTAATTTCCTTCTCTTTTTCATTAAGATCTTTTAATTCTTCATTTAGAGCTACATACTTATTTTTGAGATCTGTTAAACTAATTTTTACATCATTATATTCTTTCTCACTTTTTTCAATATATTCTAATTTAGAGTTTATATCTTTTAATACAGAGAAAATGGGTCCTGTACTTTCCGTAAGTTTTTCCATATTTTCTATTTTCATAATATTTTTCATAACGTTGGTTAAATTTCTAAAGATGTCTTCTATTTCTCCTTGTCTAACTATTATAGTAGATAACATAACATCTCTATCCATTTGCATAATTTTCTCTAGCTCTTCAGTAACTTTTTCAGCTCCTCGAGCCGTTGCAGAATTATTAATATATAAAATGTCGCTAGTGCCACTTGGTATGTTTCGTTTTACTATTATTTTACTGTTATCATTTGAAATTGTAAGATTTATTGTTGCACTAGACGTACCTAATTTTATTAGATTATTAGCTTTAGCTCTATTACTCTCCCTATATAGAGCATATACTATTCCATCGATAATAGAAGTCTTTCCAGCACCATTATGTCCTATTATTACATTCACTTTTCCTTTAAAACTTACAGAATTTTCTGTATGACTTAAAAAATTTTTTAAATATATATTATCAATTCTCATCCATACCACCAAATTTTTTAATCATATTCTCTATCTCATCAGAGTTATAATTATTTATAATTTCTATTATTGAATTAATCTCATTATCGGAATAACCTCTAGCCTGTAAATAATTTTTAATAATTTGATTTATTGTTGAGCCAGTAGGAACTTTTATTTTCGTTTTCTCTCCTTCTTCTGTATTATCTTTAAATATTCTATAATATTCTGCTATTTTATTTAAATTACTTATTTTCTGAAATAATTTATTTCTTTCAATTTTCTCTCCTTCTAGTATTACATGTAAAATTGGTTTTAATTTATAATTTTCGTATTTTTTAAGAATATTGTCTATATCAGAATCTATTCTTGATGTATTAATACTTATAACTTCTTGCGGTCTTATCTCTAAATTTATTTTTCCTACATTAGGTTGATCTCCAGATAAATCTACTAAATACGCTCCTTTACCAAGGTTTTTATATCCTTCTATTTCCTCTTCTCTAATTATATCTGGAGAGCCTGCTATGGCTAGAACTCCGCTTGAGATGTGCTCTATGAATCGAGTATGAAAATGGCCTAATGCGTAATAATCAAAACCTTTAGGAAGATTGCCTTCTTCGATTTGCCATGCTCCGTCATACGGTAACTTATCTCTAAGACCTTGATGAAGCATCAGTACATTTTTCTTTCCATCTGGTTTCAACGTACTTAAAGTATCTAGCAATTTCTGCTTCGCAACTGTAGGTATATGTTTGATGCCGAAAAATTTTATTGTATCACCATTGTAATTCATTTCATAAAATTTTATCTCATCTCCCGTTATTAAGTGCATTAATTCTAGACTTTCGCTAAGTATTCTATGGGTATAAATTTCTCCTTTCTTCTTTGGAGTATCATGATCTCCTGGTATTGCTATAAAAGGAATATTTTTTTCTTTAAGCTTTTTTAAGCCTCTAATGCACTGCATTATTGCAGTATTAGAAGGTTTGTATTCGTCGAAGAGATCTCCAGTGTGAACTACTGCAGTTACATGCTCCCTTACAGCAGTATCTATGAGTTCATTAAAAGTATTATATATATCATTTTCTCTTGATTCTAAATTATATCTTCTGTTACCTAAATGTGTATCTGAAATATGAAGAAATTGCATCCTTTATTCACCCAAAATCCGCCGCTGTTGAATTTAGTTTATCTTCTTCTTCAGCTTTTTGCCATTCGCCTATCATATCTGGATCTGCTCCTCCTAATCTTCCTTCAAATCTATCTATTTTAACAAATGCAGGAATCTTAACTAGGTTGCCAATTATTATTGCTTCTCCAGTATCTAATGCCGACAATTGATTTACTAAATCTTCACTTAAATTGTCACTTGCGTCTAATATGTATTTTTTATCATTGGGTTCGACTATTTTTAAAATAATCTTATTCGTCATTTGACTTAATATATTTTCATCTAGTCCCTTCGGTCTTTGACTAACTATTATAAGACCTACACCAAATTTTCTTCCTTCTCTAGCTATTTTCCCCGCCCAAATTTTTGTTAGTGTATTGTCTATTTTAGAAAGGAAAACATGTGCTTCTTCGATAACTGAAATTACTGGAAAACTAAGTCCTTTGCCTTTCCTTTTATAATTCTTTCTACATTCCAAAATTTTTCTTAGATAATGAGAAACTATTGCGTCCATAGCGTCTTCATCTAAATGGCTAATATCTACTACATTCACCCTTCGTGTTTTTATCTGAAGAGTTATATCAGGGGCAGTTAAGTCTATTATGCCTGCATACCTTTCTGCAAATTCTTCAAGTTTATTTTTGACCTCATCTGCAGAATCTTTAGCTTTTTTCTGCTGGTCATCTTTAAGTATGTCATTTATTATTCTCTCAATATCGTCAATAAAAGAATCATTTAACTGCGACATATCAATTTCCCCAGAATTTATTTTTTCCTCAATTTCTTTTTGATATTCTGTAAATGCCCTCCTTAAAATCCTATACTGTATAGGAGCATTCCTTGGTATTTCTAAAAGTGTTGAGAATTCTCTCGCAGCTAAGTATCTAGGATTCAGCTTTGGATCTATAGGATTTAAAAACTGTATATCGCTGTTGTAATACTCTCCGTGATAATCAAATATTAATACAGATCCGCCAATATTAGATATTCTTTGGGAAATTACAGCTACAGTATTAGATTTTCCACTACCAGTAGCAGCCAAGATTGCTAAATGTCTAGCCAAAGAGTTTATCTTTATTTTTACTGGAACCTTTGTCCCAATTAATTTGCCTATACTAATATCTCCGTCAGAGAATAGTTTTTTCAATTCATCGTCTTCTGCAAATCTTACTGGCGTTCCTGCTATTGGGGGAATATCTGGCTGTGAACCTGAATTAAAATCAAATACTAATTTTATTTCTGATTTTATGTATCTAGGGATTTGATTAACAAATGTCATATCATCTAAAATTTCTACGTCGTCCATAGAATCATTTATTAATGGACTACCTCTAGTTACGGCGGTTATTAGTCCTAATACTTTAAGATTATCATATTCTAAAATTACATATCTTCCAAGTCTAACAGGTTCTTTAGCCAGCATAGTGGCTTCTTGTGTTGTTGCTGTACCAATAATGTAACCGACAATCATCACTAATAAATAATCTTATAAAAATATAAACCATATTAGAAAGAAAACGGTAATACATGCTTTGTGGGTTCGTTCAATATATTTCAATAGGATGATACAGTAAAAATATGTTTTCTATAGAAAATAATATCTCTCCTAAATAATTTACTATACTACTTCTTGACCTCAAAGCCCTTAGCTCGACCAACAACAAGGTTGGCCATGTACATCATCCAAGCATAAGCCCAAAACTTGAGCTTAGCCTCAACAACTTGACCAGCAAAACTCGTAGCCCTAACAGACTCACCAAAAGTACGCTTAACCGCTGAGAACAAGGATTCAACCAACCACCTATTACCATAACCCTTCTCATCCCGCCAACGTTCATAACCCAACTTCTTGAACTCGCGCACAGCCTTACGCCTAGCAGGATGACCACGCCTAGTAGAAGCGTCTTTCCTAGGAGGAACAACAACATCAACACCAAGATTATAAATCTCGTTAGTATCATAAGCCTTATCGCCATAGAACCTCTTAACTTCCTTACCCTTTTCCTTCAAGTCCTTTACAGTATTTGAAGCAGATTCGGCCTCATTACTCGTCACCTCAGCGCTTACTATCTTGAACTCGTCCTTCTCCATAACTACTTCAATCTTAAGGAATTTTGAATCCCTCCTTTTGCCCCACTTTGCTACTACGTATTGTCCTCCTCTTGTTGTGCTTATTCCAGTACCATCAGCTATTACTTCAAGTTCGTCACTCGCTTCAGGGAAATTAATATTCATGTTTCTTACCCTTTCCCATATTGTTGAATAATCTAGGCTTGTCGGGATTATCTTCATTTCTGCTAGTGCGCTTAGTACTCCTTCTATTGCTCTGTAAGGTAAGAATAAGTGTAGGAATGCTAGGAAGTCGTTGAACTCCTTTGGTGCCTTGTACTTGGTCTTAGCATACCTGTTCTCTTCCTGGAGTAATTCCCACCAGTGTTCGAAGACGTAGAAGGGGAACATTAGCTTATATCTTGTTACCACGTTCTCATCGTACTTGCTCCAATCCCTAGTGTTCTTCTTTTCCATGGGTAATACTCTGCATAATTACTTAAAAATTTTTGTATAATTCTGAAGCGATCCACAACGTAGGTAATACAAAAAGGTAAAAATAGCTTTAGAGTGCCTTAGCAACTTTCTTTGCAGTTTCTGCTATATCTTTCTCCTGTTCTGCGTAAGCGCATAACATAGCTTCTATGTCATTGTGTCCTTCTTCTTTTGCTTTCATAGCTACATTATTGTATTCGCTTACGTGTTCTTCGTCTTCTTCTTTAGCAAAATCTCCTATCATCGCTAAAACTTTTTTAGATGCTTCAGCTATTCCCTTTTCTTGATCTGCGTAAGCGCATAACATAGCTTCTATGTCATTGTGTCCTTCTTCTTTTGCTTTCATAGCTACATTATTGTATTCGCTTACGTGTTCTTCGTCTTCTTCTTTAGCAAAATCTCCTAATAACTTGCTAGCGTCGTAATTAGCTAGTAACTTTTCAAATATACCTGTAGCGTGTCCATATTCTACTGTAGCTTTTTCCCTTAGCATTTTAGCTTCTTCTGTTCTTCCCATCTTTTCTAACTTATTTGCTAAGAATGTTAACATTAGATAATCTTCTGCATTTGCTTTAAATAATTCCTTTAATCCCATTTCGGTTTCTTTACCTAGAGCCATTTTTGATCTCCAAAAATAGTTATCCATGATAGTTTATAAACTTTTATTAATATGACATAATAATACTACAGACAATAATACACATATCATTTAATATTCTTTGAAAAGTACTAATGAAAACAGTTGTATGTATGAATAGTTATTATTAAAGCATTTAACCTTTTTTCTTCATGAGTACAAAATCTAAATACGACATTTTCAGTATGAAAAGAAGTATTTTTAAATATTATTTACTAAGGTACTCGTAGTGATGAGTGACTCCAATCCTGAAAAGTGAGGAAGTAACTCGAAGCTGAAATTATTAATCAATTTATCAATGAAGTATAATATGATAACTAGTTTAGAAATGAGGGCTATTGAAATAAATAGTGAAGCGTTAGGCGTGCCTACTCTTCTACTTATGGAAAATGCAGGCAGATCAGTAAAGGATGAAATAATAAAGAAAATAGGCGACGTAAAAGGTAAGTCAGTATATGTTTTTGTAGGCCACGGAGGAAAGGGTGGTGATGGTTTAGTATGTGCTAGACATTTGGCAGGAGAAGGGGCTAACGTAAATGTAATTCTGTTAGGTGAAAACAAACATAAAGACGCACTATTTAATCAGTCAGCTATTCAAGAAATGGATTATACTATAAAACTTTTAGAAATAAAAGATATTGATTATCTGAAACCAGTTGAAGCTGATATATTAGTAGATGCAATGTTGGGTACTGGATTTAGGGGAAAACCTAGGGAGCCATTTAGAACCGCTATTAAGGTATTTAATGAGAGTATGGGTTTCAAGGTATCTATCGATGTACCGTCAGGAATAGACAGCGATACAGGAGATGCTCCGGGCGATTACGTTAAGCCAGACTTAGTAGTAACTTTTCATGATATAAAAACTGGTTTATTAAAACATAATTTTACAGTAGTAGTAGATAAGATAGGGATTCCGCCAGAAGCTGAGATTTTTGTAGGACCTGGTGATCTTCTTACCAATATAAGGAAAAGAGAAATGAAAAGTAAGAAAGGTGCTGGAGGGAGAGTATTAATTATAGGCGGAAGCAAGACATATAGTGGAGCGCCTAGTCTCTCTGGACTTGCTGCCTTAAAAACCGGAGCCGATTTAGTCTATGTTGCTTCACCAGAAGATACTGCCTCTATAATAGCCTCATATTCACCGGATTTAATAACAATAAAACTAAAAGGGAAAAATATAAATCCTAATAATTTAGACGAATTAAAGCCATGGATAGATAAGGTAAATTCTATAGTAATAGGTCCAGGTATGGGGCTCTCTGACGAGACTATAGAAGCATCAAAGATAATAGTAAATTATATGAAGGAAAAGGGTAAGTTTGCCGTAATTGATGCTGATGCTTTAAAAGCAATAAGGGGAGAGAAATTATATCAAAACTTTATAATAACACCACATGCTGGAGAGTTTAAAATATTTTTTGGAATAGATGTCTTAGAAGATCCAATACAAAGAATAAATCAAGTTATTGAAAAGGCTAAGGAGTGTAACTGTACTGTGCTACTTAAAGGGTATTTTGATGTAATAAGCGATGGTAAAAAATTCAAATTGAATAAGACAGGAAATCCTGGAATGACTGTAGGTGGAACTGGAGATACCTTAACGGGAATAGTGGCAACTTTACTAGCTCAAGGTCTTTCTACTTTTAATGCTGCGTCTATAGGAGTTTTTATCAATAGTTTAGCCGGTTCTTTAGTATATGCTAAAGAAGGTAATCATATACTTTCTACAGAAATTATTAATGAGATTCCAAATGTTTTGCAAGACCCTATAGAATCATTTAAGAAAAAACCATATACTAGAGTTCTTAATTAGATTTTACTATCTCTAAGGCTTTATCTGCATGCTCTTCAGCCTTCTTTAGATTTTTCAAAACTTCTATTATTTTGCCATTCTCGTCTATTATGAACGTAATTCTTTGAGCACTGGTTCCTTTTTCATTAATAACACCATAAGTGTTTACAATCTGTTTTTCTTTATCTGAAATTAGTGGAAAAGTAGAATTATATTTCTCTGAAAATTTCTTTTGTGTATTTAAGCTATCAACACTTACTCCTATAACTTCACTATTATTCTTCTTAAATTCTTCATAAAGCTCAGTAAATCTTTGAAGTTCTCTAGTACAGCCAGGCGTAAATGCTTTAGGATAAAAATATAATACAACCTTTTTTCCTCTAAGTGAAGAGAGTTTTATTCTTCCTTTACTACTTTCAGCTTCAAAATCTGGAGCTTCTTGACCTTTTTCTAAAACCATATCTTGAGTGTATAATTAAATCTTAAAAATGTTAGTTTTGAAAAAGGTACAAATGAGAAAAATACCTAGAACTATGTCTACACAACACCCAGATAACGCAAGAGTGCCAGAATGGGCTAGAAGTGAAGTTATAGAAGGAGACGATGAAGTAGTTGAAGCATATTATTCTTATATGACATTAGGGACTCACGAAGTAATGTGGGACGCTGAAGGTAAAGATGTAGATACTCACGTAGTTAGAAAACTTTTATCAAATTATTCAGAATATTTTAAAGAAAACCTATTGGGTCAGGATATATTTCTAACTTATAGGTTACCTAACCCTAAAATAGAAGGTGCAGAAAGAAAAGTTTTTGCAGAAACCATGGAAAGCATACCTATAGCCTATGATGTAGCAGAAAAATTCTATAACAAAAAAGTTATACCAGTTTTCGAAGTAATTCTTCCTTTTACAACAGACTATACTGAAATAGTTGCCGTAGCAAAGTACTATGAAAAGGCAGTATCTGGTAAGGAAAATATAGAACTTAATGATGGTATATATGTTAAAGATTTTGTAGGAGAAATAAATCCAAAAAAGGTTGAAGTTATACCTTTAATAGAAGATAAAGACTCACTCCTAAAAGTTGAGGATATAGTCACTGGGTATTATAAAGCGATAAAACCCAATTATATGAGGATATTTATAGCAAGGTCTGATCCAGCTATGAATTATGGAATGCTTTCAGCAGTACTTCTCGCAAAGTATGCACTAAGCAAATTATATACGTTAAAGTCTAAATTGAACATTGATATATTTCCAATAATAGGAGTAGGTTCTTTACCTTTTAGAGGCCACTTAAGCCCTGATAATTACGAGAATCATCTTAAAGAGTATAAAGGCGTATATACATTTACTATACAATCTGCATATAAATATGATTATGAAGAGAATAAAATTAAAGAATCTATAAATAATATAAACAACACAGGAATAACGGAGCCATTAGTATTTTCGGAAGAAGAAGAGAAGATCCTTAAGAGGATAATAGAGAGATATGTAGTAAGTTATCAACCAATTATTGAAAGTCTAGCTCCTGCTATAAATTACATAGCATTTTTCTTACCTAAGAGGAGAGCTAGAAAACTTCATATAAGCTTATTTGGATATGCTAGAAGTACTGGAAAAGTAACCCTACCTAGGGCAATAACATTTGTTGGAACATTGTACTCTATAGGTCTGCCACCAGAAATATTTGGAATTTCTTCGTTACTTTCTCTATCTAATGAAGAAACGGATCTATTAAACAAGAGTTACATCATGATGAAAAAGGACTTAGAGGAAAGTGCGAAATATATAAATCCAGATTCACTGGATTTAATACGAAAAATATGGAATATAGATGAGAATATAATAAAGATGATAGAAAACGATATAACATTTCTCGAAAACAACCTAGGAATAAAGATAGATAATAAAGATTTCAATTCCAAAAAACATGTTCTGTTGTCCTCTTTATTACTTTTAGCTTGCAGAGAAAAAAGAGAAGAAGAAATAAGGCAATATGCTAAAGAAATGGCTCTTATAAGAAAATCTATTGGATAATAGATAAAATTTTTTCAGCTATGTCTAATACAACTCCATCATTATAAGGTTCTCCACTTATCATTAGACCTATAGGTAAACCATTAATTTTTGTTGCAGGTATGCTGATTGACGGTGCACCTACTACACTAAAAAGCTCAGTATTAGCTACAAGCAAGCTTCTAAAATCCTTTTCTTTTCCTATTACTTCGCTTATTTTAGGTGCAGGAATTTTAGTTGTAGGAGAGATTATTGCGTCAATATTTTCAAATGCTTTTATATACTCTTCCAGGACGACTCTCCTAGCTCTTAGAGATTCTAAATAGTCTATAGCCTTAATTTTTACTCCCTCCATTAATAAAGCTTTGACATCAGGAAAATACTCACCAGGAATTGATTCTATCCAATCACGATGATAACTTGCACCCTCGGCTAATGCTATTGTTCCTCTTATGTTCCCACCGAAAAATTGGAGAAAGTTCAGATTAATATCAACTAAATCAAAATAGTTTGTTAACTTATTCAACAATGGTTTTAACGCTCTTGATGCAGGATCGTCAGAAAATAGAAAGATGCCTAATCTCGGTTTTAATCGTGTTTTAGAAATTAGAACATCTTTATTTTCAACTGGAATTACAGTTTCAACAACTTTCCTTAAAGTATTCATGTTTTTAGTTAGAAAGCCTACTGTATCAAAAGTCCAACTAAATGGTATTATTCCAGTAGTAGGTATTATTCCAGTAGTAGGTTTAAATCCAATAACTCCACATAATGATGCAGGAATCCTTATAGAACCTCCAGTATCGGTTCCTATACCAACATCTACCATATTTAGTGCTACAGCTACAGCAGATCCTCCACTTGATCCTCCACTTATTCTTTCAGGATCTATAGGATTTTTGGCTGGTCCAGCTATAGAAGAAGTATTTGTAGCACCTATAGCAAATTCATGAGTATTTGTCTTCCCTATTATTTTCCCACCGTTATTAAGTATTTTATTAACTATCCATGCATTGTTTTGTGGAATATAATCTTTTAAAATTTTAGAGCCAGCAGTGGTTTTAATTCCTTTTGTAAGTATAATGTCCTTAACTCCAAATGTTAGCCCAGATAATGGGCCGTTAGAATTAGGAGCTACCTCCTTAATTGTTATAAACGCATTGTATTTGGTATTTAATTCTTCTAATGACATCTTTATTCACTGAAAATAATGGTTCAGGAAGCTTTTTCAAGAGATAGTCTTCTGAGCTCATTTAAAACTTCCTCTACTATATTGTTTATTTCCTCCTTATTAACTCCTTTCTCTTCAGCTATTTTATCTACTATTTCCTCTACTTTAGCATAATTTTTATATGTTTCATTAAGTCTTTTCCAATCTATTCCTTTTAGGGATTTTGATATTTTCTCATCATATTTTAATTTACCTTCTAACATTAGTACTGCTATTATGGGATATCCTATATAATTTCTATAAACCGTTCCATTGTCGTTACTATATGCTTTTTCTCCATTTATCTTTACATTGTAAATGCGATCTCCTTCGGAGGAAATAACCTCATAATGATCTTCGACTTTTTTGATTCTGCCATCGGCTATAGCCCCTAACGCCTCTAACACTTTTATCCTTGGGGGGACTTTAAGTTTCATATTATTATCTAGATTATAAAAAGATAAAATCCTTATATCTACAAATGTCTTTATAATGAAGGAATTAAAACGGGGATGTAGAATTTTGAAAATTACTTTTACTACAAAACCATAGCTAATAGTAATATCAAAAATGTTCTTATAATGTCTCAGATATATTTTTAAGCAATATAAACATGTTTAAATTTATGAAGGCAGTTGTAGTAACTGGATATAAACAAGGTTATAGGATCCAAGAAGTAGCTGATCCTAAACCTTCCTCAGATGAGGTAGTAATAAAGGTAGATAGAGCAGCATTATGTTATAGAGATCTATTACAGTTGCAAGGCTATTATCCAAGAATGAAATACCCTGTAATATTAGGACATGAGGTTGTAGGTACTATAGAAGAAATTGGAAATAACGTTTCTAACTTTAAAAAAGGCGACAAAGTGGTTTCTCTTCTTTACGCTCCAGATGGCACTTGTAAGTATTGTAAGCAAGGAGAAGAGGCATATTGCCATTCCAGATTAGGTTATTCTGAGGAATTAGACGGATTTTTTGCAGAATATGCAAAAATTAAAGTGACAAGTTTAGTAAAAGTCCCTCAAGGAACTCAAGATGAAGGTTCTGTATTAGTGCCTTGTGTTACTGGTATGGTTTATAGAGGTTTGACAAGAGCTAAACTTAAACAAGGAGAAACAGTATTGGTTACTGGAGCTAGTGGAGGAGTCGGAATACATGCTTTACAAGTGGCAAAAGCTATGGGTGCTAAAGTGATAGGAGTAACAACTTCAGAAGAAAAAGCAGATATTATAAAGAAATATGCAGACTATGTTATAGTTGGTACAAATTTTTCTAAAGAAGCAAGAAAAATAGACGACGTTAACGTAGTTATAGATACTGTAGGAACTCCTACGTTCGATGAAAGTCTTAAAAGTCTTTGGATGGGTGGTAGGATAGTTCAAATAGGTAATGTCGATCCTTCAAAAATTTATGAGCTAAAATTAGGTTACGTTATACTAAAAGATATAGAAATAATTGGTCATGCTAGTGCTACAAAGAAAGATGTAGAAGGCGCATTAAAGCTTACTGCAGAAGGTAAGATATCTCCAGTAATTGCTGGAAGTGTAAATTTGGAAGAAATTGATAAAGGATATGAAATATTGAAGGATAAACATAAAGTAGGCAAAGTACTTCTAAAACCCTAAATTTTTATTTTGTAGTCCTTTAATTAATATTCGTGAAGATTAAACTATATTGGATTAGCATAGACTCAGACATTTTACCTCATACTGACAAAGACTCAAATTCAGACTTAAATGAAGTTGTAAATTGTATTTTAGACGAATTTGAAAGTAGAGATTATTTTGAAGAATTAGAAATAGATCCAAAATTAATTACTATTTTAGGAATATTCAGTGGTAGAATAGTGGAAGGAATAGCAGATAATCTAATAGATTACTATGACGGCAGATGGTCAGGCAAATTATTTTCTGGCGATATTTCGGCCACATTAGGTGAAAGTTTAACATATGCTATTCTTTACACTAAATTCGATATAGATATCTCAAGAATTATTCCATTAAGAATAGTTAAATATTTAGGTGTTTCTCCAGATACTATTATTAGTTCAGACAATAATAAAAAATTAGTAGAATTTTTAGGAATTACTAAATCTGCCATATTACTAGTAAACTCTAGATCATCAATAAATTACAATAGATATATAACTGCAGAGAATATTAAAAAAGATATACTAAATCTTGAGAACCTACGATATCCAGATAATTATTCACTTTTATCATATGTAATGAACTATAATGGACTTAGTTCCCTTATGTTGGTGATTAAGCCATGAGCTGTATTGATGACTTAAATAGAGCATTTTTACTTTCCTGGATAGGGGACGTTAAAAATTCAAATAAAATTGTAGAAAAGTGTATAAGGGATTTAAAAGACGCTAAGAGAATAAAAAAGGACATTAATAATGCAATAGAAAAATCTAGTAGATTATTTGAAGTCCCCAGCATATTACGTAAAGAAGGAATATCAGAAGAGGACATATTAAGACTGACTTTGTACGAATTTTCTAAACGTATTTCACGTTCTGATTATGAAAGGATAATATATACTGAAGGCAAATTAATATACTCAATAAACTCCAATGGATTTAAGAAAATATTAAGGGGAATAGAATTCGATAGAAAAGGATATACTTTTTCTTTTATAAATTCTTGTAATGGATTTGTCATAGCTTATAATCAAATAATTTATGCTGAATTATTATGTGATAATATAGAAGCTGCAATAAAAGAAATAATAAAAATTATAGGCTAAGCTGGAAAATTTTATATTACCTTATATTCTAGTATTAATTGCTCCGGTAGTATAGCCCGGTCAAGTATGCGGGCCTCTCAAGCCCGTGGCCCGGGTTCAAATCCCGGCCGGAGCACTAATTTTCCCTTGAATTGAAAGAGAGTTAAGTCCTCTATAAATATAATGGATCTGCAACAGTGAAGGATATTTTTGCAACACCCTCACCATTTAATAATAGAATGTGAGATTACTACAAAGATTGACATAAATAAACTCGATAGTGAGCAAAAATCCGAATTTTGAAAAAAAGCGACAGAGAAATATGGGCTAAGCTATGTCGCACAAAAGCTGGGCGTGGATCGGAGTACTTTATATAGGTATATTTCAAGTAAGGTAAAGAAAGTTCCAGACGACGTGGTAGATGAAGTTGCGGAAATGCTTAGTTTGGAAGAACTATCAGATACACTTTACGGTTTTAAACAGTAGACTAGTATTTTCCTATATAGGGAATACTAGTGAAAAGAGAGACATAGCAAAGTTATTCGGCATGGAAATACGAGTAATATTTTCTTCAGATAAATTAGAGAGGGAAAATAGTGTCTTGAAAAGTCATATTTACGGTATAGGTTTAATAGAAGAACCTAAGGAGTTTGCCGGCGAAATAGCAATGATAGACGGTTTGTTAGTTCGTGATATAAGGATAAGAGATTTTAGTAATGATGGTTATGGTTATACAATACTGAAAACTCCATTTGGGGTTAGAGAGGAGCATCATCAATATGACGCTATAGGTAAAAGTAAACCCGTCTCTATGATAGAAGTACCCCATGAGGCTTAGTTCCTTTTTAAACCCTTTCCCTCTTTCTGTAGTCACCTAATGATTTGTTGGTTCTTCTCATATGCTTCTTGATGTCTTCACCGAGAGAGGGATACCATAAAGTGAATGGAAAATGGAGGAGAATTGCTTTCGCCCACTTTTCTTATTATAATCCATTTGTCAATGGTTTGGCAATCCTCTTAGGAGTAATGCTGTTTGTAGCAATACATTTCATTCACTACTATGATTACCACTATTATCATTATTACAACTATTATCCCTAATGAGATAATAAATGAGTAGAAAAATTTTTAAATACATTTTTCCTATTCTTTTATCGTGGCTTGTGAGAAGTGAGAATTGAAGTTCATGTTTAGGAAGAGAATAACTAATCTTGAAGAATTATCTGAATTTTTGGCTAAGAAATTTCCTCATGAGGAAGTTGTAATGTTAATCTTTGATAGATTATATTTGCTCAGAGAAGACCCTAAAAAGTATACTAGAGAGAAATTGAAGAACCAAACGGATAAGGACGGAAGGCCTTTATTCTCTATAGAAGTAACCGGAGATATAAGGATAATTTATAGTTTTGAACCAAAAAATTGTACGATCTTTATCTTAACAAGGGGTTCAAAGGGGGCGTAAGACTCCATCCGCAAGGGTGGAGATGGATTGCCCCCTTTGTAAAACTTATATACTTCTTTTTCAAATATTCTATTAATGGCAGTCACTGACGGAGTAAGCGTCGCTGAGACGCCTTGGTTAAAGCGAGGGTCTATGTGGTACGCCTCTGCTCCATTCGACAGTCCCATAAGGGGATACTGTGGGTTCACATTAGTGCTCGGGGTCGGAACGACCCTTAGTGCCTGTGGAGCTGAGACCTCTACCTTTGGCAAGCCTCGGCTTTGAAGCAGGAAGCCACGTCCGTTAGGACGTGGTAGTTCACTTGGAGGATTGGGAGGCATAAGAAAGCTTACCGTTTCTAGCACTAACTTTCTTGAGCGTTAATTCCTTTAACTTCTCCAACTCCTCATCATTTTCAATTGTTACGAAATAATATTCGCCCTCTTTTCCGCTCTTCATATGTATGAACTTCTCAAAGAGGTTATTAAAACAATGTGCTAATCAAGTTCCTTTTAATTTTGAAAAATATTAAGTAAGTAGCATAAGCCTATCCTAGGATTCCAGCTTTATTCAATTAAAAAATGTAAAAACTCCAGTTAACTCAGCAAAAATTCTTTCATTTAGTTAATAATATGCAAGTGAGTGGCGAGATAATGCAGTATGGGTGCACTATACATTTATTGTAATGTTAGCGCTTTCAGAAAGTTTATAGCCTTAGTCTTAAGGATTTACATTTAAATCCTAGTCTAAGAACTTTTCGAAAATACTAGTGATAACGAGTTTCAATTAAATTAAGTATTTTATAGTTATATGTAAGACCTCCATAGGGTTTCATTGTATTTCATACTAGCCCTCATTCTCCTGAGTATAGTTCCTCTATGACTAACTGGATACGCAAACTGACTATTCTGACTAACGTTGTCAATAGGAATTTATCATGATCAGGTGTTCAAAGGGGGTGGAAGACCCCTCCTGACGGTAGATCCAAAATTATTTTAAAAATATGAATTCAACACTAAACCTCATATTTTTTCTTCATAAGTAAAAGAATATATTTTATTATACTCATAAACATAAGTAATAAGAATAATGTATTAAATAATTGATACAAATAAAGCAGATTTCATTATTCATGTCTTTATCATTTTCTAATATTATAATATTCCTCAGTTTACTTGTAGAAATATAAAAGATCTAATATAATCCTTAAAAATTTCTAAAAAATACTGTAAAATTAATTATCTAATTTCATTAAATCCTCATGAATTACTAATAACAAATAAAAATTATTTTTAGTAATAAGATTTTGGGTCTACCGAGAAAGGGCGTGATAGTTCACAACCCTGCAATGTTCTCCATCATAGTATCAGCGGTTTTCAGCTTCTCGTTCAGTGGAATTCCATTAATAGACAAAGTAGGAAGAAAACCATTACAAGTTCGTTAGGAGAAATATTCTTAGCAGCTTTCGCTTTATCGAAGGAGGCATTTCTTTCTGCTGGATTCGTATTAATCATATTATTATTCAGAAATTTAAAAAGAGAGAAAATGGTACAAGCTTATTTACTTCTGGGGCAGAACCTGTTATTTGACGAAAGACCAAAAGACAGAAAAGAAGACCTATTTGATAGAGAAAAAGGGTGAGAAAATAATAGGCAATATAAAAAGACCCCTACTTCACGAAATTTAGTAATATTAATTAAAAATACTAAAACATTACTGATTTAGTCTGCTTATCCTAAAATTTCCTTCGGTATTATGAGTACTTAAGGTAATTGCTTAATGAAGTGAGAATGAAAATTTCATTATTAAGAGATTGTTAGCATTTTCCATTTTTTCTTTTCATCCCTATATTTTTTTCTAAAATCGGGATAATCTTTCACTTCACGATAAAATTTTTTAACGCTCTGTTTATGAAGACAAAAAATTTCTCTTCATGAGAATCCCGAAATCACACGGGATAGATAAAAAATGAATAAAAATTCTAAAAAAGAAAAAAAGAAAACAACTAAAAAACCAACAAAAAGAAAACCTTAAATAAGAAGGAAAAAGAAAAATAATAGAAGTATAAAAACATTCGGTTAATCTTCCATAGAGTTGAAAGTTAGTACACGCCCTTCCTCTAGCCTCATAGTTAGAATTAGTTAATCTTCCATAGAGTTGAAAGGTATCGAAGTGTTCTGGGGATGTGGTTCAACAGTGGAGTTAATCTTCCATAGAGTTGAAAGTGAAGTCTCATGCACCACATGCTATTACTATAATCTACAGTTAATCTTCCATAGAGTTGAAAGGTGTTACCAGAGAGGACTCGACATTTTTGAGATACATGACTGTTAATCTTCCATAGAGTTGAAAGTTTATACCTTTGAATTATTTTGTCATTTTGATTTATATTCGTTAATCTTCCATAGAGTTGAAAGAACGGCTTCATTACATTCCACCCAACGATAATGAGAACATGTTAATCTTCCATAGAGTTGAAAGATGTGGATTGGATTTCCTGGTAAAACAGTTGGAAAATTACGTTAATCTTCCATAGAGTTGAAAGCAGTTGGTGCACCTACGAAGAACCTCACTAGCCTCAACCGTTAATCTTCCATAGAGTTGAAAGATACCTTCAGCTTCTACAAATCCCCATTTTATTAGCCTTTTGTTAATCTTCCATAGAGTTGAAAGGAGTTAGTAATAATGATAATAAGCTTATACTTAATGGGTTAATCTTCCATAGAGTTGAAAGCCATCCATTTCATTATATTTCTCCATCCATAGAATAGTTAATCTTCCATAGAGTTGAAAGATAGAATTAGAAGAATTAGAATGAAGTTAGGCAAGTGTTAATCTTCCATAGAGTTGAAAGAACGATAGAAAGAATGATATTATATAAACCACGATTAGTACGGGTTAATCTTCCATAGAGTTGAAAGCTTTCTTTGCTCCTTTCTAAGCTGCTTTGCTTTTCCCGCTGTTAATCTTCCATAGAGTTGAAAGATACGCCAGTAGCAGCGTTCAGGTAGAAGAAATGCTGGGTTAATCTTCCATAGAGTTGAAAGAAATAAGACTTAACATTGTAAACTGTGCTGTATATTGTGTTAATCTTCCATAGAGTTGAAAGTAAGTTTGTCCAGGATCTTGAGCTTATCATTCATAAAGTCTGTTAATCTTCCATAGAGTTGAAAGGTTCAATTTATATCATCGTCTCCATCAATAGCCAAAAAAACGTTAATCTTCCATAGAGTTGAAAGCCCTTACTACTGTAAATAAGCTACATCAATTACAAATCGTTAATCTTCCATAGAGTTGAAAGTATCATCAACGTCATAAAGCATAAACGTATAATCCACTCCGTGTTAATCTTCCATAGAGTTGAAAGCATGGTTTACTAACGCTTATCTAGAACCGCCGACTGATGATTTGTTAATCTTCCATAGAGTTGAAAGCTTTCACTTTATCCATATAAGAAACCCCGATTTTTAAGTTAATCTTCCATAGAGTTGAAAGTCGTCGCTGAGAAAAGAATACCCTAAAGTGCTGAAACCTAGTTAATCTTCCATAGAGTTGAAAGTAAAACCGTTAGGTGTCGGTGCTGACGCAGTAGAAAATGTGTTAATCTTCCATAGAGTTGAAAGTCTAACTCTTCACTTTTGCAGCTTTTACTTTACAGCTGTTAATCTTCTATAGAGTTGAAAGTTCCTACACTAAACTGGGGAGTTTTTTTGAGCCATTTGTTAATCTTCCATAGAGTTGAAAGAGGTAGTAATTAATGCTGTTTCTGTCGGTTTGAGTATAAGGTTAATCTTCCATAGAGTTGAAAGATAAAAGTACCATCAACAGAATACCTATAGGCTAACATGGAAGTTAATCTTCCATAGAGTTGAAAGCTATATTCTAGTCTAAAGTCGTATTCTGCTCCACCATGTTAATCTTCCATAGAGTTGAAAGTTTCTTACTCGAATTTACCTTCTCAATTAACTTTTCGAGTTAATCTTCCATAGAGTTGAAAGAATTTCTGGCTTATCGCCAGACTCTAAAAACTCAAAACCTGTTAATCTTCCATAGAGTTTAAAGCACCTAAGAAGACACCGTTAGGTTCTGTTAAAGAGAACCGTTAATCTTCCATAGAGTTGAAAGTATTAAACGCAATAGTCAACGTTGTGACTGGAGCAGTACAGTTAATCTTCCATAGAGTTGAAAGTTCCGCAGTTTTCTTTTTATAAGTGTCAATATTATCTATGAGTTAATCTTCCATAGAGTTGAAAGTTTGAGTTTTGCAATTTCAACCCTGATTTTAAATAATAATGTTAATCTTCCATAGAGTTGAAAGAAATGAGCTGGGGCGTGGGCGTTGACATGGTCGACGCGTTAATCTTCCATAGAGTTGAAAGTACTTTACGAGTTCAGGAGTTCCGACCATCCGCTGGTACGTGTTAATCTTCCATAGAGTTGAAAGATCGTCTCGTCTCTTTCACGTATCCCAGGTGAAGTTGGTTAATCTTCCATAGAGTTGAAAGAATTTACAAAATAATTAATAGCTATGCATTGAAAACGTTAGTTAATCTTCCATAGAGTTGAAAGCCTGTCTGCATTTGAGTCTAAGAATATCCTTATGTGTTCTGTTAATCTTCCATAGAGTTGAAAGAAAAATTGTTTAAAATTAACTGCAAGTTCACCATCTGAAATGTTAATCTTCCATAGAGTTGAAAGTTTCTCTGAGAAATATTGGGGGGTTTTTAAATATTTCTTTGTTAATCTTCCATAGAGTTGAAAGTATTATTGTTGAAAAATATTTCCAACCAACCTCTTTTGGTTAATCTTCCATAGAGTTGAAAGTTGTGAGTCTAAGTACGCGTGGTCAAACCCTTTAAATTGGTTAATCTTCCATAGAGTTGAAAGACAATAATATTCTTACTAAAATCCACAGGTTCACCTCTAGTTAATCTTCCATAGAGTTGAAAGTTCTATCACTTATTACTATGCCTTTACTCCTCAAGGTTTTTGTTAATCTTCCATAGAGTTGAAAGTAACTTCCCAAATCCCGCAAGTTGAGCTATCTGGATTATTGTTAATCTTCCATAGAGTTGAAAGGACATTATGGCTAACGTATGCTGAAGACGTACAAACGTCTGTTAATCTTCCATAGAGTTGAAAGCCATTTCCCCATACTGTATATGTTACCTTGATAATATCGGTTAATCTTCCATAGAGTTGAAAGTCTGGGCATGATTGGTATACTATTGTTACTAAGTACATTTGTTAATCTTCCATAGAGTTGAAAGGTACTCGACGATTCCTCCCACTAAAGCAACAAACCCAATGGTTAATCTTCCATAGAGTTGAAAGATTGCTATCGCTCCTAAAATGTAAGGCCAAGACGCTAGCAGTTAATCTTCCATAGAGTTGAAAGATATCTAATCCAGTGGAGCAAAACTCCGCCAAAAGTTTCCGTTAATCTTCCATAGAGTTGAAAGGTTCTTATAGGTGAAGAAATTGCTCTAAGATTCTTCTGTATGTTAATCTTCCATAGAGTTGAAAGTACATATGCGTTCTATCAGACAAGAAACAGTAGGTATGTGTTAATCTTCCATAGAGTTGAAAGAATGATAACGAAACAGAGCCTTAGCTAGTAAGTAATAAATATCTCTTTATAGTTAAGTATAAGCGATGATATTAAAAGAGTTGGTTTCTAGGCCTCCCGTAACGGCTGAAGAAGATACTACTATATCTTTTGCATGTAAGATTATGAAAAAGGAAGGAGTAGGTTCTCTTCTTATAACTGAGGGTGAACAACCTAAAGGTATAGTTACTGAGAGAGATATAGTTTATGCTATTGCAGACGACATATCCTTAAGTGCTCCTATAAAAGATATTATGAGTACTAACTTAGTTTCTGCAGATTCTTCCACGGATGTTAGCGATGCTGCACTTTTAATGACGACTAAAAAAATTAGACATTTAATTGTTATAGAATCTGGGAAAATAATAGGTGTAGTCTCTTTAAGAGATGTAGCTAGAGCGTTAGGATTAGTAACAGCAGATTTGTCTATTTGGTAATTATTTTTGTACTATTAAACTTCTAATTGCTTCACCTTCCTGTAAAAGTTTTACAGCCTCGTTTATTTCATCTAATGTATATTTTCCAGTAACTAGTTTGGTTGGATCATATCTGCCTAATTTTACCATGTCAAGTAATCTTGGCATATCTACTCTTGGTCTTCCTCCATAATTTCCAATTATCGTAATCCCATTTCTGACTATGGAAGCTTCTTTAATTGGTATTAATGCATTAGCTGGAGGTAATCCTACAAGGATTACTCTACCTCCTATTCTTACAGAGTCTAGTGCCATTTGGATAGTCTTCTCGTTTCCTCCTGCTTCAATAACAACATCAGCTCCTCCATTACTTATTTCCTTTATAGCGTTTATCGGATCCGTTTCTTCCGTATTTATAGTATCAGTAGCTCCTAATTCAATTGCTCTTTCTAGCTTCCATTTTTTAGTTCCTAAAGCTATGATCTTTCCTGCACCCGAGGCTTTCAAGAGTTGTATAACTGAAAGACCTACACCTCCGACTCCTATAACTGCTACCGTCTCTCCAGGTTCTATTTTTGCTAAATCTACTGCACCATATCCTGTTAAGCCTGCGCAACCAAGTACTGCTATTTTCTCTAGATCCATGTCTGGTGGAACTACTGTAAGAGCATTTTCGCCAACAATAGAATATTCTGCGAATCCTCCTCCTAGAAATGCTCTTACTGGCTGTCCGTCTATCCTTAGTCTAGTGGTTCCGTCCATCATTGTTCCCTTTAATCTTACTTGCGAAAAAACTTCACAAAGGTTCTCATGACCTGATACGCAATTTCTACATTTTCCACATGGATGTATGAATGCCGAAACTACTCTATCTCCTGGTTTAACTCTAGTAACTCCTTCTCCTATCTCCTCCACTATTCCTGCAATCTCGTGGCCAGCTACGACTGGAGTTGGAACAGGAGTTTTTCCTTCAAATACATTTACATCGGAGTGGCACATTCCTGTTGTTACTACCTTTAATTTTACTTCTCCAGCTTTAGGCTCGTCAATTTTTACATTGTCAACTATTTTTAATTTTTCATTATATTTATATAAAACTGCAGCTTTCACATACTCTTATATTAATAATGAAGTATAAATTATTTAATCAAGTTTAATCTCTATTAAACACGTCTGGTGTTTTAATATGAAAATTTTGGTCGTAGGTTCCGGTACAATGGGACATGGAATAGCAGAAGTTGCTGCTATATCAGGATTTGATGTTAAATTAGTAGATATCTCTTGGGAAATTCTTAATAGAGCTAAAGAAAAAATGCTTGAATCTCTTAAAAAACTTTACGAAAAAGGTACTATAAAAGATTCTCCTGAATCAATAATGAGTAAGATTGAGATGGCTGTTACATATGACGTTGCGAAGGATATAGATATTGCAATTGAGGCAGTTCCTGAAATAATAGATTTAAAAAGAAAAGTCTTTAGTGAACTTGATAGAGTAGCCCCCCAGCACGCTATTCTTGCTACTAATACTAGCTCAATTCCTATATCAGACATTGCGGAAATAACTAGTAGAAAAGAAAAGGTCATTGGAATGCATTTCTTTAATCCACCGCCTATAATGAAGCTTGTTGAAATAATTCCAAGTAAATATACTTCTAGTGATACTATAAATGAAATAATAGAATTATCTAAAAAAATGAATAAAATTCCAGTTAGACTAAAGGTAGAAGTTCCAGGTTTTGTTTCTAATAGAATATATTTTAGACTATTACAAGAGGCTTGTAGAGAAGTTGAAGCAAAAGAAGCTACTATAGAAGGCATAGATAGTGCTGCAAGATATAAACTTAGATTACCAATGGGAATTTTTGAATTAGCTGACTACGTTGGATTAGATGTTTCATTAGATTTGTGGAACGTTATTGTAAGTAGGGGGGCTACTGATGTTAAATGTTCTCTATTTAGTGAGAAAGTAAAATTGAAGGAACTTGGCGTAAAGTCTGGGAAGGGATTTTATAATTATCCTGCAGGTAAATACTCTAAACCAGAACTTCCTAAAGAGTCTGACGTAAAGGGATCTAGACTTATCTCACTAGCTGTAAATGAAGCATCTTGGCTTATAGAGAATAAAATAGTTAATGCTAATGAAATTGATACAGTAATGAAGTATGGATTTAATTTCCCACAAGGATTACTTGAAATTGCAGATAATTTAGGATTAGATAGTATTTTATACGAATTAGAAGATATATATTCTAAAGGATACAGTGCGTATATGCCTAACGCTTTACTAAAAAATATGGTCAATAACGGATATATTGGAAGAAAGTCTGGAAAAGGGTTCTACGAATATTCTTAAAGTTTTTAAACAGTATAAGCAACAATATTTTATGTCTTCATCTTTAAGCTATTATGAGTCGATTCACAGGGAATTAAAGGAAGAAGGGTACATTAATTCAGGTAATATTAATCCTAGTGAAAGATTATGGAATAGGAAAATAATGACAATGAAAAGGGAAGATTTAGATAAATTAAAATCCTTTAGATTAAAGCGTATAGTTAAATGGGCATGGGAAAATTCTGAATTTTATAGAAAATTCTGGAAGTCTAGAGGCTTTGATCCTGAAGTTATTAAAGACTGGAGAGACGTAACTAAAATTCCAATTTTAAGAAAAGACGATCTAAGAAACGATCTTTCTGCTAATCCTCCTTTTGGATCTATAATGGTTCCAGAACTAGCTAGGAGAATAAGATTTGTAGGCGCAACGTCTGGTTCAACGGGAATGCCTACTTTCCAAGGATGGGGCGCATTAGAATTGGACTATTTTGAAGAGGCCCAGGCAAGATATCTGTGGAGTTTTGCTGGTGTAAAGCCTACGGTAGTTTACGCAAATTATTTGAATATGAGTGGATTTTACAGTTGGGGTCCTCCTTTAGTAGAAACAGCTATGTGGAGATGTGGTGCCACTGCAATAGCCGGCGGAGGTGAAACTTACTTTAGTTGGAAAAATAGGCATAATTTGATTTTCAGACTGTGGAAAGTTGATGTACTAGCTACTACTCCATGGTTGCATAGACTTATTGGGGAAGAAGCTAAGAAAGAAGGATGGGAAACTCCTTTTAAAGTACTTTTACTTCATGGCGGAGCAGCAGCAAAAAATACCAAGGAAAAACTTTTCCAGGTTCATCCTAATGCAAAGCTTGCAATAAGTGTATGGGGAACTACTGATGGACACATGGCAATAGAAGTTCCTGGTTTAGATGGGCAGTTGGTAGTCTGGGAGGATATGGAGATATTTGACATTGTTGATCCTAAAACTGATGAGCCAAGTAATGAAGGCGAAAGAGGTGAATTAATAGCTACTTTGCTTAATCACTTTACTATGCCTTTAATACGTTACAGTTTGGGGGACTACGTTAAAAACGAGTTTCTCACAGATCCTGATCCAACATATGGAATAACTCATATGAGGTTTTCCGAACCGATACCGGGTAGAGTAGAATGGATGTTTAAGGTGAAAGGTAAGCTCTTACTTCCTATATATATTGAGGATGCTGTAGATGAAATTCCTGATACTACTGGTATGTTTAATGTTTTCGTCTATGATAATGACATGGATAAATTAAAAATTAGAATAGAAACTGTTAAAGGTAATGTTGACGCGCTGTATGATAAAAAAGCAAGAGAACTCTTAGCTAATAGAATAGGCTTAAATTCAGATGATATAGATATCGAATGGGTAGAGCCTGGTAAGACAATATGGACTGGATATAAATTGCAAGTTTTTATAGATCAGAGGAAGAAAAATAAATGAATCTTTATGATAAGAAATAGTAGTGAATACATTAAGAGTTTAAGAGATGGTAGAAGTATCTATTATAGAGGTACTAAAGTAGATGATGTAACAACACATCCAATACTTTCAGTACCAATATCTCATGCTAAATCCTTTTTTGATTTTAGAGAAGATAAGGAACTAAGAAAATTCCTTACTTTTAATGATTCCAAATTAGGTGAAATAAGTGGTTTTTATAAGATACCTAAAAATTCTGACGATTTATGGTATAGGTCTAGATTAATTCAAGAAACAACAAGACTTAGCAGTGGGCTATTTAATATAATTCAAGCTATAGGTACGGACGCATTATATGCTTTGATGATAGTAACTAAAAAATTAAATGATCAGAAATTTTATTCTAATGTAATAAAATATTATGAATACCTTGCAACTAAAGATCTTGCCGTAGCTACTGCACAAACTGACGTAAAGGGTGATAGGCAAAAAAGGCCTTCTGAACAGTCAGATCCAGATCTCTATGTAAGAGTCGTAGATGTTAGAGATGATGGAATAGTAGTTAGAGGTGCTAAAGTTCATACTACTCAAAGTATAGCTTCTAACGAGATAATATTTTTACCATATAGGGCAATGATAGAAGGAGATAAGGATCATGCAATAGCTTTCGCTATACCTTCTAATACTAAGGGACTTAAAATGATAGTAAGACCTATGATAGAAATAGAAGGTTTGCCATCTAAAGAAGATGCTCCTTTAGCATCTAAGCACGCAGAAGCCGAAACAATGACCATACTAGACGATGTTTTCGTACCTTGGGAAAGAGTATTTATGTTTAAGGATTGGAAATATGCAGGGGAATTAGCTAATCTTTTTGCCTTATTTCATAGATTTACTGCAATATCATATAGAACCGTGGAGGCAGATCTATATTTGGGTGCTGCAAAATTATCTGCTAGATATAATAATATAGAGAGTGCGCCTCATGTAAAAGATGAAATTATTGATTCTATAATGTATAGAGAAATCATGTACATGGCAGCAAGGATTTCTGCCTTAGAACCTAATATAGATTCAAATAGTGGTATAGCAGTACCTAATTCTCTTTATACCAACATAGGCAAATTGTATTCTAATGCGTATTTTCCTGAAATACTTAAGGACGTTATTGATATAGCAGGAGGTATAGTATCTACTCTTCCATCTACTGCAGATATTAATAATCCTCAAGAAAAAGTGTACATAGAGAAATATTTAAGGGGCAATCCCCAGTTTACTGGCGAAGAAAGATTTAAGCTCCTAAGATTTGTAAGAGAATTAGTTGGTGGACCCTTCGCCGGTTATATGCTTGGATGGATGATTCACGCAGAAGGTTCAGTAGCTGCCAGTAAAATTGCTATGTTACGTGAATATAACTTTGATAGAGCAGAAGATTTAGTTTCAAAAATAGCCGATGTTAGGAAAAAGTAATGATCTTGTTTAAAGAACGATAAACTTCTGCAACACTCCATGCTTGTGCGATACATCCTCCGCTTTTGTATGGAGGAATATCTTCAAACAATTCTTGAATATAGCCATTATTTTTTCCTGCAATATCCAATAAAGGCTTGATCTCATTTAATAAATTCTTAACCTTTATTATATTTTTTTCTAGTCTAATTTTAGCATCAGTATATGCTCCTATAAGCCAAGGCCATATAGGTCCATTATGATATGCCTTATCCCTACTAATTCTATCTCCTCTATAGTATGGTATATATGAGGGGTCTTTTCTAGATAATGTACTTAATCCATATGGTCGTAATAATTCATTTTCTACTGTCAAAAGAATTTTGTTAGCTATTTCTTCATTATCTATAATGGGAAAAGGCAAAGATATAGCAAAAATCTGATTAGGTCTTATTTCTTCATTAGGTTTCATGTTAAGATCTATATAATCATATAGTCCATTTTGCCCTACAAAGTTTTCCTTGAAAGCTGATTTAACTACTCTAGCTTTTTCAATAAATTCTGTATAATCTAAACCCAACTCCTTAGATAGTATACTCGTAATCATTAAAGCGTTATACCATAATGCATTAACTTCTACTGCAGCGCCTTCTCTTGGAGTAACTACTGTGCCATCAAATTGAGCATCCATCCAGGTTCGTGGCGAGCCTATATGGAATAACATTCCATTAGTATTATTTATTATCCCATTTCCTTTCCAATACCAATCTATTATATCCAAAATTTTTGGAAAAATTTTCATTATAAATGATTTATCTTTAGTATATTGATAAAATGAGTATATTGAGTTTATGGCCCATAATGATACATCAACTCCCTTGTATATTGGTTCACCATTATGAAGAAATCCATTAGGTAAAAGTCCTTTTTCCTCAAAGTCTAAGTATCTTTTTATTATACTCTTTGCTATTTCATATTCTCCGTTGAGCAAAAGTAATCCTTCCATAGAGACAAAGGTATCTCTACCCCATTCATCAAACCAATGGTATCCAGCTATTATTGCCCAATCTTTTCCTTTTACTACAAAATCTCTACTAGATGCTGATAAGAGCCTTACTATATCTTTATTTAGGTGCATAATACTGCATTTTTTTGGATATAAAACATACGCGTCTATTTCAATTTCGTTAGATTTACTTACAATGCAGAATGGATTATAAAGATCTTCTAAATAATTTGACCCTCTTTCATAGTCTAAATTATAGAAAAAGTTATAATACCAGTACTGAGTGTTCTCTAGTGAGAAGTCTCCGTTTATTCTAAAATAAAGTATAGGTTTTTCATTTAATTTAATTTCTATTATATTATTATTTATACTGAAATCAAAAAATCCTGGTCTAGTTTTTAGCGCAACATGGTGGCTTCTGAATGTTATAAGTGGGCAAATCCTAAACATTCCATTCTCAGAAGAATAAGATATTGAAATGGAATCTGATCCTTTATTTACTATAAGCGTTTTAGTAGTATTTAAATCACCGAAATTATAATTCCAGCTTATGAAATTTTCACCAAGAATTGCTTTATTTAAATATCTATATCCATTAGGATAATAAACATTATAATTATATCTATTTGTAGATAATGGATATTCTTTCCCATTGTAAATAAGAAAATCTTCAAATTTTGATAATATCATGTATCTTTTATGCGGAGGATCTTGCGGGACTATCAAATATCCATGATATGTTCTGGAATTTATACCACAGATAGTAGAAGAAGAATATCCTCCAGTTCCTGTTGGTATCAGCCATTCACGTTGCTCGCATTCCTCTGGATCAATCATTGTATATTACTTTTTGCAAGGTATTTATTTAAAGCAATTATATACTCAGCATGAGACCAAACTAGAGGTATTACTGACGTAGATGTGAAATTTTCTGGATCTACTTGTTCTGGTAATAAACCAGATTTGGTTGCTCTTAAGTTAACCCATTCAATTAAACTTTTAGCTTTGCTAGTATTCCCAGCATCTGCATAATACTCTGTTAACCATAATGTGGTTATTATCCAAGGGTTTGGAAGATTTTTCCTTCTTTGGTAATAATCATTTTCGTATCTTATTACGCCCCCATTTACAATGAGTTTATTTTCAATCATTTTCATGGTATTAACAACTAAAGGATCATTAATGTTAAACATTCCAAAGAAATATGGTGCATACATACTAGCATCTACTGTATAGTCAATATTGCCATATTCATCTATTCTTCTTATAAATCTACCATTATATACCATTTTCTTTTTTGTTTCTTCTATCATAACTTTTGCTACATCCTCTGCGTCATTACCTAATGTTTCATCTCCCATATCTCTAGCTAGTAAAGATCCTTTGATTAAACCTCCATAAACTGTAGCTACAGTAAATAAATGTATGCCATATCTTTCTTCCCAAAGATCAAACGAAGGTTTAGGCAATCCATCTTCTACAAATCTCATCATGAAATACATAGATGGCTTGACTACTCTTTTATAAATTGCTATTAACTCATCTAAATCTTTATATTTTTCATAGTGACTTCCTATGCTCCATACCTCAAGTGCAGTTTCGTCTTCTTGAATAGGGTAAATTCGTTTTCCTTCATAATACCAAGGGTGCCAAGAACTTGCTAATGTCTTATTTGGATTATATTTGTGATATAAGAAACCTTCGTCGTTAATTATATCTTTTATGAAATTGAAATGTTTTACTACTAATTCTCCATAACCTGCTACGTCTAATGCATAAGCAGCGTATGCACAGTCTCTAGGCCAGCAATATTGATAAGAATCTCCATATAAATTTACAAAAGAATAGTCTGAAGATGCTATAAAAGAGCCATTAATATCCATATGATTTTTTATTATTAAAAGACTTATATTGTAAAGTCTAGATAGTTCATTGCTTAACTTGTTTCCTTTGCTTAACCAACTTTTCCAAAACATATAATTAGAAACAAATTTAGATTCTATTTCTGCTGGAGAAATTCTATTGATTAAATTTCTTATTCCTTCCAATGTCTTTTCTGCTGCTATTACATAATATACTTTCCCAAAGGACAGTGGTTCAATCTCAATATCTATACCTATGGCAGATTGTACATTACCGTGAGCTATAGGGTTCTTACTTAGCTTTCCATCTTCCATGTCTCTTGTTATATCATCTTTGGACGTTGTGAAGTCCATATCTATATTTGAAGTTGAAAGAAGCTTAGTAGCGAAATATCGTTTAGATTTGTAATGTATTACAGAAAAAGTGTATGGATCAAATAATGCCGTATCTCCAAAGGGATTTGAATATATATTGAAATCGTGATAATAAAATAATTTAATATTTCTTTTTATATTGTCATGATTAAGAATTTTTATAATTGAATAATATATAGGTTGATCAATATCAACAAAATCATAAGATGTTATAGAAATTTTTGGCTTTTCCAGATCACTTTTTATTTCTACAACATTATTGTTATCTAAGTAGCTTACCTCTGTTTTCCAATCTAAATCAAATTTTAAATTTTCACCATCCCATAAGGCCTTCCTAATAGGAATGCCAGAAATTTGATTTTCTAAACCTATATATGGATAGTAAATATCGACTATTCTTCCATTTTCGTCAAGATTAATTAATAGCTTTCCATTTCCTAAACTAGCGTATCTCATTTTTTCTATATTTATGTTAGTGCATATAGTGAATATAACATTATTCTTGAGAAGATTATTCTCTTGATAAACTTTTTATACTTTCAACAAAAAATCCTTATTCTATTGAAATACAACTATAAAATAATATTCTTATCTTTGCTATAGGCTTCATGCTTACGTTAATGTAGACAGTCATGTAAGTATAGTATCATGTATTTTGCTACCAGAGTTTATTGCTCTATGAGGATAAATTCGTGATCTAACTATTTCACTTTCTTCTCCTATAGTTACATCGTCGCCTATTACACTATCTATTATTTTAGTTCCGTCTTTAATTTCGGAATGTCTTCCTATTATTGAATTTTCTATTCTAACGTTTTTTCCTATATATGTTCTATCCATTATTGAACTTTTTATAATTTTAACATCATTTTCTATAATGGAAAAATTATCTACGGTTGAATTTTGTATGAAAATATTACTTCCAATTTGGCAATGTCTCCCTATTAACGCATTTCCTTCTATTTCCAACCTTCCTCTTTTATATTTACTAATTATAATATTTCTTCTTCGTATAGAGTCTGAACTAGAACCTTGCACAAATATTCTCTTATTTTCGTCAATTCTCTTTCCACCAATTTCTTGGTCAGATAATGTAGCCAAAAGAGTCTCCATCGCGTCCAAATATCTATCAGGTGTTCCAACGTCAAACCATACATCGTTCATCTCATATCCATATACAGGGTAACCATTTTCAATTAAGTAAGGTATTATGTCCTTTCCGAAATCCATTTTACCTTCTTCTCTCATTTTTTGCACGTCTTCGTTATTGAAAATTTCCATTATTTTTGGAGAGAGCACATATATTCCTGTATTTATTAAATTTGAGGGAGCCTCCTCCTTTTTTGGTTTTTCTACGAATCTTTTTATACGCATATCATTATCAAGATCTGCTACGCCAAAGTCTTCTACGTTATTCCACTTCTTAAGTACAATAGTCATTATAGAGTTCTTATTTAAATGATAATCAATAAGGTTCTTTAGATTTATTCTAAAAATATTGTCGCCTTGGATTACTAATGTTATATCCTCTATTCTATAATATTCCATGTTTATTTTTACTGAATCAGCGTTCCCTAAACTATCTACTCTTGGTTGATATTTAAAATGTACTCTAGGTTTTATCCTATATCTAGCAGAGAAACCTATTCCTTCTTTAAACGTATCAAAAAGTGATTTATAGTTTATATATCCTCTTACACCAAAAATGAATTCTTTAACTCCTTGTTTAGCTAATTCTAAAATAGAGAATTCAATCATCGGTCTATTTAAAAGCCTTACTGTTGCCTTAGAGGTCTCTATAGTCAATGGTCTTAATCTTGTGGCTTCTCCACCTATAGGTATTATAACTTTTATGTCAGCTGGATCCCATTTCATACAATTTTATTTATGTATAATCATATAAGAATTTATGGTAGAGAGAATAATAGTAGGCTTTGAAGTACACCAACCTTTTAGAGTAAGAAAAGACGCATTTTGGAACCCAAGATATACTGGAAGCGTATTTGAAAAGTACTTTGATATGCAATTAAACAAAGAAATTTTTGAAAGAGTTAAAAAGAAGTGTTATTTGCCTGCAACCAATATAATTCTAGAAGAAATAGAAAACGCAGAGAATGAAGGAAGAGATGTTAAATTCTTTTTTTCATTATCTGGGACCTTTATAGAACAAGCTGAGAAATGGGGAAAAGATGTTTTAGATATTTTTAGAATATTAGCGTCAACTAAAAAAGTAGAGTTCCTTTCACAAACATATTATCATTCTGTAACCTCTTTGTGGGAAGATAAATATGAATGGATAGATCAAATAAAGTCACATAAAGAACTAATAAAGGAATATTTTGGTCAAGATCCTAAGATTTTTGAGAATACCGAACTCCTAACCAGAAAGGATCTTATCCAGGAAGCAGAAAAACTTGGTTTTAAAGGTTATATATTGGAAGGGAAGGAATCAAATTTAAAAGGAAAAAGTCCAAACTATGTTTATAAATTAAAAGATAGCAAAATATCATTATTTTTTAGAAATTACAAATTGAGTGATGATATAGCGTTTAGGTTTTCTAAAAGAGACTGGAACCAGTATCCATTGACTGCAGATAAATTTTCTAATTGGATAAAAGATTCTCCAGGGCAATCAATATTGATATTTGTAGATTACGAAACTTTTGGGGAGCATCATTGGCCAGAATCTGGAATACTTGATTTTCTTAGATGGCTACCTAGGGAATTGAATAAAAGAGGCGTCAAAATGGTCTTACCAAGCGAATTAATAAATGAAGCATATTATGAAACCGACATAGATACTACGTCGTCTTGGGCAGACGTGAATAAGGACGAAACTTCTTGGCTAGGCAATTTAATGCAATGGGCTTATGATGAAGCTGTAAAAAGGTCTGAAATGCCATCTAGAGAGCTTGGAAATGAGTTTCTAAAAGCTTGGAAATACTTTACTACAAGTGATAATTATTATTATCTTTTTACAGGTGGAGGAGGACCAGGAGAAGTGCATTCATATTTTAGTTCATATTCGTCACCTGTTGATGCGTTTCTTAATGAATTTTATGCCATAAATTCATTTTTAAATGATGAATTAAAGGAACTTAAGATTAATAATGAACCTTTCTTTTTTACTAAAAACGGTAAAAGAGTTGATGTTGCTTGGAATATAAAAGAATTTAATGATATAATTAAGCGAGATAATAGCCTTAAAGAAAACGAAAAGCATCTTAAAGAGTGGTTAAAAAATGAAAAGAATTGAGTCTTTTTGGATACCAGACAAAGTAGACAAAGTATGGATGATAACGTTCGAACTTTTAAATATAGCCTCAATGGGCGGTTTAGGAAATGCAGTATATAATTTAAGTAAAGCCTTAGTCAATAACGGAATTAATGTAACTGTAATTATGCCTAGCCATGGAAGACATTTGAATGATTATTACAGAAATAAACTTAGACTTACGGAAATGCCAATAGCGGCTATAGGAAACAGAAAAGGTAGTGATGGAAATTCTTATCCTTACAAATTAGGATTTGAAAAAGGAGAATTAGATGGTATTAAAATAGTATTAGTTAAAGGTCTAGATTACACTTCAGGAAAGATCATGGACAGTTGGGAAATTTATGATTATACTATGGAAAAATCTGCTCTATTAGCTAGAGCTTTAGAGAGTTATGTTTCAAGTATTCAGTTCAATGATATTCCATCAATAATTCATGTCAACGATTGGCATTCTGTTTTAGCCGGAGTAAAAGCAAAATTTGCATTTGAGGAAAGGAGAATAATAGTTCCTTTAATGTATACTATACACTTGCTTAATAAAGTAGGAGCTCCTTGGCACTTTGCCTCCGAAGATTGGGCAGGATTAGAAAATTATGATCATTATATATGGATGGTTTCACGGCACGTGCTTTACAAAACTAGAACCTTATGGGATATGTGTGATGGAAAGATTGAGAAATTTGGTTGCTATGAGGCAGATTCAATAGCTAGTGTTAGTAAAAATTATCTTACTTACGATGTTTTTCAATTCGTTGGTAATATGATGGAAAATAAAAGCTGCGTTACATATAATGGTACAGATTGGACAATACAAGAGATTGAAGATTACGCAAGAAAAAATCTTGGAACAACTAATAGAAAGGAAATAAGATCAAGGTTATTTTCGTCTTTGCCTAATATGAAAGTAATTCCTGATGATTATAGCTCAGGAAATATGTTGTGGAATAATAGATGGAGAATAGGAATAAGGGATGATTGGACATATGAAGCATTGCAAGACGGTCCATTAGTAATTTTCACTGGTAGAATAGTATACCAAAAAGGAATAGATTTACTTCTGAGAGCTTTTAGACAAGTAGTAAATGAAATATGGAATGCTAAATTAGTAGTCTTAGGTATACCAGCAGGTGACTATGGTTTGCTTCAAGACGTAATTGATAGATCAGCTGAAATAAAAGACAATGTAAGATTAATTATAGGAAAATTAGATTTTAATATATATAAACTATGGCATTATGCTTCTTCAGTATTTGCTGTCCCCTCTAGATGGGAACCTTTTGGCATAAATGCCATAGAGTCAATGGCTGTAGGAACTCCAGTTGTAGCATCTTCTTTAGGAGGTCTATCAGAGAGCATAATAGATGTAAGATGGAGTCCAGAAGGAACTGGATTTCTTTCAGAGCCAAATAGCATAGACTCATTAGCCAAATTACTTAAAAATGCAATTTATTTATCACTAGCTGAAGAATACGGAGACTCAAATTACTTAAATAAGGCAGATCTAGTTAAAGTAAGCGATGTTAAATTCTGGTCTAAAGTTAGGCAAAATTGCATAAATAGGGTTGATGCTAACTTCAGGTGGAATGTTGTAGCTAAAGAGGCATTGAATTGTTATGAGAAATCTATACTAATGGCTAAATATAGAGGTTTAGCATTTATGTAAGATATGTTTATTTGTAAGAACGGTATTATAAACGACTTTACATTCTATATTGATAATGAAAATGCTATTTTAATAAGAAAAACTGATATTTTGATAAAAAAACAGGGAATAAATGTAAGGTTATGTAAGGATTTAGACAAGAATGCTGTAAATATTTTACTTTCAGCATTAAAGAATGGATTCTATAATATTTACTATAAAGGATATTTATTAATTTATAATATAGGTTATGGATACGGATTGTATAGAATTCTAAAAATAAACTATATAGATGATATATTATCTGAAAAGACCATACAACTTCTTAATGGTAAAATTTCACAAGAAGAATATGAAAAATGCATGACAAAATTAAAAAATGAAAAAGGTCTTAAAGGATTTACAATAGTCGCTATAGATGAATTTAGTTTACTATCAGAAAATATTAATTGGGATTTATTCAGTTATAAAGTAGATAAATTGGAAAACTGTCATGAAATTAATGCAAAGATCTCAGATAAGATAGAAATAGGTAATTTAAAATTTGATATTCAGAAGGAGGCAGAATTTGTTGATTTAGCGGCATTTATTACACTTTTTAACATAATTAATGGTAAATATATTGGAAATTTTGAGATAAAAGACGGTGAAGGATATATTTATAAGCCATTCACTGAAATCAACATTACCAACATAGGAAACACAAGAATATGTGGTAAAATACGTCTTCCTAAGGAAAAACCTTGTGCTTTTGGAGATGGCATATCATTTTATTCCGATAATACAAATACGCTAAACGAAGTTATAAGCGATATAAATAAGATTAAAGAAATAAGCGGTAAATTAAAATAAAGAAGTGTTAAACAAAATACTTTGTGAAAGTAAAAGTTAAATTAGTGAGGGAAAATACAGAGAAGAATGTAGAATTAAATGATAAATCTTCTGTAAAGGACTTATTAAGACTGTTAGGATATAATGTTCAAGGAGTAGTTGTTTTGAAAGATGGAATACCTATAATCGAGGACGAAAAGATTCATGATGGTGATAGTTTTACTATTTTCTTAACAGCTTCGGGCGGTTAAATATGGAAACAAGAAAGAAAAATTTAAGTCGAGTACTTTATGGTTTGAGAAGTATCAATAAAGCTACAAGAGAAAAGTCATGGAAGGAAATTGAAAAAATAAGCGAGTTTGAGCCATCTTATCTTTATAGGTATAGAGGTTATTTAAGATCTTTGTTATGGAATAAATTACAAGGAGTTAGAGAGGATGCGTGGAGTCATTTAAGTATATATAAGATATTATCAGTAGACGGTATTGAAAGAAGCCTTAGTTTATCTTCAGATAAATTAAAAATCACAGCATGGCTGCACGTGGCTGATATGATAAATTTGGGTATTCTAGATAAAGGGGATGTAATAGCGATGAGAGACCATTTTTGGAAACTTCTGAAAAGTTATTATCCTACAATACGGAAAAAAGCATGGAATCTTTTCCCTATTCTGGTTAAGGAAGGATTTTTTCTAGAAAAAGATAAAAATAGATTTCTTGAATTTCTGAAAAATCCAAAGCCTAGTATTAGAATTAAAGCTTGGCAGAAATCCATTTTACTCCTAAATATGGGTTTTTTAAGTAAAGAAGATATAAAAAATAATATAAAGTATTTAAATGAACTTTTAACAAAGGAAAGTAATATTAAGAAAATAGCTCAAAATATTCTCAGAGGTTTAAACGTTTGAAAGTAGCCATAGTAGGAGGAGGAATAATAGGACTTTTTACAGCATATTTTCTTCAGAAAGAAGGTACTGATGTAACTTTATATGAAAAAGCCGAACTAGGAAGTTATTCAATTCATGCAGCAGGGCTAATAGAGCCATACAGATTTGATAAAATAAATTCAACTGAAATGATAGTAAAAATGTTAAAATATACAATAAGAGGAGATACATATATAAAATCTGCAAATAAACTATGGTTAACCGAATTAATCAAAGAATTAAATAAAAATCCACCAAAAGAAGCCTGGAATACACTGAAGGAAATGGCTGAGTTTTCATTATCGCAATATAAAGAGATGAGCGAAGAAAAAAACGATTTCGATTATTTTAATGATGGTCTATATGAAGCCTATAATGATGAAAAAAGTTTAGAAAAAGGAATAGAAGAGGAGAAGAAAAGCCCATTTTCTGTTAGGTTTGAAGTAAAAGAGTTACAAGGATTTGCAGGAGCTATTTATTTCCCCGAATTATCTAGAATTTCTACGGAGAAGTTTATTAAAAGAATATCAAGCGAGATAAGTAAAGTAAAAGTAATAAATAAGGAAATAGCGTCTTTAGACGAGTTAAACGATTTCGATTCCATTGTCTTAGCTTCAGGAATATGGACTACTAAATTTATTAATATTCCTTTAACTGCATTTAAAGGATATGGCTATAGAGTTAATGGAAATTCTAAGTTTAAAAACGCTATAGTAATAGTAGATGATGGCGTCGCAATATCTCCCTTATCTGATCATATTAAAATTACGGGTGGTTTCGATGCAGATTTCTCTTTCGATTCCAGTAGAGCAGAACTATTTTTAAAGAAAGCTTCAAAAATTGTAGACATTAATTACATTTATGAAATGGATATGGGATTTAGACCGTGTTCTCCAGACGGGTTTCCAATATTAGGGAAAAAAGGAAAAGTTACTATAGCTACTGGAGCTTGTAGGTTAGGATGGAGTTATGCACCTGCAATGGGTAAATATGCCGCGGATTTAGCTCTTGATAAAATAAAATCTTTAGGTTACATGTCGCGTTTTATTGATAATATTTAATTTTACGGCCCTTATTTTTGGTATAACATATTTAAGCTAGAGAGAGTATAATGATTATAATGGGAGCAGAATATAGACAATTAATTAAAACTCTTACTAATGCCAAAGAGTTAATTTTCAATGGTCACATAAAAGAAGGGTTAGATATAATTGAAAAAACAGTTACGCCAAATAATATAAAGGAATCAAATTGGGTTATATGTAATATTATCGACGCTGGAAATTGTAATGCAGTAGTTTCAGTGCTAGATAGTATAGGCAAAATGTTTGATATAACAGCATGTGGAAACATTAAGAGAGTCATAAAATGTTACGCTAGTGTAGGTAAATATGGCGAATTTGTAGATATAGCAATAGATACGTTAGTATCTAAAGGAAGAAAAGATCAATTAGATAAAATATTACCAGATGTAGGTAATAATGGTAAGATATTACTAAAATTAGCTCAAGCATATTCAAAACTTAAAGATCAGAAAAAAGCTAATGAACTTTTAAGAAAGGCATGTGAAAACGGAGAAAAGGAAGGTTGTGAGAATATTAACCAGATTTCAACTAGTTTTTCATAATGAGAAAGACAAAAATAGTTGCAACTTTAGGCCCTTCTAGTGAAAATAAAGTAAAAGAACTATCAAAATATGTTAATATTTTTAGATTGAATTTTGCTCATGGCGATGAAAATAGTCATAAGAAATATTTTGATTTAATAAAAGATTATGCTAAAGACGCATCAATTTTAGTTGATTTACCAGGACCAAAAATAAGAATTGGAGATATAAATGGTAAACTAGACTTAAAAAGTGGAGATAAAATAGTTTTTTCAGAAAAAGAAGGAATTCCGGTAGAAGATCCTCTCTTTTATAAGGCCGTAAAGGAAGGTATTTATATTTTATTAGCTGATGGAAATATTAAGGTAAAAATCGATAAAGTAGATTCAGATAAAGTAGAAGCTACTGTTATAGAAGGCGGTATATTAACATCAAGAAAGGGAATAAATATACCAGATATAAAATTAGATTCTGGAATAACGGATAATGACCTAAAATTACTAAATGAAGCTTTGAGATTGGGTGCTGATTTTATAGGCCTATCTTTTGTTATAAGCTATAAAGATGTAATAAAAATAAAGAACATGGTTAAAGACAAGGTTTGGATAATATCAAAGATCGAAAAAAAGAGTGCCGTTAATGATCTTCATAATATAATACGAGAAAGCGATGGAATTATGGTAGCTAGAGGAGATTTAGGAGTAGAGATAGGTCTAGAAAATTTGCCATTTGTACAGAAGAAGATAATTAAGCTGTCAAAATTAAACGGAAAACCTGTCATTTTAGCTACGCAAGTTTTAGAATCTATGGTAAATAGCCCAATGCCTACTAGAGCTGAAGTTATAGACATTTCAAACTCCATTTCTCAAGGCGTGGATGCAATAATGTTAAGCGATGAAACCGCCGCAGGAAATTTTCCTATAGAAGCTGTTAAGTATCTTGATAATATAATAACTGCAGTAGAGAAGAGAGTTAAAACTGTGAGACCTCCCCCAAAGAGCAGTTCTGATGATGCTATAGCTATTGCCGCTGTAAATGTAGCAGAGGTTTCTAAGTCAAAAATAATAGCCGTACATAGCAGAAGTGGTATTTCAGCAATAAGAATTTCTAGACTTCGACCAAAAGTTCCTATAATAGCTTTATGTCCAAATGAGAATATTGTCAAAAAATTAAAATTATGTTGGGGAGTTTATCCGTTTTATGTTAGAGAAGTAAGGTCTTTAGACGAGATAACTCAATTGGTGGAAGAATATTCAAAGGATTACGTTAAAGAAGGAGAGAGTATAGTTATAGCTGGAGGAGATCCTAAATTAGAAGAAGGTAGAACTAATTTCATAAAGCTACATAGGGCTTGATACATTTTTACTTTATCTTTAATTTTAAATATAAAACTCTATAAGATTTTATATCTAATTATTATACTATTACGTTCTCTAATTCTTTGCACTATTAATCATATATAATATTTATATCTTAAAAATTAGTAGTTTACAATCAAAAATTTCTTCTGATTAAAAAATATTATAGACGTTTGTCTATAATATGTAAAGACACAAGATTATATACATGAATACGAAAGTATAAATGAAATGTCAGTGAACCTAAACTTACAAATAAGGACAGCTTCTATAAATGATGTTGAACATATATATAACTTGTATAGTTCCTTAAGTCCTGATGATCTTTATATGAGATTTTTTAGTTTTAAGAAAATAACAGAAGAAGAAATAAAAAATTTAATTTCAAGAAAAGCTTTGGTTACTTTAATAGCAGAAATAGATAATAATATTGTAGGAGAAGCCTCATTGTATGAAGATGGGGAATTCTCATTAGTAGTGTCTCCAAATTATAGAAAAATGGGTATAGGAACTAAGCTAGTTGAGGAACTTGTAAATCAGGCAATGGAACATAAGTTAGATAAGATTAAATTTTATACACTTCCTGATAATATTCCAATGATAAAGATTGGAAAGAAATTAGGGTTTTCTTTAAAATTTGATGAAGATGAAGTATTTGGTATAAAATATATACATTAGCATATTACTTTTTAAAAAAAGCTTTAATACTGTTAAACAGAAGGAATTTCAGCCTTGAAGAAAGTTATTGCACCATGTGAAATTGCAAGTAGAGATATAATTCCTGCTATTAGAGCAATTATAGTTATAGGACTTTATAAGAAAGGCACATCTCAGACTCAAATAGCTTCATTTTTAGGAATAACGACTGCAGAAGTAAACTATTATATAAAAGGTAAGAGAGGAAATAATGAGATTATAAATAAGTTACAGTCTGACGTAGAGTTTATGGATACTGTAAGTTCTACTGTAGAGAAAATTATAAATGACACCGACGTTATAAATCTTTGTACGTTATGCAGCATTGCACGAAAGAAAATATTAAAAGACGGAAGTTCATGTCCTTTTGATTGGTAACTTTGTTTTCCAATAGACGTTTTGCGAATTTATTTAAGTTTTAAAGGTTAAAACGTTTTATTAATTTGTTATAAAATCAGTGTTTGCACCCTTAGTTCATCTATCACTAAGTCTGGAAGATCATCATTCTCTAGGGTAAACCATACGTTTATCATAACTTTATTTTTTTCTATTTTAACTTAAGATAACACTAAATTATGCTCAACTCTCGAAGAGTCTATGAGATCTCTTTTTCAGTTTCTCTCTTTTTAACTACTTTATCAAATATTATCCAATTTCTATACCATTCTTCATTTTCTTTTCTTAAAAAGGATAATATTAACGATGTCAATTCTTTAGCCGAAATTTTTTCCTTATTTTCCATATATAATTTACCTATTACCATAAATGCTATTTTTCTTGCAACCTCAATGGATGCTCCAGTTTTCAGTACACTTACTACGATTTTCTCATAAATTATATCTTCTTCACTTCCATCTCTTTTTATTATCTTCATACTTAACTATTTCTCTTTATAGAATTTAAACTTTGTTTTAGTTCTAAGGAAGCCGAACGTCTCTTTTGGGCAAAGGATGATGCCGCTACACCTACAAAAAATAATGCAGAAAGAATTAATCCTATAGTAGTTTCAATAATTCCTCCAGTAGTACCAGGTGATATAGCCCATGCTATTATAAAAGAACCTAGTACTCCCCATCTCCAGTTCTTCTTCCAAGTTTCAGCCTTTACTAATCCTATATAAGATAAGATGGTCATTACTAATGGAAATTCAAATGCTAAACCTACTGCTAACATTAAAGTAATAAGCGTACTAATAAATGCTCTTAAACTTAACGTAGGTTCTACACCTAAAGATTGCGTAAATATAAGCACGAATTTCATCATAAATGGAACAATAATGAAATAAGCAAAACTCGAACCGGCAACAAACAGCGTAATACCAGGTAATATAATGTTTCTAAATAATTTTCTCTCATTCTCATACAAACCTGGCGAAATAAATCCCCATATTTCTTTAAAAATTATAGGTAAAGCAACAAAAAAGGCGAAGTAAAAAGAGATATATGCGGATGAATATATAGTATCAAAGGGATTTAAATTCAATAAATGTAATTGTGGAGGTAATTCTGCATGTATAAAAAATACTATAAGTCTTGTTGATATGCTATGAAACAAATTAGGATATATTATAGGTATAGAATAACCATAAATCGTGATAAACCTAAAATCAAACGCAAATAAAATTACAAATACTATAGCCAGAGTTATAAATGCACGTCTAAGTCTAAGTGCTAATTCCCTCAAATGAGATAATAAAGGGCGTTCTTGATCAGCTATTTCTTCAGTTCTTGCCACCATTTTTCTTTAACCTCTCTAATTCTGCTTGCATTTTTCTTATTTCTTCTTCTAGTTGATTAATCTTCTCCTGATTATATGAATTATATCTTCTACTATAAGAGGAAGATACATCATTAACTAAACTTTGTCCGGCTTGTCTAGGGATATCTCCAACATTATTAATTTCTCTAGTGAGTTCATTCCTAAATTCCTCTTGTCTCTTTTTAAATTCCTGAAACGTTCTACCTAAATTTCTGACAGTTCCTGAAATGTCTTTTTCTCCACCTAGAAGCAGTATACCGACTATAATAATAATTATCATGTCAGAGATATTACTAAGCATTACTATCACTCACCTAAATAAAACTTTTAAATATCTTAATATTTTTTGGAAAAAATTATTTAACTTGTTGTTTGGTTTTGTTGCTTTTTTAATTGTTCTAACTGGTTTTGTAGGTCTCTTATTTGCTTCTCTAAATCTTGTGGATTAGCTTGTGAACTAGCAGGAGTAGTTTGTTGAGTGGGTTGTTGACTTACTTGAGTTTGAGGAACAGTTTGTTGCATTTGATTAATCTCCATTTCGGACTCTAATCTACCCTTCTTGAATTCCCCTACTGCCTTGCCCATATTTCTAAATAATTCTGGAATCTTGCTTGTTCCAAAGAATAATAAAACCGCTACGAGGATTATAATACCTAAATCTGTTGGGCTTAAATTACCACCAATCATTCTATCAATCCTTAAATAACACATACGAACCAAAGTTTAAAAACATTGCGATTGTGGAAAATTCATAAATAATGTGGACAGTGTTAAAGATTACGTTTTTATAAAATAAAAAATAAAAAATAATTAATTTATTTTCCTAGCTTGTCTAGTAATTCTTTTGGCGCGTCTTTTTCGCTTACTGCTCCTCTACCAGTTTTTCCGTTGTCGTCATATGTGAATGATACCATTTTTCCTACTTTCCATACTTTCTTTACTTTTGATATGTCTACTTCCTTCTCTTCTCCCTTATACTTGAATTTTATTTTTGTTGCCATCAAGTTCTTCTCTTCTCAGCGAGGTTAAAAAAGATTACGTTAACAAGTTGAGTACTACTTATGATATTTCCTTTAGGGAAACGTATACTTTTATTTTGACAATTTTATCTTGAAAGAGTCAAAACTAAACAAGAGAAAATTTTATTGAAGCTGATTTATTATCTTTTTATAAATTATTTAAATTATATTGAGATTTTTTAATCTAAATTTAACTTCATGAGATAAGAGCTGCAATTTTTAATATAATAATTAAATTATGGAATGAATTAAAGTATATACTAATAAATACTGACAAAATATAGAGTTTTACATAGTAAAATGCAGAATAATTTTGTAATATACTAGAATAATTATGATAATAATTTTCTATTAGCTTCTAGCTGGAAGACTAGAACATTATATTCCTAATTACTATAATATAAATTTTTCTATATCTTATTGTAGTATACTTAACTTTAGTTTACGTTGAAAAATATTCAGATTTATATAATTTGTCCACATTATATTTTTATTTTGTTTAAGTTCTACATCGTAGGGCATAAAAACTTTATAGTATTATGAAAATAAGATAAAATATGTTCAATCGACATAGAGATGAATGAGAAAAATGTTAAAAAAAATAGTTTACAAGGTAAACAAATATGCTTTGAGAAGAAGTTTTGTAAAAGTGTTTAAACACGGGCCAATAATTGCTTTAGATCAAACTAAACTATTAGGTAAAAATTAGGCGGGTGGTAAAAATGTATTAAATCTCCTTAAATAAATCGCATAAGGTATTAATTATTCTTGCCCCGTAGTTTTTAGCTTCTTCTCTATTTATGTTTATATCGTTTATTACTAAATATATTTTTTGAATATTTGACCTATTATATGCTATAATATCTTGCATAGTATCGCCTACAGCAAAAGTTTCGTCTGCTTTTACCATTAATTTATTTAATGCTGAGATAACCGGTTCGGGGTTTGGCTTTCCATTTTTAACTTCATCGCCTGCTATAAGTAGATCTGGAGAAAAATTTAGAATACTTAATGATAATTCAGCAGAGGCCTTAAGCGAAGATGTTACAATAGCTATTTTGATGTTATTTTCTCTTAAATTCTTAAGAATTTCTACTGCACATGGTGTTGGCTTTGCCATTTTTATTACAAGATCTTTATAATATTCGTTCTTTTTATTAAATAGTTCTAAGTATCTATCTCCACCTAATATTTTTGCAATTTCTATAGTTCTCATACCCATTAAATTATCTAGTTTAACATTTACTGATATGTTAAGATCTTTAAGAGCTAGTTCCCATGCAGTTTTATGAACATTTGCAGTAGATACAAGGGTTCCATCTAAATCAAATATTGCTGCTTTAATCATTTTGTTACAATAGCATCTGTTATGTTAATCCATTTAAGTTTATATCCTAAAAAGTCTAATACCTCAACTATATAATCTCCATATTTATTAATTAATTCACTTAATTTTTTATTTGAGAAATCTATTTGTTTTAGCTCGTCTAGTATATTGTTTTTAATATAATAATTTCTTATAAAAGTATAATTTGAAAACTTCTTTAGATTCTTTCTTAAGATATCTTCGGGTATATTAGTCTTTTTAGATATTTCTTTTATTGATACTATATCCTTATCTAAAGAATAATTTATTTCGTATTTGGCATTTTTCCTTTCATAATCTTTTAACCATTTGTAAACTTCTGCTATGTTAACTTTTCCCTTAAATTTTATTACTTGAAAATCCTCAAAATCTTCCTTACTGAGTTCAGAATTTAAAAGCACTAATATGGGAGCTTTAGTATCTTTTAGTTTTGAAATTTTTTCTCTAATGTAATTTTTAGTCCAAAAGCCTACTATTTCTATGTAAATGGACAAATTCCCTTTCATAACTTTAAAGTCTGGGATAAATAGATGTTTATTTACTACTAATGCTTCTGGTTCTCTTACGATATTCCAATCTTTAATACTATTTTTGAAATCATTATAGAATTTCTCTTCTATTGAACTATCAAATTCCTTTTCATATTTTTCCTTATTATATTCTATAAAATCAATATTAGATAATTCAAGTTTATAAATTCTTCTTTTATTCTTTCCGATTACTATTTCAGCTTCTATTTTCCAGTTTTTAGATGATAAAATATATGGTAATAAAATAGCTATATTTCTTCCATATTTTTCTGTAAGTTTTAAGAGAGTTGCGGGTCCCATGATTTCTATACTTATTGGATTCTCGTAAGCAAAGTACATCAAACCTAGCCACTTAATTCTTCTTGCTATTTCTTTCCAATTATCCTGAACTTGAACTCTAATTTTATAACATTTGAATAACAAAGTTTGTAATAAAGATAAATTATATTCCTTTAATAATTTCTCTGGAGATATATCTTCTATTGACGAGACTACCTTCTCGCTATCTAAATCGGAATACATAAACCTTTCTGCATCGATTTTTAGTGAATTTGACACATGATTTAGTATTTTTTGTCTATCTTTATCATTAATTGCCGGTCCTTTAGAAAATAATTCTCTTCTTATCAGTATTGGCTCTATAGGAGATTCTCCAGTAAGCGTACATTTTCTTAACATAATTCTGTATAGCCCACGAATAAATTTTAGAAGATTCGAATCATACTGATATATTTGTTCTAGAACTTTCTCTCCATCTTGAATGTTACCTAATTTATCTCCTACTTTAAAGAGTTTAATTATTTCAGATGCTATAGATATGTCTTCTTCTGACGCTAATAATGGAACTATATTATTTCCAATTATTCTATATCTTGATAATTCAGATGGTAGCACGAGACCTCCTCTTACTTAATCTATAATCGGATGTTCCTTTAGTTATAATTTCTATTAATTTTGCCTTTTTATTTTCTTTCATTCTTAAGATACGTCCTAGTCTCTGTAAAAATTGTCTTGAACTACCATAACCACCTAATACTATTGCTAAATTAGCATCAGGAATATCAACTCCTTCGTCGAACACATTAGAAACTACTATAACTCTGTATTTATTTTCCTTAAATTTCCTTAGTATTTCATTTCTTTCATCTTTTGGTGTTTTATATGTAACTGCAGGTATTAGGAATTCTCTCGACACTCTATAGCACATATCAATATCTCTAGTAAATATTATAATTTTGTCTTGTTCACTATCCTTTAGGATTTCTCTAAGTTTATCTATTTTAGCTTCAGAATTTACTGATAATTTTAATGATTCATGCCAGGCCATTAATGCCTCTCTAGCTTCTGGATCCCGTCCTGCCATAGCTAAAAGTCTATGAAAAGCTCTTAAACTATCTAATTTAAATTTCTTCTTTTTAAGAAAATTATTAAGCTTCTCTCTTAATTCATCATATTTCTCTTTTTCTTTATCTGTTAAATTTACGTATATTTTTTCAATTTCGTATTGAGATAGGTATTTTCCAGCTAATTGAGATGGTTTTATTCTGAAAACTTCTGGTCCAACAATATTAGGCAATATAACATGTCTTCCATCTTCTCTTTCTGGCGTAGCGGTTAAACCTAGTCTATATGGAGAGACCAACATTTCAGCTATATTAGAATATCCTTCAGAAGGTAAATGATGAACTTCATCGAATATGGCAAAATAAAATCTATTGCCTATCTCTTCTATTCTAGTATATGCGGAATCATAGGTTATTACTGTAATTCCTTTAATTTCATCATATCCTCCTCCTATTCTTCCTGAACTTACTCTCAAAAATTTGAGAATATTATCATACCATTGGTTTACTAGATCTATTGTAGGAACTATAATAATAGTTGAAACTTTAAGAACCGAAATAGCTTTCAATGCTACCGCAGTTTTTCCAGAACCTGTAGGTAAGACTATTATGCCCCGCTTTAACTTTAACCATGAGTCTAAAGCCTTCTCTTGATATTCTCTCAATTTTAAACTATCTTTAATCAACGGGAATGGCAATGATTGCATTACGTAGTCTTTGATTTCAATTCCAGATTTTTTGAAATATTTCAAAACATCTCTATATTTATATCCAAACCCAACATAGTTCTTTAATTCATCATTCCATTCTAAGCCTGGTGCATAAGAATCAGAAATTATTAATCCTTTGTAATATCTAAGGACTACCAATTTGATAAAAAAATGTTATGCTAATTATTAACTTTACTCATACTAACGTATTTTTTCTCCTTATAAAATTCTTTTGAGAGAATTACACCACCAATAAGAAATGGAATTTGATAGCTTGCCCAAAATATATTGATACTTATTGCGTATGCTAAGGTATATGATCTTACGGAAAATAGCCATATAAATCCTAAAATATCGCTAAATATTAGTAAGAAAAGTATAAATAAATGAGGCAATATTAAATTTAAGTTGAATTTTCTTGTTTCTTTTGGAGTAACCTTAAAAGGAGTTCTTTTTCTCATTATCCATGAAACGAACGCTAATGTTATACTAGGAAATTCTAGATACTCTACACTTTGATGAAAATAGAATCCTTTTATTCCATATTCTGTTTTATCTCTTGTAGCAAAAATAAATAATGCTATAGTGAAAATCAAGTATGGTATGTATGCCAAAAGGTAGCACACAGGATTTATTTTCATAATAGGAATTTTAAACATTAAGAAAAATATTGGAGCTAAAAATTCTATCAGGGTAATAGGTCCTTCTTTTATCCAATACAATGTTCCAGAAAAATAATCAAAAAATTTTGAAAAATCTAAGTTACTAAATATAATTTCTTTTGTTAATTGAAAATATCCAAATGCCCATCTTGATTGTTGTATCATGTAAGCATTAAGATCTTGTGGAGGTTCGCCATACCATATTAATGGAGCGTCTATATATATTGATTTATATCCTTTTTCATGAATCTTTATCGAAGTAGCAGCGTCTTCTGTAACGCTATTTTCAGACATATATCCAACATCTTTTAGAGCGCTTATTCTAAAAACGCTACCAGAACCTAGTGAGAAAGCTGAGGACATGGATCTCCCTCTCATAATTATTCTTAAAAATGGTTCTTGTTGATATTTAGCACCTGATGCTATCCCAGAATTTATTTCTGAGTAGTTTTGAGGAACTTGAACTAGGGCTACTGCAGGATCTGAAAAGTATGGTAATACTTGCTTAAAGAAGTCTTCAACAGGTCTCTGATCCGCATCAAATATTGCTACAAAATCATATTTTTCGCTAATATTCTTTAACGCATCGTTTATTGCTCCTGCTTTATATCCTCTTCTTTTTTCTCTATGTAAATAAATTATATCATTTTTATTGCAAAAATTTTTTAATTCGGTAGAGATTTTATTATTAGTGGAATCATCAAGTAAGAAGACATTTCCCAAATTACCTATAGCAGTCTTTATAGACATAAGAGTTCCTTCAACTATTTTTGGATCCTCGTTAAATGAGGTGACAAATGCCGCTACTTTATATCTAGTTTCCTTTCCTACAAGTTTTACAGAATATTTTTTAGATCTTATACTTAAAATAAAGAAATCTAGAAATATATAAAATCCAACTACCATTGAAATCCAAATTCCAAAAGCAATAATTGCAGTTGCAAAACTGACAAAAGTAATATATGTAAAAATGGTAGATACGAAAAAAGGGGATAGAGAGAATATCAAGTTAGCTACTTTCACAAAATATCCCTTATTTCATATTCTCCATTTTCAAAAGTGTAAATATCATACTCAACAAATGATTTTATTTCATCGCAATCGTCTGCAATTTTATCACAAATTAAAAATATTTGTGAGTTTTTCTTATATTTTAAATAATTTATAAATGAATTCCAAAATTCATTTTTTTCTGCATGCAAATCGCAACAGTTAGATGCCGGTGTTATATCGTTAGTTCTATGGAGTATTATAGCTGGATTGTCAATATCTTTAATCTCGTCAAGAATTTCGTTGCTTAGTCTTTTTGAAAGTTTTATTACATCACTTATGTTCTTTATCACAAATCTTTCTTCTCTATATTTTGGCAATATAGAAATATTTATAAAATTAATATCATTTCTTTTAAATATATCATATATTCTATCATTAGTAGAAACTAATATTATTACTTTTTTCCTATTATTTAATGTTTTAGAAATATTTAATATCAGATTTGTTTTCTTAGAATTTGGTACACCCTCTATTAATATGACTGAATTAGAATTTAATATATTTTCCAAAGATTTTGGAGCAACAGACAATATTTTATGATCAGCAAATTTTTTATCAATAATATTTATGGCAAGCTCATTTATTTCTTCTGGAATTGGAATTTCAACTATATTTCCAGAAAAATTAATTAATTTCTCATTTAATGGGATAACTAGTCCAAAAGCTATATTAAGATTAGAAATTATTTTTTTCATTTTATCTTTAGCATGCTGAAGTTCGTCATATGTATTTGGAACCAAATTTATAATAAATGATAGCGGTATCCCAGGATATGTTGTATTACCTTCAATATTTTTGATGTAATCTATCGTATTTTGGATAGAGTTTTCTGAGTAATTAGTTATATAGATCCTAAGATTTTTGGCATTTTCGAATAAAGAATAAAATACTTGTAATTCATGTTTTGCTACTTCACTATTACTCGTAACCAATGGAGGATTATCTATTATATAATAATCATATTTTCTATAAACTAAGAATCTTTTATATAATAACGAAAACTGTTCCATTAAATACTTGTTTTTATGTATTTTATCTATATCATCCTGAAATCTATCTCCATCCCCAAATAATTTTATAACTCCTAAAGTTCCCTCATTTATGGCTATTTCCTTGTAACTATTGCCAAAATTATCCTCATCATCTACAACTTTAGCTAAGATACCTTTATCTCTTATTCCCATAATATAAGAAGAATATCCTATAAGATCTCTATCTACTAATAAAACATTCTTTGAATTCATAGCCAGCGCTTTTCCTAGGCTAAGTGCAGTTGTAGATTTGCCTACTCCTCCTTTTATTCCTAGTATTGTAATTCTGTAGACCTCACTAGTACTCAAATCTATCTTAAACAATATGTAGTATATAAAAATATTTAAAGACTTTTATTATATTATTTTCAGTATAATATTAGTGTCTTATAGCGTTAGTATTATTTACTAAAAACCTTCTTTATGGGTAATATAAAACTTAAGATGTTAAGTTAACTATTATCGGAGTTTGATTTATATAATATTTAGTTAAGTTTACTATTGAGTTATAAGGGTAGTGACAAATATAATTAAACTATGATAATCGAACCTTTAGCGTTTGAAAGTTTAGGCGTGAGATCTCAGGCTACTTTTATTGAGACTAAAGACATTAGAATTCTAATAGACCCGGCGGTTTCCTTAGCTCCGAGACGATATGGTCTACCTCCGCATCAAAAAGAAGTCGATAAGTTATCTGAATTAGCCAAAATCGTAACTGAAAAAGCAAGATTAGCAGATGTCATTATAGTTACACATTACCATTATGATCATCATGATCCTGGGTATATTATCCCAAGAGATATCTATAAAAATAAAAAAGTTTTCATAAAAGATCCTAAAAATATGATAAATAACAGTCAAAGGAGAATAAGAGCTCCTAAGTTTCTAAACTCCATTAAAAGTTTGCCATCTTCTATAGAGGTTGCCGAAGGTAAAAAAATAGAGATAGGTTCTACAAAAATATTTTTCTCTAATGCAGTACCTCATGGAGCAGATGAGAGATTAGGATATGTGGTTCAAGTGGGTATAAGAGACGGTGATCAAACTCTTTTGATAACTTCGGACATTGAAGGTGCACCAAGAGACATGCATATAAAGTTCACAGAAGAACTCAAACCTAATACAATAATTATTGACGGTCCGTTAAGTTATCTTTTGGGCTACGCATTAAAGCAAGAAGATTTAGATAAATCAATAGATAATTTAGAACATATCGTAAAAGAAGGATTAGAAACTATGATAGTTGATCATCATGTTTTGAGGGATATTAATTATAAATCAGTACTATCTAGAGTTTATGAAGTAGCTAAAAGTGTTAATGCTAGAGTTATAACAGCTGCAGAATATCTTAATAAAGAACCAGAAATATTGGAGGCCAGAAGAAAAGAGTTATTTAAGGAGGAAAATAAACCGGCTCGTATACCAAGGAACCTAGCTGAGATTCTTAAGGTAGATAGCTAATAGGTATAAAGTGTGCTAATATTAAACCCCCCAAATAACTTCCTATTAATGCTATTATTCCTACACTTATTTGCTCTAGTGCTCCTCTACTTTTATGCAATCCAGTATACTTTGTAGCTAGACTTCCAAATATTCCTAGTGTTGCTATAATTATTGCGACAGAACTTAATAATGCGTAATAGAAGTCAAATTTAATAAAAATTGATAAAATAAAAGGCACAAGCGGAACTATACCACCTATAATTAAATAAAGGCTCATCAAAAAACCAAGTTTAATAGGATTCTCAAATTCTTCTGGAAATATTCTTAGTTCATGCATCATCATTTCATTAAGAGTTACTTTTTTATCCTTCATTACTATGTCGGCTATTTTTTCTGATTCTTCTTTGCCCAAGCCTTTCCTCATATAGAATCCTATTAGCTCGTCTCTTTCTTTTTCTGGGAAATTGTTAATTTCATAGTTTTCTTTCTTTATCTCGTTTGCTATAACTTGCATTCTAACTCTTGTAGAGATATATTCACCAATTCCCATAGAGAATCCTTGACCTATTGTTGCTATTAATCCCATAACTACAACTATCAAAGGATCATGTGAAAAACCTGCTGCACCTATAGTTATGCTACCTACTCCAATAAGTCCGTCCTGAATTCCGAAGACCTTTGTCCTAAAAGTATCGGCTTCCTCGGTATAATGTATAACAGGTTCTTTTTGCGACTCTTGCATAAATTCATTATATAGTATAATCTTAAAAATTATTCTTGGATTACGACATTTCGTAAAAAGATTTCTTCAATTACGACTTTTCGTAATAATAAGATAAATTAGTATTTAGATGAATTTTTTTATAAGCATCATCTAAAAATTTCTAAAATAAGAAATTTTAGCCATAAATTATGTTACCCAATGCTTGCAAAATATAGAGATATTAATTTATCTTATATATGTCGTTATGTCTAGAGATAAAGCCAGAATAAATTCCCCATTCTGATAAGGTTATTTGCAAATCATAGAGGCCTTCAGGACTATTATATATGTTAATACCCTTTTTCTCTAACGAATCTTTTAATTCTTCTAGCGTAAATGATTTTAGATCTTTAGCTGTAGCAAATGGTTCTACATCTAGTAAACTTTCCTTTAGGATTTCTTTTCTCTTCTTTATGTTAGAATTAAGGAAATCTATTCCTTTATCAGATATTATTATATCACCTTCTCCTACGGTAATGAACCCTAAATAACTTGCTGTATAGACTATAGGCATTAGATCATCTAAATCTACTTCCATTTCTTTTTCAAGTTGATAAAGGTCCGTTTTACCATTGAATGTATTTTGTAATATACTTAATAATCCTAAAAGATCTGCTACTCTAGCTCCAGGGTCTACGATTTTCACATGAACATTTTTAAGGATATTAGTATATTAAACTTTCGATTTTTTCATTTGTGTTAGCCATTCAATTATATATGCAAGTGGAAATCCATAAAAACCTAAGATCATCAATATATCTAAAATTGTAATGTAATATCCATTACCAAACTGTTTAAGTGCATTAAAATGTGCAGGAGAAGTAGCTGAAATTATTATGCTTAATATTCCTAAAACTAAACCTAGGTTTATTAGTGCCTTTTTCTTTTTAGAATTTATAGAATATGCTAGATATATAAGAAAAATTACTATAATTAATGTAGAAATTGTCAAAATTAAGGGAACTTTTCCAATTAACATTATACCTCCAATAAACAGAGATATTGAAGATCCTAGTAGATAGTATGAATATCTAATCATTTATTACCTATTAAAAAAGGTTAGTGATAAACATTTCTTTCAATAAAAATCAAAAACAAAGCTTTTATTTTTTAAAGTGTATTATTGCTTTATGAATATTTTAATACCAGCAATAATAGGTGGTTTCTTTATAACCACTGCTTTTATAACGTTCTTTATCATAAAAAAGCCTAAACTAGGAGATACGTTAATATTCTATAGTATATATGCTGGTTATTATATGGGGCTTATACTTTATTATTTCCACATGATAGTACTTGCCATAATAACAGCATTCCTCATAATAATGCCTATAATTGTCTGGAAATTCTTGAAGAAGCTTTATATATAAAAGTAAATTCATTAAAGTTACAATATGGTTAGTCTATCCAAGAAGCTCGAGCCAAAAGAAAATTCTATACCAAAATATCTAGTAATTTCTCAATCTTTGAGTTCAATAGCTCCATTAGGTTCAGTTTCTGCATATCTAACGTTTGCTTTAGCGTCCTCATTAGCTTCAACAGGATTGGCTTCTATAGTAGGAGTGTTCGTCTATTTACTTTGGGTTATAATAGGCTATAGATATTCAAAAGTAATAGCATCTACTGGAGGAACATATGAATTTGCTAGACAAGCATCTGGAGAAACAATAGGCTCAATAGCAGGATGGCTTTATTGGATAAGTTATGCCATATATTTACCGTCTGTCACAACTTATCTAGTAGGTATTGTATTACCTACTGTCATTAACTTCCAAAGCATATATTTATCTATTATTGAAGTAACTATTCCAATAATATTGACATTATTAATGATATCTGGAATAAAGCCACCATTATTTTATTCATTAATATCTTCAACTATAGAGGTAATTCTGATAATAATTCTAGGTTTCAAAGTTTTGATAATTAAAGGTTTTTCATTAGAGCCATTTTTCATTACGGTACCGCAATATGATTTCTGGAGTGGGGCTTTAGCTGTAGCATTCACATTAGCTGGAGGCGGCGCGTCTTTCTTTTTAGGCTATGAGGCTAAGGGTAAAGGAAAGACAATTGGTTCTTCTTATCTTATAGCCTTTGTGATAGCATCTATAGCGGTTATTTTTGCCTCATATTATGAGATAGCTGCTGCTGGATACAGTAATCTAGGAGTAACTAATTTGCTTAATATAACTGAATTTCCAGGATTCTATATATCAGAGAAATTTATGGGGTTTACTTTTGCATTTATTATTTTTATTTTTACAGTAAATAGTTTGTTAGGTTCGGCTATTTCTGCATACGTAGCATTATCTAGGCTAACATATACATTAGTATCTAAAAATATGCTAAAATCTATTCTTACAGTGTTTATATTTTTTCTTATTTTTAATGTGTTAGGTAGTATAACAGGACAATTACAATTAATATATTATTTTACCACTGAAATATCTCTTATTACCTTATTTGCCTCTCATTCTATAGTTTCTGCCGTATATCCGTTTTTTATCAGAAAGATATCTAAAATTTCCTTTATAGATATTTTATTAGCAATTTCTAGTTCAGGAATAATGATGTATGGAATTTATTCTAACCTAATTCCTATTCAACTTACTTCAATAATTTCAATAGGTGTTATTCTTTTTGTAGCTGCAATCGTGATTATCTATAGGTATATTAGTAAATCTAAATACTGATATATAAATGATATAAAAATTGAAATTTTTATGTAATATCTAATAGTTCACTTTAAAACATCTTCTTCATTAATTTATATCTTGTGAATCTGGCAGAAGTAATTTTAGAAGTAGGTAAAAGTAGTCCACAAGATTTAGCAGAAGCATTAGAAGGGAAAGTAGATGAAAAAGAGGTAGCTAAGATAAGACTAGAATCTGCTAAATTCTATTTAGAGCAGGCTGAACTTAACATGAGTCTACCTGCTGCAGCTTCAGAAGACTTATATAAGGCAATACTTGAAGGGATGAAATCTCTCAAGAGCTATTTGGGTATTTCAGAAGATTTGAGGAACGCAATCCCTAAGATTTCGGATATCCTGGGAGATTGGATAGACGAAGCATGGGAATTAGGATTAAAGTTACATTATGAGGGTTATATATCCGAGAACTTTGAGGAATCAGATTTACAATTCTATTTTGTTAAAGTTGAAAGATTTATAGAAAATTGTGAAATAGCAATAAGTTAAAAAGTCTAGGATTTATACAACGTTATGCTGATATAATTACGTAATTGTGTTACTGTAAGATTCTTTGTTGCTATACCAGATATATATATTTCAAGAACATATTTTCCAGGATGAAGAAATATTACAAAGGTATTATTCAATGACGACAAAGTAATGACATTTCTCTTTAAAATTATCGGTGACATTATTGGTTTTACTATAACAATAGCATATACTTGGTTTATGTTATTGTTAGTAACATTTAAATGGAAAGTATAGTCTCCAAAGTTCTTAAAGTGTATTAATATAACTTGGCTATAATTATACGAGAAAGTATAATACTGCGTTCTAGAAATTTTATGAATTACGATATTACTAGTAAGTTCAGTTGTAGAATATACAAGAACTAATAACGAGATTATAAATAAGGCTAGTAATAGTTTATTGTTCATTTTTATCTCCCTTCACTAGGTATTTTACCTTTCCTTTTTCTCTAATTTCTGCTAAATAGCCAAGACTTTTTAGCCTCTTTACTCTTCTATAAACAGTAGTCCTAGGTAATTGCGTCATCTCCGATATTCTAGTTAAATTATCTGCTCCATTTTTTATAGCTTCAATAATTTTTTTATCTCGATCATCTAATGTATTGGTATTTTCCTCAAAATTAATATTAACTCTATTTCTTTTTATCAGCAAAAATAAGAGAAATGTAGTAGAAAATAAAGAAACTAAAAATCCAATAAAAAAGATAGATATTTTATTATGTGAAACCTCCGTAGTATATGTATAGCCACTAACGTAATATAATATAGTTATGTTTTTAGAGATAAATGTTAAATTAAAATAATCATTATAATATTTGAAGGAAATTGGTGACATAGAAATGTATGATAGTTTAATATATGATGGTAAAATTATTATAATTTTAGATGTAAAATTCTCAGAAAACGAAATTACACCAGAAAAATTCTCATAATAGCTTATTGTAGCTGGAATTGAAGATAATATAATAGTATTGTTTTCGATCACGTATTTTACGTTTATTGAAAGATTTCTGGCATTTGGGGGTATATAGAGCTCTTTAGATTGTGTATCATAAATAATTACATGACCATTATAGTTAATATTTACTGTATTATATGCACTAGATGCTAAAGAAAATATAATAGGTAGAATAAGTAATAATATAGCCTTCATTATAGTCCACGAGTAAAAAATAAAGTTAAAAGCGATATCAAGGAGAGAATAAAGTATAATATGAAAACTAGTATCATGGCTAATGCAGAATAAATTGGCCTTAGATAAATACCTAGTATTGTTAATGATTTTATTACACTACTCATTAATTAGTAGGAAGATATTTGTATAAAAAAGCTTTATCTCTTTCTTCTAGCTCTTACACTTATTATAGCTATTATAACTATAAGTACAATGATAACTATTATTAAATATAAAACTGGAATACTAACAACGTTTACACTGCTTATTTGAGAGAGAAGAGTAGGAGATATAGTAATGTTAACTTGATCTGTTTCGTAAAGAGGTATTATGGATCCTGTCTGATTCCAAATTAAGGCAAATGCTAATGGATATTTTCCAGCTGTAGCTCCACTACTTATATCAACTATGTATGTAACATTGGTCTCTTGACCTGGCTTTAAATTTCCTATAAATATTTCAGAAGCAGTTAATGCTGCTAACGGATTTGAAGAACTTACATGAGGATATATTACGTTTGACGTTCCTAATCTTACTATAATATTTTTAGCTTCCGCGTTTCCTATATTTTTGAAAGTTAATGTTATAGGTACTTTGGAAGAGCCTGGATTAAGTGTAGGATAATAAGTGGAGACTATTATAATATTGGCTTTTGGATAGATTGTAAGATTATAATATTTAACTAAACTTCCTCCGTCATATTTTATATGGAATTTTAATATATAATTTCCAGCAGGTGTAGAATTTGGAACATTTATTAAGAATGTCACATTTTCTGGAACACCTATAGGTATAGCACCTAAAGATACATTATTTGATGAAACAATCGGAAATGGAGATGACAATGAAACTGTGGAATTTTCAGCTATTCCGTTTCCATAATTTAATACTATAGCACTGACTCTAACGTCATAGAATCCTGGAAATATTTGGGGCGGAAGCGTAAGAATATTTATTGCAATTTTAGGTGAGGAAATAAGGAGTGGAACATATTGTGTTACATTGGTTTCAAAATAATGTAATATTACTGGTATATAATATATACCAGGTGTAACGTTAGAATATACACTAGCAGTTATAGTAGCTAAATTATATTCTCCCGCTGGTATTATTCCAATAGAAACATATTTCTGAGATATTTTAAGCGGATATGCTTGTTTTAGAAATATACTAACATTTGATGCTAATACATTACCTAAATTTTTGACTATAAATGTCAATGGCAAATTTTCACTTCCTGGTGACGCAGTCATGGGACTAGATTGAGTTCCCCATAAAGCAGAAATTGAGAAATTCTCATATCCATTTATAGGCACTGAAATTAATGTTTTTTCATTAGAATTCTTAAAATAGTTAATGGTTATCGGTATATTATATACTCCTTCTGATGCATTATTATAAATAGATGCGTATATAGTAGCTGTTATTGGTTGACCTATTGGTAAATATCCTATATCAACTTTCTTTTGCTCGAATTTAATTGGATATGTTGAGTTAAGAGTTATAGATACATTATATCCTTCTACGTTTCCTTCATTAACTAGTATAATACTCAATGGCAAATTAGTCTCTCCTGGTGCTACTACTAGCGGTGAGTTTAAAGATCCCCAGACACCTTGCGCTGTTATCTTTACATAACCTAAGATTGGTACAGAGAAAGATACTATTTTAGTTACGTTTGTAGCATTTATATCCAATGATATTTTATAAACTCCATCTAATGCTGTGGAATTTATGTTATAAAGGAAAGTAATATTGATTTCTTGTCCATGTTCCCATATTGGTATATTGACTATATCTGTAGTGTTGTAGTATTTATAAAGGTAAAATGGAAAAATCTGAAGAGGAGTTATAGATACGTTATATAAAGTATTTCCTAAATTGGTTATGCTAAATGTTATTGGAACTTCGGTTTCTCCTGGGGCAATTAGCGTTTGAGGCTTAGCATAACCTATGAACGTTGAACTTTGATTGAAACCTAAATATATTCCTTCAGAATTAATAATTATTAAGAATAATACTAAAAGTGTTTTCCATAAGGCTTTGTATCGCATAATGAAAAAAGATATATCTAAATATTTAAGTTCTTCTAAGTTATATCGATATATCTAAGAAATTTTTTTAATTATCATTGTTTTTTAGAATCCCAATAGGCTTTATCGAATGCTTTATTTATTAGGTCAAGCAATTTATTCAAATCTATTAAATTTTGAAAATGTAGTATCACTGTAAATGTATTTGTTCCTCCATTTTTGCCAGAGAAATATATTTCTGGAAATGTTAATCGTAATTTAGTGAAATCGTCTTTTATATAATTCTGTGCCTTAACTAGTACTTGATCAGCTGCTACGTCTGCATTTAGTGTAACTTGAAATGAGTAAATAAGTGAATTACCTCCCTCTAATTTTGTAAATACCGTATTACCTAAGAAAGCAGAATTTGGTATCTTAACTACATTGCCGTAGATTGTTTTTACTTCTGTGAATAAAATACTTACTTTCTGGGTTTCTCCTATAATGGGAGATCCCCATATCCATGAAGACAAGGATACTGCATCGCCTGGCCTTAAAGTTTTACTAGAGGTAACCATAAGTCCTGATAATATATTTGATAGGAATGTTTGAGCTGCTAAACCAATAGCTATACCTCCAATAGCTCCTCCAATAGCTGCTCCTGTTAAATTTACTCCCAATGCGGCTAATATTGCTAAAACAAGGATAGAATATAGCATTATATTAAGGACTAAGCTTAAAGTATGAGCAGTAGACGTTTCGACTTTAGATAGTAGATAAATGGAAATTATTTTTTGAAGTATTCTTATAAGTATATATCCTCCAATTCCTACAATTGCAGCGTCTATAGCTAAATCGACGTAATTAACATATGGAGCTAATGGTTTAACATATGTTATTAAATAATGTGATATTAAATGTAATGAGAATGCTATTATTGCCAATATTATTAATGTTAAAAGTATTTTTATAGATTGATTTCTATATGCCATGGAACTTTTTAGTAGTAACTGTTTATTAATTTAATGTTAAAACAGTTTTCCTAATCTATATACTTAATAATTACATATTAGAAAACGTAAGCTATAGATAGTATTTGTGTCACTTTAGGAAGAATTTAAAATCTAGCAGCATGAGCAAATAGCGTGAAGTTTTTCAAGAAATTTAAGAAAGAGAAAGATGTTAATATAGCAATAGAAGTCTTTTCTGAATTATCTTCTTCAAAATTAGGAAGATATCTGGGATATCCGATTCTAGATCTTGAAATAATAGAAAAAGATGGAGAAAAAGGCTTCATTATGGAGTATTTGCCTGATAGGGCAATTCCTACTGTTTTAAATATAGAAAAGTTGAAAGAAGCTTTGGCATTCGAAGAATGGACTCTAAACATAGATTTGAAGGAAGATCATGTATTAATGAAGGATAATAATGCATACATAATAGACCATGGACATACTTTAACTGCATGGAAACCATTATATTACATACAACAGATAATTAATTCTAAGGTATCGAGGTTTAATTTGTGGAGTGATTATGAATCTTTTTACTCTGGTGTAAGAAACATAAAATCTATAGATTTTAAGACTATTGAAAAAATCCTTAAGGAAACTTCTAAGGAAATATTAGATCTAAATTTCTGTTCTATGTATACGCAGAGTGTAGCAAATGAACATATTGATTTAAGCTTAAGAATCTTAAAATATAGATTAAATATTCTTCATAATCTTTTTTACTAAAGTTCATCGATTTATTATGAAAATAAGGTTTAAATGCTATAATATACTATAACTACGATAATGACACTTTCTAAGGTTTTTAATATAAAGCCTTTTATAATTCAAGGGACATATAGGCTTTTGAAAAGTAATAAAAAATTACCATTGATAGCTGGCCATAAGTTGCTATATTCATGCAATTTGAGATGTAAAATGTGCCCTTTTTGGAGAAGAAAAGATGAAAAGCTACTTGATTTAAATGACGAAATAAAAATGATGAAAAAGCTTGCAGATGCAGGTGTTATATTTATGGGATTTGAAGGAGGAGAGCCGTTATTAAGGCGAGATTTACCGGAAATATTGAAAGAATCACATGATAGGTTTCATACATCTCTTGTTACTAATGGCATTCTATTAAAAAATAAAATAGATTCTATCAAGAAGAATTTAGATTTTCTGTTTGTATCTATAGATGGAATAGGGGAAGTTCATGATTCAATAAGAGGCGTAGAAGGGGCATTTGAGAAATCATTAGAAGGGATAAAAGTAGCGTCGCAGTATGTTCCTACTGATATAAGTTTTACTATAACTAGCGAGAATATGAATGAAGCAGTTAAAATTGTGAAATTGGCCGAAGATTTAAATGTTTCAGTTAATTTTCAAGTAGCATATAATTATTCTACAGCAGATAAATTATCTCCGGATTTTATAGAGTTAAGATCTATACTAGAGCAATTATTAGAATTAAAAAAATCAGGAGCGCCTATTACGAATTCAAGAGAGTATTTTGAATCAATAATAAATTCTTGGTATAGAAAAATACCTTGGGAATGTAAGCCTTGGCTTACCATAAATATTGATCCTCAAGGTAGAGTAGTTTTACCTTGTTATGTCTTGAATGAGTATAACGGTTCTGTATATGTATGGGATACTGACATAGAAGACTTATGGGAAAAGTATGAGTGGGATAAGTATTATAGTTGCAATAAATGCGGATTATCTTGTTATTTAGAGCCGTCATTATTCTCATGGTCTAATCCATCCATGGTTAAGGAAAGGATAATTGATGGTATAATATCTTTAATGACTAGGTAAAAATAGGTAACAATGTTACCTATTTAAATTTTTCATTAATAACTTTATCTAACATATATTTAATATATATAGAGTAACAATGTTACCTATGAAAGTATTAGCTGCGCCCGGTCCTGTTTCATACCCTATAATAGCCTCAAAAATGAAGAATAAAGATATACAAATAGTTTTTGGAAAAGATGGAAATAACGATGTGGATGTTATATTAGATTCTACTGTATCTTTAGTAAGAAGAAATCTAAAAATAGATTATATAACAATAAAAGGCCTAATGGTAATTTCGCCAGATATAGGAAAGAAAATAGGAGTTTGGAGAAAAGGAAGTGCTGCAGATGTTCTTACAAGAGTATTACTCAGGGAGAAAAAAATTAATGCAGAGTTAATTTACGCTAACGAGATGCAAGAGCTAGTTAAAATGCTTAAAGAAAAAAATATTGACAGTGCTGTTTTATCTTCTGCAGTAGCTAAAGGTAAAAGTTTTGAAGAATTGCTTAATATTCCTGGGAGCTGTGGAGCTAAAGTTTACAAAAACGAGGACGAATTTATAAGGCTATATACAGAAGGTATAGAATTAATTAAAGAAGATCCAGAAGGAAGTAGTGAGTTCATAGCTTCAACTTTACCTATGTCTGTTCCAAAAGATTTTATTATAGGATCTATGAAAAACTCAGTATTAGAAATTAATAGATTACATGATGATACTAGATTTGCAAATCTAATCAAGGACTTCCTTTAATCCACCTAAACCCAAATTTTTCATATATGGCTTTAACTTCATTGCTTTTTAGGATATCATAAACTTGTCTTGCTTTTTCACTAGAATTTTCTAGTAACGCAAAACTTAGCTTAGAAATTCTATTCTTTGATGGTATTGAATATTTAAATCCCCAATACATTGCTTCAGTTTTCCACATTATTCCAGCTTCTATATCTCCTAGCTTTAACATATGAGGTATCTCTCTATGATGCACCATTGTAATATAAACTCCAGAGTTTGCTAATTCTTCATAATTTCCACAATTTTCCTGATATAATTCCATGAAGTTTTTCCCTATGCCTTCAGTTTTAGGATTTGGTATAGCTATTCTTTTTCCTAGTACTTCGCACCAGTCATTTATTTCATTTTTTGTATATACTATTACAATCTCATTTTCTACGTAATCAAATTTTTCCCTTATTTTTAGTCCATCCATCATGGAGGGTGGCAAAGATATAATTTCTGGATTAAAAGTAATTTCTAAATTACCTATCTTAAGCGATTCTCCTTCAGCCCTTTTCCTAACTACTCCTGGAGGAATAGTCTCTAAATACACCTTGTATCCTTTAGAATTTAATAGTGAAATTAGAGCTTTGCTTACAAACCATTGATTTCCTGCAAATGACATTTTTATGCCATTTATATCTCCCCAGAGATCCTCTAAAGTATCAAACAAAGGTAAAGTTAGATCCATATGCTTATCTAATTAAACACATATTAATGCTTATTTCGAAGTTTTATTATATAAAAACGATATAATTATCTTTATTATAGAAAAGATTTTAAGTGTTCGAACATATGTTCGATAAAATGATATATGTTATAGGTAATGGAATAGCTGGTCTTTCTGCAGCAATATCACTTTTTAATTCTGGCTATAAGGTGACAGTAATAACAAAGAATATTACGGGTGGATCTACTTATATAGCTAAAGGCGGCTTGGCAGCAGCTGTTGGAGAAAACGATTCGCCAGAAATTCATGCAAAAGATACTATAATTGTAGGAGATGGGCTATGTGATGAAAAAGCAGTAAGTTATGTAACAAAAGAGGCTCCATTAGCAGTAGAAATTTTAGAAAAATGGGGATTTAGATTTGCATCTGACTTAAGATTAGAAGGAGGTCATTCTAGAAGGCGAGTTTTACATAAGACTGATGAGACTGGAAGAGATATTTATGATTTTTTGATGTATAAAGCTAAACAATTAGGGATACAGTTAGTAGAAGATAGAGTTAAATCATTAAAAGTTGAAAATAATGAAATAAAGGGATTTATAACTGAAAGGAGAGGAGAAATAAGTGCTGATAAGATAATTTTGGCAACTGGAGGATATGGATATTTATATAAATATAGTTCCAACCAATCAACTAATATTGGAGATGGAATGGCAATAGCATTTAGGGCTGGTGCTTTTTTAGCTGATATGGAGTTTGTTCAATTTCATCCTACAGTTACAGCACTAGATGATGAAACATTTTTACTCACTGAAACATTAAGGGGAGAAGGAGCAAAAATTATCAATGATAAGGGAGAGAGATTTACGTTTAAATATCATGAAAAAGGTGAGCTAGCTCCTAGAGACGTTTTATCTAGAGCAATTTATTCAGAATATTTAAAGGGCAATAAAGTATTTATGGATTTAAGTAATATTGAAAATTTTGAGGAAAAATTTCCTGTAGTTAATAATTATTTAAAAAGACATAATTTATCTGTTATAGACAAGATCCCCATTTTCCCTGGAGCTCATTTTGTAGACGGAGGGATTAGAGTAAATACTCGAGGTGAAACTAATATAGAAGGATTATATGCTATAGGCGAAGTTAGTGATACTGGTCTTCACGGAGCTAATAGGCTAGCTAGCAACTCTTTAGCAGAAGGTCTTGTATTTGGTATAAACATATCAAATTATATTGATAAATGGGAAGGATTATATTTTAATGATGGTGAAATTTATTCATTACAGTTGACCAATGGTAATTTAATTGATATAAATGAAATAAGAACTATTAATTGGGAAAATATTGGAATAGTGAGAAATGAGGAGAAACTTAATAAGGCTATTTCCATTTATACTCAAGCTGATACTTTTTCTACTAATGAGAATTCTAATGCTGCTTTAGTTTCGCTTCTTACTGCAAAAGCTGCCGAAATTAGAAAAGAAAGTCGAGGTAATCATTACAGAGAAGATTATCCTAGTAAGGATAATAAGTGGAAGAAAAGAATATATTTCAAGATTCAATAGAAATATATGGATTGTCAAGCCGCGGTTGTCCTTATTGTCTCCGAGAATAAATTTCTGATTATAAAAAGAGCCGAACGAAAAGGTGACCCTTGGAGTGGAGATATGGGATTACCTGGAGGTCATGTAAAAAGCGGCGAAAGTTGTGTTGATGCGGCATTAAGAGAATGCAAAGAAGAAATAGGTTTTGAACCTAAAATAGTAGGTTTTTTAGGATATTATTTTCCTAATAATGTTAAAATTAAGGTTGCAGTTTTTCTGGGCAAATATGAGAATGAAAAAATAAAAATAGATAATAATGAAATTTCTAAATATTTTTGGATATCTCGTGAGGACTTAGTAGAGCAAGATGGTGCGTATCTGTATAATAATTATAGAATATGGGGCATGACTTTCAGAATACTTCGAGACTATTTCAAAAATTTCAATAATATCCATTTACTATAGTATATCGCAAATAATTATTCAGCCCGGCAACGATCCTTTCACCTTTCACATCCGTCACCATTCATCATTTTAATAATAGATTTTCATACTCTTTCGCATATTTAACACTTCTCTTTACATCTGCAAACAATGAATATACCTCCTTAATATCTTCTACTTTTACTATGTTTCTAGAATTTCTTTGTGCAATTATTCTTGCAGGTTCTAATAATTGTACAGCATATCTTAGACTTTCTTCTGAACCTATCTTTGTTAGTTCTTCTAAAGCTGTAGGTTCTATTTCTATTTCTAGTTCATCAGATCTTATTTTAATAATTTCTTTTATTTCCTCGGGAGTATAAGGTTTTGTAGGTATTATAAGTAATCTGTCTAGTAGGTCTAACGGAATACCATGTGGAGATTCGATGTCAGTTCCTCTAATTTTTGTTATTCCCCTATTTGTTGCAAGTATTAATATAGGAGCTAAATCTGCTTCAAGAGCTTTAGTTAAGAAAGAATATGTTTCTATATCTAACATATGAGCATCATCTATAAATAATACACCAGGCAATAATTCTCCCATTCCTTTATTTATTAGATCCTTAACTAATGTATCAACTTGTTTTCTTACATCTTGTGTAATTTCTCTTTCTGTCCATAAAGAGAATATGGCGGTTATTGAAACGCTTTGTGCCGCAACGTTTAAATCTAGATCGTGCAGCGATACTGTGGTTACAAGTTCTTTTTCTTTTTTAACAGCTCCAGACGGTATATCAATGGTTTTTCCTATATCATACTGAACTGATCCCTTAGCCTTTCCTTCCTTAACAACGTTTCCAGTTTCAGCATCTATCCATATTACGTCACCTTTTCTTATACCTAACCTAACTATTTGTTCTGCTACAGTTTCTCCTGCAGTAAGTTTAGTTTGATCATCTTTTGTGACTAATGTTATTTCTACTTCTCTAGGTACTTCAGAGTAAGGATTTAATCTACTTTTAGCTACCTTAAGTCTCAATTCTTTTACTTCTCCTTCATATACTGTTCTTTTTTCCCTTATTCTTACTCCTATAGACTTACGTATTGCTTGAGTCAAAATTTCAGTTTTCTTAAGTTCTGTTGAATATATTTCTGAAGCATTTAACATATTGAATGGCGTTCCCTCGCCCAATTCTTTAGCGATAGCCACAGCAAGGGCCGTTTTCCCTGTTCCAGAGGGACCAACAAAAAGTACTCCTTTTCCTGCCATTTTTCCTTGTCTAATAAGTTGTACTACTATACCTGAAGCCTCTCTGGCTTCTAATTGGCCTACTAATCCATCTCCTTTAGGTAGAGCTTTACCTTTTTCGTCTAAACCTAAACCAGTAATATGACTATGAATACTAGCTTTCTCAGTTTCAACTTTCCTTATTTCCTTTATTTCTACCATTAAGATCGTAAAAACGATTTAACTATAAGTTTATGAAATTAACTTTTAGACCCTAATGTTAAATATTCGAAACCGAAGATGTTAATAGTGATGAAGACCTTTGAGACAGAACAATGAAGAGGTGGCGGCTAACTGATGAAACCGATACATCTTGCCGTAGGAAAGTTTAATGTAGATGTAATAGTTAAGGTAAATAAAATTCCAGAAATTGATTTTTCACTAAATACGGACGTCTTTGAAATTTTGCCAGGAGGATCTGCTACTAATTACTGTGTGGCTGTTACTAGATTAGGTCATACTTCTAAGTTATTATCAAAGGTAAGTAAGACCGAAATTGTAAAGCCCTTAATGGCGCATTTAGCGGAGGAAGGTGTAGGTTTAGATCTAGTAGAAGAAATAAATTCACCACCTAATTATGCATTAATATTACTCAGGGAAAACGGTAATATTTCTATGATAAGAAGGACTTCTAATTCTCTTTTACCTACAGCAGAAGATGTAGCAAAATATAACAGAATATTTGACGTTACTCATTTTGCATCTATTCCAGCTAATGTAATATCAAAAGTCTCTAAACTTATTACATATGATCCAGGTGCATATTCTAAAGCATACGAAGGAGAAAAGGTAGATATATTGTTCGTTAACAAAAAAGAATATGCTGATGTTAAAAATAAAATAAACGCTAAATTAACTGTAATCAAAAAGGGAAGTGAGGGAGCTATGATTTATGGAGATGATGAAGAGTGTTACTCAGAAGCGTTAAAGACTGATGTAATAGATACTACTGGCGCAGGAGATGTATTCGACGCAGCGTTTAATGTGTTTTATTTGAATGGAAACAATTTAGAAGATGTTCTTAGATACGCTAATGTCTCTGCTGGATTAAAAGTATCAAGAATTGGAGGTACTAGTTCTCCAACGCTTGAAGAAGTAGTGCAAACATTAAAAAAAGTGAAGATTAATGCTAAATGTAGATGATAGTAGCATTAGCAGATCTCGATTATTTCTTCGCTCAAGTAGAAGAGATAATGAATCCTTCGTTAAAAGGTAAACCATTAGCTGTGTGTGTTTTTTCTGGCAGAACTAAGGATAGTGGTGCAATAGCTACCTCTAATTATGAGGCAAGAAAACTAGGAATAAAATCTGGTATGCCTATAATAATGGCTAAGAAAATAGCCCCAGATACGATATTTTTGCCTATGAGAAAAGACCTATATAAGCAAGTATCTTCAAGAGTTATGAAAATTTTAGAAAATTTTAGTGATAGAATAGAGGTAGCTAGTATAGATGAGGCTTATTTAGATATAACCAAAAAAGTAAAAAGCTATTCAGATATTATGGAATTAGGTAAAAAAATAAAAGAAGAAGTAAAAATGAGGGAAGGTCTTACTATAACTGTTGGTATAGCACCTAACAAGGTTTTCGCAAAAATAATGGCAGACATGAGTAAACCGGACGGTTTAGGAATATTGAGGGATAATGATGTTAATAATTTTATAAATTCTCTAGATATTGGCAAAGTACCAGGTATAGGTAAAGTTCTTGAAGACAGATTAAGGGAAATAGGAATAAACTACTTAGGAGATGTACTTAAAGTAGATTTCCTGACTATAAAGAACAAAATAGGTAAAGCTAAGGCTAACTATTTACTGTCACTTGCTAATAACTCATACGATGAACCAGTTAGACCTAGAATAAGTAAACATAAAGGTAGATACGTTACACTTTCAAAAAATACTCGTAATATAGAAATTATATTGCCGTTTCTAAAGAAAGCTATAGATGAAGCATATAATAAGATAGACGGTCTTCCAAAATCTATAGCTGTTGTAACTATCATGAATGACCTTGATATTATAAGTAGAGAAAAAAGTTTTCCATACGGTATAGATAGGGAAAAAGCTCTTCAGGAATCTCTTCTTCTACTTAAGAAAATCTTGGAAGATGATAATAGACAAGTAAGAAGAGTGGGTGTAAGACTAGGCAAGATATATAAGTCATCTACATTAGACAAGTATTTCTAAATCTAAATTCAAATTAAGTGGTTTAATTTCCCCATATTTTTTTACATAATTCAAGTAACCTGTAATTCCTCTATCTAATGTTTCAGGCTGATTTTTTATTTTAATATTTATGAAAAATGGAATTCTTGTAGACACAAGTATTTTAGGTAATCTTATTTGTTTCTTTAATAAATCAAAATCTTCCTTAATTCCAAAAACCTCTACTATACCTTTGTCTCCTTCAATAACTTTTATAGAATTTATTTCATTATACTTATCCAAAACTATAACTAATCTAGCTAATGTGCCTCCTATTATATCTTCATAAAAATTAAGACATAGTAAGTAATCTCCATTTCTCTTAATAGGTATTACATAAAGCTCTTCATGACCTATGATATTTAATAGCGGTTTTATTTTTACTCTCATAATAAACTACTTTATGCTTGAGATAGATGGGTCTTTCGGTGAAGGAGGAGGAGAAATATTAAGAACATCTCTTTCATTAGCTGTAGTAACTAAAACTCCTTTTAGAATTTTTAACATAAGATCAAAAAGGTCTAAGCCAGGTTTACAAAGGCAGCATTTAGCAGCAGTTAAAATTATGAAACAACTTTGTAACGCTGAGACTAGAGGAGACTTCCTTGGATCTCAAGAATTGGAGTTTACACCTAAAGATACATTAGACGAGGGAGAAATAACTTATGATGTGGGCTCTGCTGGCAGTGTGACTCTAATTTCTGTGTCTGTCATACCAGTAATAATAAATAAAAAAATCAGGATAACATTAATAGGAGGTACAGACGTTCCTAAGGCTCCAACCATAGATTATATTAGATTAGTTTATATGAAAATCTTGGAATTAATTGGAATACATGGCGAGGTAAAAGTTATTAAAAGAGGTCATTATCCAAGAGGTGGAGGTATTATAAGTATAGAAAATTTTAGGGGATACCCTAATAAATTTAATATAACAGAATTTGGAAAATTGGAAAAAATATTAGGCATTGCTCATGTTTCTTCATTACCTTTAAATATTGCTGAAAGAGAGAAAGACTCGGCTATCAAGATATTGTCCAATATTTCAAATAATATAGATATTGAGTTAGATATTAGAGATAATGAAAGTGAAGGGACAGGAATCACATTGGCCGCATACGGAAAAAGTATTATTGGAGCCGATTCGTTGGGAGAAAAGGGTAAAAGAGCGGAAAAGGTAGGAGAAGAAGCTGCAAGAACGTTAATAACTGAATTAAATAGTGGTGCTGCAGTTGATAGTCACATGTCTGATATGCTTATGATTTATGCTGCATTATACGGAGGTATATTCTCTGGGGCAAAACTAACCAAACATGCTATTACTAACTACGAAATAATAAAAAAATTTATTAAGAATAGATCTATAGAAATTGAAGGAAATTCACCATTTATATTTAAGGCACTATAACTGCTCTTCCGATTACTCTTCCAGACATTAGATCGTTTATTGCAGAATTGATTTCGTCTAGCCTATAGAGAATAGGGAAAGTTCTTATTTTACCTTCTTGAAAAAGCTTTATTACATTAGTCAAATGTTCCATTTTACCATAAAGTATACCTTTCACTCGTAGGCCTCTTAAAACTATTAACTGTTCTGGTATTCTTAACGTCCCTCCGAATTCCCCTATTATTCTTAATTCTCCCATTCTAGATAACATCCATGAGACGTCGTCTAAAGTAAGTTCATTGCCTATAAAATCTAAGATATAATCAAATTTTCTTGTAGTAGATTTTTCAGACAAATCTTTTGCGTATTCCCCGCGCGAAAAAATTATTTCGTTTATACCAATTTCTTGCATTTTAGATAGTTTTAATGGATTTCTGCCCACTACAGTTATTTCTGCTCCAAAAAATTTTAATATTTGAACAGCAAGCATGCTTACTGCACCAGTTCCTAATACTGCTACTTTATCTCCATTCTGTATTCCTTCCGATGCATTATATGCCGTTATGCCCGCATCAGCTAATGGTGCTAAACTAAAAGGATTTCCCTCTACTTTAATTAAATTATTTTCGTCTGGAACTTTAACATATTCTGCAAATCCTCCATTTTCATGAACTCCAAGTACTTTAACTTTTTCACAGTATTGGTAATACCCAAGTTTGCAATATTTGCAAGAATTACATCCAAAAGCATTATAAACTAAAACCATATCTCCTTTTTTAACTTTTTTCCCGTCAGTAACTACTTCACCTACTATTTCATGGCCTAGAATTATAGGTGTTTTTATATCCAGATCGCCTTGCCAATCACCCATTATTATATGTACGTCTCCATGGCAAAGTCCAGTAGCCAATACCTTAAGAACTATGCCGTCGTTTGTCTGTATAGGCGCTTTAACGTCCTTTATTACTAATGGTTTTCCTTGAGTTTCAAATACTGCAGCCTTCATTACCAGCCTGCCTTTAGATAAGCATCTAGCTCCCAATCAGTTATATAACTTTCATAATTCTCTACTTCTCTCTTTTTAAGTTCTATAAACGAAGAAATTAGATCTGAGCCTAAAGTATATTTAAGATAGTTATCTTTATCTAGTTTTTCTAAAGCTTCATTAATATTTGTAGGAATATTTCCCATTATTGCATTAGGTTCTATATCTAGGTTCTTTTCTATACCGTCAATTCCAGAGAATATTATTGATGACAATAACAAATATGAGTTTGATAAAGGATCGGCTAGTCTAAACTCTAAAAGATTTGTATCCCTAAAATTACTAGGAATTCTGATTATATAATGTCTTTCAGTTCCAATTCCAGGCAACGTTGGTGTTATTATCTCCTTAAATCTCTTATAAGAATTTATAGTAGGTGCAGCAAACGCTAGTATACCGCTTAAATGCTCCATAATACCCGCTATAAAACTATAGGCAGACTTACTTAATCCAAGACCTTTTGTATCATTAGTATCTATTGCCTTTTTACCATCTATACCCTCTAAGCTAAAATATATATCCATACTACTTCCTGGTTTATCAGAAAAAGGTTTGGGCATATATGTAGCAAACGTGTTATATATTCTTGCAACGTCTCTAATTACTTCTCTAGCTGTAACTAATGAGTCCGAAGCTTGTAGAGCTTCTTTATTGGAGAACGTAATTTCGTATTGACCAGGCCCATAGTGTTTATTAACCATCTCGACCTGTACTCCTACTTGTTCAAGAGATTTTATCATATCCCTTAGAAAACCTTGTTCTTCCATCAATCCCTCAGGAGAAAAAGCTTTCCCATAGTCCGCAGGTATAATGTTTCCATCATCGCTTTTCAATAAATAAAATGTAGGTTCAAATGCTACATTCAATTTATAACCAACTTCCTCTAATTTTTGAGTAGCTTTTCTTAATAATCCTCTACTACAATACTGAGACGGTGTCAGATCTGGATATGTCAAGTATGATAAAACTCTTGCAGTTCTTTCAAGATACGGTAGGACTACAAAGGTAGACGGATCTGGTTGAGCTATAATGTCTTCATATCTTGTTTTTATAGGAGCGTCTTTATAATCTAGTAATACCAAAGACTCTGGATATGGAACTCCTTCTTCTTTTAATATTAGGTTTTCAAATTCTGCCCTTCTTAAAGAACGTCCTCTTACATTACCTAATATATCTATAAATTCTACTCTAACGTAATCTATTCTTCCTGATTTTAATGTCTCAATCACGTCATCTCTTGACAATTTATCCCTTAAAGCACAATAGTGGTTTAAAATATAAGCATTTCATAAAATATATTTCGTCTATAAGCATATTTATTGACTATTCGTTATTTAATAAATTTATAATAATGAATACAAAAATTCTCCAGCAAAATCTACAGCATTACCATATTCAGAAAATATGCCTCTTTTGATAAGGCTATTCATAAAAAATATTTCTATAACATATAAGTAATCATATTGTTTTTTAGAAACTTTTCTTCTATGAAATTTTATCATATAATTGCCTATTGTAACTTTTTTCTTTTGTGATAAATTATAACCTAATATCATTTTATCTATGTTCATTAGATAAATAACTCTTATTTTGAATTTATAAACATTATGGCTTTATGTCTAGAATAACATGATATTTTCTAGGATTAACACTTCTAACTATTCTACCAAAAATAGACTTAGGATACTCTTTCATAGCGACTTTTATAGGATTTTCTCCTTTTTTTACTTCTACCTCTACAAATAGATTAATTATACCGTCTTTTTTTACTTTCTGTAATGCGACTTCATATGCCTCTTTATGTTTCTCAGGAAGAGGGGAAATTATTCTGTTGGCATCTTCTAGTGAATATATTTTTTTGAATGCGTCTCCATATATTGGTATTACATCATATGTTTTATTTATATTTATATTACAATTCATAAAGTAGTATGCATATGGATTAATATCAATAGAGTAGACTTTTTGTGGATATCCTATCTTGTCGGCAAGAATAGAGAAAGGCCCGAAGCCTGCAAACATATTTATTATTATCTCGTTTTTCCTAACCTGTTTTGCAATCCTTAGATGCTCATAAGAAAGAGTTTGAGAGAAGAAAACTTTTGTAAAATCTAAGAAATATGTACAGCCATTTTCTTTATACAATGTATAACTTCTTTTTTCTCCAGCCAAATAATGATATTCAGGAAGCCTATATTCTCCAGAAGTATTCCTGAATCTTCCCCATACTGATTTTATGTATTTATACTCTTGTAAAAGAAGTTTTGCATAATCTATTAAATCTGAAGGTTCCTCATTAAATGGAATACCTATTATTGCTATATCTCCTACTATTTCAATCCTTTTCCATATTTCTATATTTTTCATCGATCTCTTCAATTCTCTTGTTAGCCTCCTCTATATCCTTAATTCCTATATTTAATGGCACTCCTCCATCAAGTATTGCTTCTCCTCCAACTATAGCTGTTTCTAAATTGTACGATGAATAAATTATGCTTTCGAATGGGCTTTCTTTATCTAGAGGAAAAGAAGGTGGTTCGTTTACCTCAAATATAATTAGATCAGTTAAAGATCCCCTTTCTATACCTTCTGTTATACCTACCTGCTTGTATCCCCATATAGTAGCAGCTTTGTATGCTTCTTCTGAGGTCAATAGTAATCTTGATGCTGCAATTCCCATTTCCGTTCTAATATCATACCTAGGCGTGCTGTCTAAAGATATTGATGGCATATAACTTCCTAGCGTAAACTTACATATTTCGTAAGACGGTGTAAAAGATAGTCCTAAATTCTCTTTTCTTATTATCTCTAAATCTTTTCTAGAACCTCCACCTAGAGCTATTATATTTCGTGGTATTTCTTTAAATCTGGATAAATTTATTGATCTATCTACCAGAACTGGAATTTTATATTCGTTTGATATTCCAAAAACTTCCTCAGCTTCATCTTCATCACAAAGTTTTATTATTACTCTATTTTCTTCTTTTGTAGACCATCTTGAGTATAAAGCCTTAAATTCTCTTTTCCAGTCTGATGAACTCCAGCTGCAACCAACACTTACTGCAATTATCGGTTTTAGTCCAATAGTCATTAAAGCTCTTGCTGCATGTTCTGGCTTAGGATCTGCAGTGATAATTTTAGTTATTCCTGTTTTTAGTAAATGATAACCAGCAAGTAAGGAGAAATAATAAACGTCTTTCTCGTCCATTACCGATACTATATCGTTTACATTTAGTTTGCCAGAAAATATTCTATATCTAAAAGGATATAAAGACAGAAATGTTTGTATGGAAATAAATCCTGGAGAGACTAATCTATCTAATCCACCTATAGATAATTCTGCATCGTCATAATCTTCTGGTTCATCCTTAGAAATTACTTCTATCTTTTCATTGTTTATGCCAATATAAATATCACGTAATGGAGAATCTTTTGTTAATGCAAGACCAGCTTTTATTAGAACCTTCATCTTAGTCGCACCCGAGCTAAAAACTCACAAATTAATTAGGTATTAGATGTATTAAAAATCTGACATTGGAATGAGTGACAAAATAGATTATATAAAGATTATTAATGAAGAGCTTAATACACAATATAAAATTAAAGCTGATATAAATTTAGATAGTGCATATGTTACTGGTGCAGGAGATTCTTTTGCAGCCTCTTTAGTAATTGAAGGAAAAACAAATGGTAGATTTAGGGCAATAGATCCATATGACGCACTTACTTACAATGAACTAGATAAGCCACTTATAATAGTTTCAGTATCTGGAAAGCCTATATCAAATATTAAATTAGCAAAAAAATTTAGTAAAAAAGTAAAAATTATTACAATAACAGCTAATGAAAATACTGAACTGGCAAAATTATCTGACCTAATAATAAAAATTCCATATTCTTCTAAATATCAATTACCGGGAACATTGTCCTTTCTAATGAGTTTAAGTGCTCTTTATTCTATAGCTAATATTGAGGAAGATAAAGGTACGGACGATCCTTTTCCTCTATGTAATCCATTTTTTATTGGAAAAGGAGAAAATTTCGGTATAGCCTTCTATGCTTATCTAAAGATTGCGGAAATATTCGGTCAAAAATCAAACTATGAAAGATTAGAACAGTTTTGTCATTCTCCTATTTTTTCATCCAAAAACGGTAACGTGATAATTTTATCATCTAATGACAAAAGAGAAAGAAAGTTATATTCATTAATAGATTTTACTAATGTTTATGCTACTAAATGCGAAGGAGCGTTCTGTAATACTAGAACTATAATTAGGTCCGTACTGAATGAGATGCAGAAAAAGAATTGGAATAAAATATACTTTTTAGAGGATAAAAAAATATTAGACGTAAGTTCGAAAATGATATATAATGAATGAATTGGATCTTAGCAAACAGCCCGGAGGCTGTGGTGCCAGTACAACATCCGTATCACTAATGAAGTTCTGGTTAGAGACTGGAGGTAACCAAGAAGTAAGAATAATAGCTCAACAAGGAGTACAGGCGGACGAGGTAGAAATGTGGGCAATGGCAATGCAAGAAAAAGGAGTTAAAATATTAAAAAAGGAAATATTAGATGGTAAAGTGATATATAACATATATCTGCCGTGAAAATCATGAATTTTCTTAATCTCGGAAAATATTTATCTTTTTTTATTTTGATTATTTCTGGCGTAGTTTATGTTATTGGTGATCCTCTACAAAAATTAATATCTTACCAAGGTCCTATTATCGGAGGAGCTATATTAGGCTGGTATGTTATGAATTCTTCTACTCCAAAAGATAAGTTTGTGGATCTAGATGGCACTCAAATGCCTATAGCCTCACTTTTATTAAGAAAAAGAAGTTGGATAGGTTTTGTAATATTTTCTTTTCTTGTTATACCTTGGTTAACTCCATTAGCTTTTAGGGCAGTAGAAACTAATGCGGCTATATCAATACTTGCATATGCTTCTGAGCTCTCTGGTGGATTTATAGCAGGATATTTTATTTCATCATTAAAATTTATGGAAAAAGTAGTATTATATAGTCTAGCATTCGCAGGAGATTTATTTTACGTGATAGTACTTTATATATTCTCGCAAATCTATGGACTACCTGAAACTGTTTTAGTTGATAATGTATTAGGATATGTATATGGTATAAAATTTTCAGAAGGCGTTATATTTGCAGTTTATGTTATAAAGAAAATAAACGCCATATAAGAGTCTAAATTTTTATTCTTATTATAGTATATCACGTAGTGTATGGAAGAGTTTACCTTATAGGTGCAGGACCTGGAGATCCAGAGTTAATAACTGTAAAAGGATTAAGAATTCTTAAAAACGCAGATGTTGTAGTATATGATAGACTCATATCTAAGGAGCTATTAGATAATTGTAAAAAAGATGTTGAACTAATATATGTTGGAAAAAATATAGGTGATTCTAGGTATCAAGACGAAATTAATGAAATATTAGTCAAAAAGGCTATGGAAGGAAAAATAGTAGTTAGGCTAAAGGGTGGTGATCCATATGTCTTTGGGAGAGGAGAAGAAGAATGTTCGTTTGTAATTAATTCTGGTATAGACTGTGAGGTTATACCAGGTATAACTAGTGCGATAGCAGTTCCAGAATATGCTGGAATTCCAGTAACTAGCAGATGGTTTTCTTCTGGATTTTGCGTAATAACTGGGACTAAAGCTGGAGGTGAAGTAATAGACAAAGGCTATATTCCAAAAAAAGGCACTTTAGTAATTTTAATGGGTATAAATAAAGTTGATAGACTAAAGCAAGTACTTTTAGAAGTTAGAGACCCTGACTCACCAGTAGCAATTATTCAAGATGGAACTTTAGATACTCAAAAAGTGTATATTTCCACAATATCTAACCTGGAAAAAATAGTTAGAGAAAATAATGTAAAATCTCCAGCAATAATAGTAGTAGGGGAAGTAATTAAACTAAGAAATAAATTGTGGCAATTATCATAAATATTCATGATAGACAATGAAGGATCCCGTATGTGGAGAAGAAGTTAATAATACTACCTACAAATATACTTATAAATCAGTTACGTACTATTTTTGTAGCCCCATGTGCATGGCCGAATTTAAGAAAAATCCAGATAAATACGTAAAGAATATTAAAGAAAAGTAAAATATAACCACAATGTATCCTCCAAAATTTGGTTACGTCTTTCCAGATAATTTAAATGAGGCATTAGAGTTCTTAGAGAAACATGATGATTCAAAAGCCTTAGCTGGAGGTCATAGTTTGATACCGATGCTAAAACTAAGAATCATAAGACCTTCTTATTTAGTAGATATCAGAAAGCTAAATGAATTACATTATTTAAAAAAAGAAGGAGATGAATATGCAATTGGAGCTCTTTCTACTCATTACGAAATATCGAAAGCAAATATTCCATTACTAAGTGAAACTGCATCCAAAATAGGAGATCCACAAGTAAGAAATATGGGAACTATAGGAGGAAGCGCATCTCATTTAGATCCATCAGCAGACTATCCTGCAGCATTAATAGCTATGGACGCTAAAGTAAAAATTGTTGGAAAAAATGGCGAAAGAACAGAAGATTTTTCGGCATATGATAAAGATATGTTTAGTCCAGACTTAAATCAAGGAGAATTACTTAAGGAAATAAGAGTTAATGACTTTTCGTCATATAAGTTTTCATATCAGAAATTAGAGAAAAGAGCTGGAGATTTTGCTATAGTAGGTGTAGCAGTTTTGCTTAAGATGGAAGGTGAAGAAGCTAAAGACGTAAGAATAGGTCTTACTGCAGTTAATACTAAGGCAGTGAGAGCTTATGACGCAGAAAATATATTAAAAGATAAAATAAATGAAAAGACAATAGAGGAGGCTTCTAATCTTGTTCTGAAATATGCTAATCCTTCCTCAGATATACGAGGTTCAGCAGAATATAAAAAGAAGGTAACTAAAATAATGACTAAGAGGGCAATTATAGAAGCAATAAGAAGGTGAATTAAATGAAAGTTATAGAAAATAATGAAAAAACAAAAATTCACTTAAAAATAAATGGTAATGTTTATGAATATGAAACCGAACCAAGAAGATTGCTAGTGCATGTTCTAAGGGAATTAGGTTTTACTGGAGTGCATGTAGGTTGCGATACTTCGAATTGTGGAGCTTGCACTGTAATAATGAATGGGAAATCAGTTAAATCTTGTACTGTATTAGCAGTAGAAGCAGATGGCTCAGAAATACTCACTGTAGAAGGACTTGCAAAAGATGGAAAATTACATCCTATTCAAGAGGCTTTCTGGGAGAAGCACGCTCTCCAATGCGGATATTGCACTCCAGGTATGATAATGGAAGCTTATTGGTTATTGAATGAAAATCCAAATCCCACAGAAACAGAAATAAGAGAAGGAATATCTGGTAATCTTTGTAGGTGTACTGGATATCAAAATATAGTTGAGGCTATAAAGTCTGCTTCTCAGAAATTAAGGATAAATCAGACTCCGTATCAACATCAGTAAGCACTTCTTTTCCTATTTCTACAGTACATATATTTTTCTTTGTTTTTAGAATATCCTTGGCTCCTTTATCCCCAGTTAGTTGCATGATATCGTCAAAAAGATTTTTGCGTAAAATAACTGGATTTCCCCATATGCCAGAATATGTAGGCACAATAGCTACACACATGTCTTTGAATGATTTAATTATTCTGTTAGAGATATCCTTAGTTATTAATGGCATATCTCCTAGAAATACCATTACAGCTTCATAATTATAGAAGAACTTTATGCCTAGTTTTAATGAGGAACTAAGCCCGCTTTTCCAGAACGGATTATATATTATTATCTCGTTTTGTATTAGTTTTAGAATATCCTCCCAATATTTCCCTACTATTATTGCTCTTTCTTCTGTAGGTACTGCGTCTAATACTCTCAAAATTATTTCTTTTCCATTAATTTTTTCAATTAACTTATTTTTACCAAATCTTCTCGCTTCTCCTCCTGCTAGAATTATCGAAGCTATTGTCATTAAAAGATATTTTTGTGAAGTGATTAAAGAACTCTATGAAGTATCAAGGTAGTGTTGAAGTAAAAGCAAATAAATCTGAAATAATGAATATATTACAAAATCTTGAGGATGTAGCCAAGTGTTTCCCTGGAATTAAGGAGATAAAAAAGGAAGGAGATGAATATAAAGTAACTGGGAGTACAGGTATAGGTTTTATAAAAGGTGATTATAAGGCTACCGTAAAGTTTACTGAAATGCGAGATAACGGTTTCTCGTTAACCGCAAAGGGCACTGGACTAAATAGTAATGTAGATATTTTAGCTAATGTTATAGTTGAAGACAATAAAATAGCTTATGAAGCTGACGTTAAAGTATCTGGAATTCTTGCATCGGTTGGAGGTAGACTAATGGAACCTGCTATGAACAAAATAATTGGAGAACTTTTCGACTGCTTAAAGCAAAGGGTTGACAAGAAATGAACGAAATTAGTGGAAAAGAAGAAATAAGAGATAAAGAAGTTGCTATAAAAATTCTTGGAAATAAAGATAATCTTCTTAAATGTACTCCAAATGTGACAAAAGTCGAAGGAAACAAGTTTACTGCAGAAATGAAAATGGGTCCATTACAAATTGAATTAGAAGGTGAAATAAGAGACTTTCAAGTATTAAATAATGAAGTTAAGAATGTAATAGAAGTTTCTGGTCCAGGAATAATTATTACCATAAATACTAATGTTAAAGTAGAAGATAAATATGTTGAGTGGCATGCAAGTTATGATGTTAGAGGACCTCTTTCTAATGCTATACGTAAAACTATTGATTCTAAGGCTAAAGAAGTGACAAAGGAAATAATAGCATGCACACTATCATTAATCAACGTCAGTAATAATTCCTAGACCTCTTGTTCTTCCTTCTCTAAATATAAATATCTGACCTTTTTCTATATATTCTGGTCTATATAGAAAGGTTAATTCCACGTCAGAAGAATCTCCAGTTCTTAATAGCCCTTTATTTATCTTTGAAAATCTAACTGCTTGTCTTATAGTATATAAATGCATTGTAGCAACATAACCTTCTTTTATAGTAGTAGGGTGATGTAATACAATTATTTTTGCCTTAAAACTCATTACGGCTTTCGGTTTATTTTTAGTTATTACCATTCCTTTTCTTAATAGATCTCTTTCTATTCCTTGTACTGCAAAAGTTGCTATAGTGCCAGGTTTTACTTCATCCACGAAAACTCTATTAACTTGAATACTTTTTATCTTTGCTTGTATAAAATCTCCAAATTTTGTTGGACCTATAAATATTTGCTCGTTGGAGTTAACGTTACCTCTAATTACTGATCCCAGTACAACAATTCCAACACCTGTCACATTATATATTTCATCAATGTATATTAATGGATTGCGGCTTACTGTCTCTAGTTTTCTTGGCGGTAACATATAAAGAAATCTAGTTAACAGATTAATACCCTGGCCTGTAACATTTGATACTTGGAAAATTGGAACTATTCTCCCGGTTTTTAATCCGACAATTGCATTTAAGACATCATTTTCATCCTCTACTTCCATTGTAAACCTATTTATGCCAGGTATTTTAAGAACGTTTTTTATGTCGTAAACAATTTTCTCTACGCGTTCCTTAGGAAATTTATCAACCTTAGTTATAACGACGAAAATAGGGAATTTAAGTACTGAAGCTACTGCTAGATGTTCTCGTCCCATTATACTTAATCCATCGTCTGCACCTACAACTAGCATAACGTAATTAACATCATAACCCATTAACCCTTTTAGAGTAGTTCTCAAATATCTTTCATGTCCTCCAAGGTCTATTAATCTTATTATTTTAGAACTATTAATAGTAACGTCTGCCTCATCTAAAGGATCTCTAAGAAAGTGGTTTACTATATTACCGCTATCGTTAAATCCTAGTATTCTCATGGTTATTGATGATGTTCTTCCACTGATTATCTCATGCAAATACCTTGCTATCATTATTCTTAAACTGCCATTACCATCATCTAATTTCCCTGATATTAGAGTTCCGGTAACTGTGCTTTTTCCAGCATTAACGTGGCCCATTACTGCAACATTTACTTGGATTGGCATGTTATCTTTATGGAGTCTAATAAGGAGTTCAGCCACATATCTATCATTTTTAACTTCGACTAGTCTTTGGTGAACAATTTTGGCATTTATCATTTTAGCTATTTTTTCTAAGACGGAAATTGTGTTTGATAATTCGTTTTGATCTAATCCTATTACGTCTCCATCGTCGCTTACGCCTACAATATAAATAGCTTCTCCACCGCCTTCTTCTATTCTAAACTTCATCTGACTTGCTAGTTCTTGTAATCTTTCGTCTGGAACGTCAGATAGGATAAGCTTATATTCTATTTTACCTATATCATTCTCTCGTGGATATTTCATTTCACCACTTATCTCAAATTAAAATTAATGCAGAACTACCAAATAAGCTTTGGTTGAGATAATGGAGCCTAAATTAATATTTGAAGAAACATTAAAATGCCCAGTATGCGGTAAAAATACTCTTGTAGCTAGGGATTACCTTTATGAGTCTGAAAATACTGGAAAACTTATTTTATCAAATTGGGTTTGTAGTAATTGTAACTATAGATACAGAGACGTTAAACCTTATGAGACTTATACGCCTAAAAAAATTGAGTTGAAAATAGAGAGAGATGAAGATTTAAATATTCTAGTTTATAGATCAGCTTTTGCTTCAATGTTTATACCAGAATTAGATGTTGAGATTACACCAATGGCAGGGTCTCAAGGTATAATATCTACAGTCGAAGGTTTAATAGAAGCTATAATGGATAATTTAGGAAGTTTATGCGACGAAAATAATTGTAAAAAGCTATATAAAGCAAAAAATGGTGAGTTAACTTTCACATTAATAATAGAAGATCCTTCTGGTTTAAGTTTTATTAAAAGTGAAAAAGCAAAAATTACTCAACTTTTATCTCTTTCCCAGAGCTAGTCTCTATTTTCTTGAAAGTTACTTCTAATACTCCATTTTTATATGTGGCTTTTGCCGAATTCTCATCGACCTTAGCTGGTAATTCAACTTCCTTATAATATTTCTTATCGGGAGAATTTGCACTTATAGTTAATTTATTTCCATCAACTGTCACTTTTATGCTATTTTTATCGACTCCAGGTACTTCTGCTACTACACTTATTTCGTCTTTCTTTTCTATAACATCCACCACTGGCTCCCTTTCTTCACTTATTACTGGTTTATTTCCTAGTCTTTTAATATTGCCAAATTCTTCTACTACTGGTTTTCCATCTGGTCCTACAGTTACGCTAAATCCATAAACATAAGGTCCGTATGTCTTAACTTCGCCTTTTTTGGCTGCCTCAAAAAACTCTCTTTCCATATCTTCAAATTCTTTTTCTAGATCTCTAATCATGTCATCAAAGTAACTGAATGGATCTTTTCTTTCTTTTCTTCCGGCCATCTTTGGTCGTGTATGTTATCTCAATGTAGGAATTTAAAATTTACTAAAAATACTATCTTTCTTGAACAAGTTCAATGAGCGTTCCCATAGAGCTCTTAGGATGTATAAACGCCACTAAATGTCCTCTTGCCCCTTTTCTTGGTTCCTTATCGATTAGTGTTAGTCCTTCATTCTGTAAATCTTTTAAAGACATTTCAATATTTGAAACTCTTATCGCTATATGATGTAAGCCCGGCCCCCTATTTTTTAAGAATTTTGCTATTGTATTATTGAGATCTTCATGGTTTACTGGTTCTAATAACTCTAAAGCTGTCTCTCCATTTTTACCTATCATAAATGCTACTTTTAGACCTCTGTCCTCAAGGATTTCCTTATCGATAACTTTCATACCGAATTTTTCTTGATAAAAATTAATCGCGTTTTCTAGGTTTTCCACAACTATACCTATATGATCTACATTTTCTGATTCCATATGCTAATTGATTCATTTTCACTTATAAATTTGATTAAAAAGCAAAGGTTTTATACTGTTTAAGCAATTGTATATTGGGTATTTCTATTGGATGTAGAAGATAGATTACGAGAATGGGAAGATAACGTATATAAGAAGTGGATTGCTAAGAGAAAAGAACGTAAAGCTGTATTTACAACTCCTTCTGGAATTCAAATAAAACCATTGTATACCCCTTTGGATTTAAAAGGAGATTATAATGAGAATATTGGATTTCCAGGAGAATATCCTTACACACGAGGTATATATCCTAATATGTATAGAGGAAGGATATGGACAATAAGACAATATGCTGGGTTTGGATCCTCTGAAGATACTAATTTGCGTTTTAGAAAACTTTTAGAAGCAGGACAAACGGGCTTAAGCATGGCTTTTGATTTACCAACACAATTAGGTTTAGATCCAGACAATGATTTAGCATATACAGAAGTAGGCGTTGTAGGAGTGTCAATGTTCCACTGGAAAGAAATGGATAATGTAATGAGTTCTATACCTATAGATAAAGTATCTACATCTATGACTATCAATGCTACAGCAATGGAATTGTTATCTATGTATGTTACTACGGCAGAAAATAGAGGAATCGACACTAGATTAGTTGACGGTACAGTACAAAATGATATCTTAAAAGAATATATAGCCAGAAAAAATTTCATTTATCCTCCTGAACCTTCAATGAGGTACGCAGTAGACCTTATAGAATATTCCTATAAGAACTTCCCTAAATGGCATCCAATAAGTATAAGTGGATATCACATTAGGGAAGCGGGAGCTGATGCCGTACTTGAGGTAGCTTTTACATTATCAGATGGAATAGAGTACGTTAGAAAAACTATTGAGAGAGGAATTCCTGTTGATGATTTTGCTTCAACACTATCGTTCTTTTTTGCAGGATATACAAACATATTTGAGGAAGTAGCCAAGTTTAGAGCTGCAAGAAGGATATGGGCTAAAATAATGAAGGAATGGTTTAACGCTAAAAAACCAGATTCTATGACCCTAAAGTTTCATACTCAGACTGGAGGTGCTGAGTTAACAGCACAGCAGCCAGAAATTAATATAATTCGTACAACATTACAAGCATTGGCAGCAGTATTAGGTGGAACTCAAAGCCTACATGTTAACGCGTATGATGAGGCCCTGGCATTGCCAGGAGAAAAAGCAGCAAAAATAGCAATAAGGGTACAGCAAATAATAGCCTACGAGAGTGGAAGCACAGAAACTGTTGATCCATTAGCAGGTTCTTATTATATAGAATGGTTAACAGACGAAATAGAAGATAAAGCATGGAAAATAATTCATAAAATTGAAGACATGGGAGGTATGATGAGTGCAATTGAAAAAGGATATCCGCAGGCCGAGATTGCCGAGAGTGCATATAGGCTTCAAAAGAAAATTGAAGACGGTGATATGATTAAAATAGGAGTAAATTTTGCTTTTGAACAAGACTGGTTAGGAACTACGGAAGTATTTAGAGTTAATCCAGAGGTTAGAGAAAGAGTTCTACAAAGATTGAAAAAATATAGATCAGAAAGAGATGAAATGAAGACTAGAGATTCATTAAATAGTTTAAGAAAAGTTGCAGAAAGTAGAAAAGAAAATATGTTTCCTCATATACTTAATGCAGTAAAATCAGGAGCTACTGTAGGAGAAATAAGTAATACACTAAGAGAAGTATGGGGAGAATATAGGGAACCTATTATTTTTTAATAGAATTATGTAACTCTAGAAATCTTTCCTTATTTTTTACTGGTGCGTCTTTATTTTCTCTTACTACATCCCATTTATCCCAAGGGAATATTATCCACTTATCTATTATTTTACTATAATAATCTGGATATTTTCTGGACCATGGTTTCACATATATAGTAGCTGTTCTTATTAATGACGGATTGAACATTGCTATGACGTTTGTTACAGCCTCTAGTGTTTCTCCACTATCTGCAACATCGTCAACTATTAGAATTTTCTTATTTTCGACGTCATTAACATAAACTGCTTTTACTACAGGCTTAGCATCTGTTTTATTAACTCCTCTATAAAATTTTATTTCTATGTATCTTAACGTTTTTATTCCAAAAATATCAGAAAAAAGTTTAGCTGGAATTACTCCTCCTGTTAAGATAGCTATTATAACGTCAGGAACAAATTTTTCATTGGCTATTTTTTCTGCTATTTGAAATACGTCTTCTTCTATTTCGTCCCATGTAGGAATATAATATTCAACCATTTATAGTCACCAACGGAATTTCAAATTCCTCTTCAAGTAGACCGCCATGGTGTCCTTTAAGCTTTCCATAATCTCCATTTTCCTTATAATCAAAGATATATGCCTTATTATCTTCTGGTACTGCTATAAAATCTGGTAAATCTATATTACCTATTTTTCCAAATAGTTTTTCCATTTCTATTTTTGTAAATATTTTTAGATTAAATTTATGAGATAAATAGGTCTTCATATCATACCTACTTCTTAGAAATAAAGCTCTAGAGTCACCATATGGAGGTACGTCAAGCATTCCCATAAATTCCTTGTCTTCTTTTATGTTTATATTATCAGATACCATTACGTGGCCATGATCTGCTGTAATGATAAATGTGTATTGATTAAATTTATTTGCTATAGAATAGATTGACTCGAAAATTTCTCTAGCCGCTGAAATTGTTGGTTCGGCATAAGGTCCATGTTTATGTGCTAACGTATCCACGTATGGTAAATAAAAGTAAATAAAATCATAATTATTATTAAGGCTTTGAGAGAAAAGATACATAGCGTCCCAAAAATCTACATATGGTTTATGCTCAGTAGTTCGTGCATGTGTAGCTTTAGAAAATTCTGTATCTTCTATTCCTTTCGGAACTATATCTAAAGTTTTCTTATCTTTTATTTCTTGTAAATATCCTCTTACATTAGGGAAAGCTTTATCAAAAGGCACTGCGCCCTTCAAAGAATCTCTCTCATCTATTGCAGGGTGAGTATATTTTAATGTATTTATTATTCCTCCCATGTTCTTTACAAAAGTGTTGTATCCGAGGATTCCATGTTCGCCTGGAGTCATGGCTGTAAATAATGTTGTTAAAACTGTAGATGTAGTAGATGGAAATACTGTTTGAATTTTTCTTGCTTCTGGTTTATTAATGTTGGCTTTTTGCATTATATTCCATCCAAAACCATCCATAAGTATTACAACTAATCTTCTTCCAGAAATATCTATTTTGCTTAAGCACTCTCTATTTACACCTAGAAAGTCAGATATTCCACATGCTAAAGAGTACAGATTTTCGTTATAGTTAGGTAATATCATAGCAAATAATGTTAAAATCCCCCTTATAAAATAACTTACAATGGCTACTCAAGATTTAATAATAATATTTTCATATATAGCAATTGGTTTAGTATCAATTTCTATAGCTTTAGCTCTTTTAGCGTGGATGATAGAGAGGAAGTAATTATGTATGATGTAATCATAATTGGTGCTGGACATAATGGATTAGTAACAGCTTCTTATTTAGCTAAAAATGGCCTTAAGGTAGCCGTTTTTGAGCGAAGAAACATAGTAGGTGGAGCATCAGTAACAGAAGAGCTGTGGCCTGGTATAAAAGTTTCTACAGGAGCTTATGTCTTAAGTCTTTTTAGGCAAAAAATTATTGATGACTTGAACCTTTATAGTAATGGGTTAAAAGTATATACCAAAGATCCTGGATTATTTGTTCCTTTCCCAAATGGTAAGAATCTTTACATATGGTCTAGTCTAAAGAAGACACAAAAAGAAATAGAAAAATTTTCCAAGCAAGATTCTAAGAATTATGAAAAGTGGGTAAAATTCTGGGATCCTTTTTATGAGTTGGCGGATTTATTGATGCTAAATAGACCTATAAAAATTTCTGAGATTGAAAATATAGTAAGTTTAATAAAAAATTTAAATATAGATGAAGAAAAAGCACTTAATTTTATGCGAACTTTCGTACAAGATGGAAAGTCTTTATTAGACGAATTTTTCGAAAGTGATGAAGTAAAATCAGCATTAATTGAAGATGCGGTAGTCGGCACTTACGCTTCTCCTTCAACTTCTGGGACAGCATATGTCCTTGCTCACCATGTAATAGGAGAAGTCAATGGCATAAAAGGTGCGTGGGGTTATGTAGAGGGTGGAATGGGAGGCATAACGCAAGCATTAAAAAGAAGTGCAGAAAAATTTGGTGTAGATATTTTTACTCAATCGGAAATTTCTGAAATAAAAATTAAAAATAATCAAGTTAATGGAGTCATGTTAAATTCTGGAAAAGTAATAGAAAGTAAAATAGTTGTGTCTAATGCCGATCCTAAAACAACTTTCTTGAGATTAGTAAAATCCGATATGGATAATGATTTTATTAAAAAGATAAGGAATCTTAAGACTACGGGTGTTTCTTTCAAAATAGTTGGATATCTTGAAGAATTACCTAATTTTGGGAACGGAACTTCACTAGCTCCAGAGCATATTGCTTCCGAGTTAATTATGCCTAGTGTAGAGTATATAGAGAAATCCTTTTACGATGCAAAATTTTTTGGATACTCAAAAGAACCTTGGCTATCTATTAATATACAATCTAGCGTGGATCCTACAGTAGCTCCTCCAGGAAAGTTTGTTTTCTCAATTTTTGGACAATATTTGCCTTATTCTAAGAAATTAGATAGTATTAAAGATAAAATAGCGGAGATAACTATTAATAAAATAAGGGAATTTGCACCAAACTTCAATCCTATAAAATATGAAGTCTTAACTCCTCTAGATATTGAAAGAAGATTCGGAATATGGGAAGGCAATATATTTCACGTTGACATGACTCCTGATCAATTATATGTATTTCGTCCTATACCTAGCTTTAGTGATTATACTACTCCAATTAAGGGGCTTTACTTATGCGGATCTGGAACACACCCAGGAGGTGGAGTTACTGGAGCACCAGGTTATAATGCAGCAACAAAAATTTTGGAAGATATTAGGTCTGGTTATTATAAATGATTTGGTTATGATGTTTTTCTTTTACCTAGTTAAATTATTTTTTATAAGTTTTTTATAAAATACTCATTATAACACGCTTAAATATTGCCATGCCAATAATATATCTTGATTTAAATGAGCTATACAGAGACCTTAATTATACTTTTTATATCACTTTCTATTATTGTATTCTTACTTATGGGGATATTTAAGAAGTTTACTACAAATTTCATGTCAAGCGATAAAGCGACGCAACTACAAGTAAAAAATAAGAAAAAAGATGAAGAGGAGAAAAAAGTTAGCTGGACAGAAATTGGCGGGTATCCAGATGTCAAGAAGGAAATAAAAGATTACGTTGAATTTCCTCTCAAAAACAAGGACGTTGCTAGAAGATATGGTTTAAGGCCTCCTAAAGGTATTCTCTTATTTGGTCCCCCCGGATGTGGTAAAACGTTAATGATGAGAGCGTTAGCTTCTGACGCCAAAATAAACTTCATTTATGTTAATGTAAGTGATATAATGAGTAAATGGTATGGCGAGAGCGAGGCTAGACTTAGAGAACTTTTTGCAAACGCTAGGAAAAATGCTCCTTGTATATTATTCTTTGATGAGATAGACACTATAGGAGTAAAAAGAGAGAGTCATACAGGAGACTCAGTTACACCTAGATTGTTATCATTGATGTTGTCGGAAATAGATGGTTTACATAGTGATGACGGTGTGATAATTGTAGGTTCTACTAATGTTCCTCAAACATTGGATAAAGCGCTCTTAAGAGCAGGCAGGTTTGACAAATTAATTTACGTAGGTCCTCCCAATAAGGATGCAAGACTAGAGATTCTTAAAATACATTGTGGTGGGAAACCATTAGCTGATGACGTTAGTCTTGAAAAGATAGCTGATATGACAGAAAGATATAGTGGTGCAGATTTAGCTAATATTTGTCAAGAAGCAGCTAGGAAAGTGGCAGTTGAGGCGCTTGAGACTAACAAAGACAGGAAAATAACAATGCAAGATTTCTTAGATATAATTCAAAGATATAAGCCTAGCATAACTTTGCAGATGTTAGAAGATTTTGAGAAATTTAGATTAGATTATGAAAGAAGATCAAGAAAAGGCGATGATATAGAAACAGAAATAGGCGACAAAATAACACTTGATGATATAGGTGGATACACTAAGGTTAAAATTGAGTTAAAAGAGTTATTGGAACTCCAATTGAAATATTCTGCTTTGATGGAACAAATGAAGGTTCCTCCAATAAGAGGAATTTTGCTTTATGGACCTCCTGGAGTTGGAAAAACAATGATGGCAAAAGCACTATCTAAAACTCTTGATGTTAAGTTAATATCTGTTAGCGTTGCAGAAATTATGTATAAAGGATATGAGGGAGCAGTTTCTACCATAAAAGAAGTATTTAACAGAGCTAGGGAAAATAGACCATCAATAGTGCTGTTGGACGAACTAGACGCAATAGCCTCGAAGAGATCTCAGAAAAATGGAGGTGAATCTTCTAAAATAGTAAATCAGCTCCTAACTGAAATGGACGGTATAAGAAATCTTAAAGAGGTAGTAGTAATAGGTACTACAAATAGAATAAGAACTATTGATCCTGCTTTATTAAGACCTGGCAGATTTGATATTATAGTAAAAATGGGGTTACCTAACAAGGAAGAAAGGTTAGATATATTGCAAAAATACCTTGGTAAAGATACATGCGAAAAAGTTAACTGCGCAAAAATAGCTGAGTTGACAGACAATTATAGTGGTGCAGATTTAGCTGCATTAGCTAGAGAAGCTAAAATAAGAGTCTTAAAGGACGTAATAAAGGGTAACACAAATAGAGTTATTTCAGAGGAAGATCTATTAGAAGCATATAAGAAAATAAAGCCCTCTACTATAAAAAAAGTCTCTTCTTCAGTTCTTCATCATAAGTGAGCATTATTTCTCCTATCACGTCTACAGATTCTAAGGATGAAGTTATAATTTCGTTTCTAGAGTTGAATGGATATATCTTTAATGATGAACAAAAACCAGTTGAGGCCGCTACATCTACGTTTCTTATTTTATCTCTTATATCAAAGTAGAAGTATGCTTTGCCAGTGCATATTAATATCATGTCTAATGATGAAGATCCTAGAGTTCGTATTTTGAATCCTTCTAGTTTTTTTAAAATTTGATAAGCTTTATCAATTTCTTTTTTACCGAAGTATGCTAGTACTATATTACTTTTAGGTCTAACATTTTCTACTATATTTCCATTAATATACGATTTTCCATTATAGTATGTATATATTTCTTTTGAAAATATATTTGCTACAACACCTGCATATGATCTTATAAAGTTTTTTTCATTGTTCTTGTAAAGTGCTATTGAAACTGAGGACCATGGAATACCATTTATAAAGTTAGTACTTCCATCCAATGGATCTATTACAGCTATGTAGTCATAATTATTCTCATTAATAGTCCCGGATTCTTCCGAAACAAATAAAAATTTATATCCAGTATTTCTTAATAATTCAAAAATATAATCTTCTGATTTCTTGTCAACTACTCTTGTTGTGTCATCTCCATGCCGTCCAATTATCTTGTCTATTCCTTCTTTACCTTTTAATTCATTTAGGAAATCAATTGCTTCTTTGCCTATATCTCTAAGTATTTTTTCCAATTTTATCTTACCTTATGTTCATTTAGATATGTATATGCACTATGTGCAGCTACAGCTCCTTGAGCAGTGGCCGTGGTAATTTGTCTAAATCCTATCCATGTAGCAGTACAGTCGCCGGCAGCAAATACACCGGGTAAATTAGTTCTCGTCCATTCATCTACCTTTATATATCCGTTTTTGTCTGTTTCAAGGGAGTTAGCTTTTGCAAAATCAACAGGAGGCTCAAATCCAATTTCTATAAATATTCCATTAACATCTAGTTGTCTAGTTTCTCCAGATTTTAAATTCTTTACAGTAATTTGTTTTACAATTTTGTCTCCTTTGATTTCTGTAACAGAAGAATTAAAGATAAATTCTACATTAGGCTTAGCCTTAACGTTTTCTACATAGAATGGTTGAGCTTTAAACTGATCTCTTCTATGAATTAAATAGACTTTAGTAGCGTACCTAGAAATTAATTCTGTACCTTCTAATGCAGAATCTCCTCCACCAACTACTGCAACAATTCTATTTTTAAACAGTGGTGCATCACATACTGAACAATAGGATACTCCTCTACCAGCAAATTGATCTTCGCCAGGTACATTTAGTTTCCTTCTTTTTACTCCTACTGCAACAATTATAGTCCTAGTTTTTACTTCTCCTTTTCTTTTAGTTTTTACGATATATAGGTCTCCTTCTTTTTTGAAAGATTCTACAGAATCAAGAATCACTGGTACATTATATTTCTCTATATGTGAGTTAAATACTCTTATCATTTCTTGTGCTTGAATTCCAATTAATCCTAAGTAGTCATCTACCTCTCCTGCCTCTGTTAATTGCCCACCAGGAGTTTCTCCTATAACTAGAGTCTTAAGCATATATCTACCGCAGTATAATGCTGCACTATACGCTGCAGGTCCAAGACCTATAATTACAGTATCAAAAACTTGGTTTAAGTCAACATTTGAGGATTTGGGTAAAAGACTCATACTATTATTTTAAATACAGTTTTTTTAAAGCTTATTTTTTTCAAACATTTAATCGCTAGGACTAGTAGTCATAGCGTTATACTTAATTTAAATTTTTACCAAATATATTATATAGAATATTGAAATTTTAGTCCTTTATAATTCGTTATTAATATCGAAACACTTTTAGATCATAGATTAAACGAAGGCAATATTTAGGTGTAATTCAAAATATAGGATGTGAAAGCGTTAGTAGTGACTGGCAAATTAGCTTACCCTATTGTTAGGGAGGTTACAAAAAAGTATGATAATGTCGATGTGAAAGTATTAAATTACCCTGTAGCAGCTCTAATGAGTATCAGATATATACTAGAAAATCTAAAAAATATTGATAAAAAGTACGACGTTATAATATTGCCAGGGCTTGTAAATGGAGACGTCAAAATAATAGAAGATACTTTGGGTATAAAAACATTTAAAGGAACAGAAAATGCGTGGGATATTCCACTAGTCTTTGATGCGTTAGATAAGGGAATACCGCTTTCTACAATAGATCCAGCTGATGAAATAATAAGTAGAATAAAAGAGAAAAATATTGATAGTTATGAAGAAAAAATCATAAATAATGCCCAAATAGCATTCGACCTTGGTGTAAGGATTCCATTATATCCTCCGCCTTTTAGAATATTCTTGGAGATGGATCCCAAGTGGGGTTGTGATAAAATAAGAGAAGAAATACAGAGAACTAGAAATTTCGTAGATGTATTTGTTATAGGATTTCCAGTTGGACATAATGATAACGAAGAAGTAAGAAGAAAACTAAACATTGCTATTGATGAGGGAGTTATTGTAGGTATTGATGCCGAGTCACCAAGTGAATTAATATATGGAATAAAAAACGGCGCTAAGTTTGTCTTTAATTTAAACGAAATTAATATTGATAAATTGACAGAGGCAAAAAAGGAAGCTGCTTTTATTGTAGCACCTTTTAATGTAGAAAATAGAGGAGATATTACCATTAATTTAGTAAAGAAAGCTAAAAATCTAGGTTACGATATGCTTATAGCTGATCCTGTTTTATCTCCGCCACTAGAAGGACTAGTAGATAGTCTTTTTGAATATAGGAAAGTAAGAAAATTGTTACCAGACATACCTTTGCTTATGGGAATATTGAATGTTTCCGAGTTAATAGACGCAGATAGCCACGGTGTAAATGCTTTGATGACATCTATAGCTGGAGAAATAGGTATATCTAATCTCCTTGTTATGGAAAAAGGCAAGACAAAATGGAGCTCTTGGGAAACTAAGACTGCATCAAAACTGGTAGGAATTTCTATGTTACAAAGAAAGCCACCAAAAGATATTGGAATAGACTTACTAATACTTAAGGATAAAAAGAAAATAGAAGAAAGAGTTAATATAGAAAAGGCAGAAGTTGCCGAGTATTCTCCTCCAGATATGGATTCAGCAGGATTTGCTAAGATATTTAAACTTGAAGATAAGATAGGAGTAGAATTTTATGGTAAGAAAAAAATTAGTATTATAGGCAATGACGGTTTAGCTATAGGAAGAAAATTAGTTAAAGAAATAGATCTAACTCCACAGCATGCATTATATATAGGATATGAATTAGCTAAGGCTGAAATAGCTATGAATCTAGACAAGAATTATATTCAAGATAGCCCTCTATTTAAAAAGTTATATGTGGAGAGAAGAAATGAATGAGTATGGCCCACGAATTATAGCAATACCTAATACTATTTATGAAAAATATAAGAACTATACTGTTGTCGTGGCAGTCCTACCTACTATTACTAAGGGAGAAATTATAGAGAAGCTAAGAAACAGCATGAGCGTAACTGTTTGTGATTATATCGAATGTTATCCTTTATTATTTGGCGGAATATTCGTATTCTTAGACGATAAAGTTTTAACTAGATATGAGTTCGAGGGGTACGTAAGAATAGATCAGCAAAAATATGACGAATTTAATATTAATGATTTTGTCAGGGAGAAATGCTATACCTTTGAAAAAGAAACATTATGTTTTACAAAATCAAAATGTAATAATTGTATTCCTATAGATAATGTAGGATTAAGATTTATTATTTAATTTATATTATCTAAAATATTTCCACAAGAATGTGTGTTATTTTACTTAAAATTCTTTTTTATGTTAAGTCTATTTGTATGATTTTGACTTTGAAAATTATGGATATTCTACAATAGCATAAGAATCCTTTCCTTCATAGATTTTTACAGCTATTTTGAATTTTCTATCAAGCTTCTCATATATGTCTCTAGCCACTTCTATTGCTATATATTCTGCAGTAGGAAAAGGCGCATCTATATTTTTTACTTCAACTTTGAAGGGTGCTTCTATATTTATCTTATTATAATCATCTGTTGGTACTATAAATTTATGATCCCACTTAGATATTATGTCTTGAATAGTTTTTTTTGCTATATTAAAATCAATTACAAAACCGTTGGAAGGATTTACCTCACCTTCTATCTCTACATTTAATATATAAGTATGTCCATGAAGTTGCGAATCTTGAGGAGAAGATAATGTATAGTGTGCGGAATCTATCGTGAAACCCTCTATTCCAACTTTAACTTTCATATAATGACCTCCTTAGATTCTTATTAAAATGCTCCCATAAAGCTTCTTCAAGATATCTTATTTCATCGCATATAGAAATAATATTTGAATTTTTTCTGATATCTTCTATTTTTTTATATATTTGCATTAAAGTCTCAAAATTTCCTTCTGCTATAATCTTATCATTATATTTAATTCCATTTCCTATTATAACGTCTCCTCCATACTCTATAAGCCTAAATATAGTATAAATTAAATTATATATATTTACATTGTAATTACTAAAAATATCTTCTAATTCACGTTTTAAAGTATCTACATTTGTGTTAATTAAATCAGTTAGGCTATCTACGACTTCAAGCTGAGCCCTAAAGTTCTCATTTTTTAGAAGATCTCTATATTTGGAATTTTCTAGACAATGAATACCACAAGGCACATTAATTTCGATAATATTAATATCCATTGAAGGTTTATCTTCTAAGTATTCCTTTTCCATAAGGTCTATTTTATAAGTGATAATAATAAACTTAAAGCTAACTTATGTAGTAAATTTGTAATTATTTTATATAATGTAAAAGTACTATTTATTTCATTTCTTCTCATTAAAAACAAACTTAAACCTTCTTATTTGATAGCGTATTTCTCTAGAACAACTATCTTTCGTGATTGAGAGATAGTATAGAAAGATTTTTCCCTACTATACTGATAAACATAATAATGGTTTTAGATTATGTTAATTTAGATTCTGAGGAATGCGGATTCAATCCAATTGATGCAATATATTTCTTGAAAGGAAAAGACATAGTATTTATAATTTCTACTAGTAATCCTTATTATGAAGATATTATAAAAATCTTTCATATAGAAATATTAAAGAAAGATGGTGATAAAATATTCTTTACAGTACTTTCTGGTGGCTAAATTTTTATTCAAGAATAAGGTCAATTTTTGGATTTAAGGAAATAGATGATTATAAATCAGCATCAATTTTGAACGAAATATTAAGTGATAACCCGGTGGATTTACTTAATATATTAAATCACAAAGAGGTTGCAGTAATAGGAGCAGGCCCAAGTTTAGAAAAAATAGACAAAATTAGGGAAGAAGTCATTATTTCTGCTGATGGAGCTACCAATTATCTAGTATCTAAGGGAATAATTCCAGATATTATTGTAACAGATTTAGATGGAATAGAAACATTTCCCAATTCGGTTTACGTAGTTCATGCTCACGGAAATAACATCAATTTACTCCATAAAGTATATAATATGACTAAGGTTATAGGCACAGCTCAAGTCTCACCGTTTGGGAGAATAAATTTATTTGGAGGATTTACTGATGGAGACAGAGCAGTTGTTATAGCAAAAAAATTTGGAGCTTCAAAAATAATTCTATATGGAATGGATTTTGATTCAAATTTGATAGGAAAATTTTCTAAACCGTATTTGTTGTCTGATGTACCAATTTCATGGATAAAGAGAAACAAACTAAAAATTGCTAAAGAAATTGTCAAGTTGACTTTAGAGCAAAATTTATAAAAGTTAAAATAGTTATCAATCTGAGTGTGTTGGGGTATGAGTATTCTCCAAGCCTAAAGTTAGAGTCTTAGATACTACCTTAAGAGACGGTGAACAGGCTCCTGGTATTGATCTAACTGTGGAGCAAAAAGTTAGAATAGCTAAGCAATTATCAAAATTAGGAGTCGATGTAATTGAAGCAGGTTTTCCTGCATCTTCAGAAGGAGAGTTTATAGCTACTAAGAAAATTCTAGAGGAAGTTGGTGATAACACTGAAGTCATTGGATTAGCTAGAGCAAATAAGTATGATATAGATAAGGTAATTAGTACGGGTCTTTCTAGTATTCATATATTTATAGCTACATCAGATATACATTTGAAATATAAACTGAAAATGACTAGAGACGAGGTTCTTGAAAAAATATATGATAATGTTAGATATGCCAAGGATCATGGATTAGTTGTTGAATATAGTCCAGAAGATGCTACGAGGACTGAAAATGAATTTTTGATTAGAGCTATAAAAACTGCACTAGAAGCAGGGGCTGATAGGATAAATATACCAGATACTGTAGGTACAATGGATCCTTTCAGATTTTATAACTTAATAAAAGAAATAGTTAGCGCTACAAATGATAAGATAGTAAGCGTGCATTGTCATAACGATTTTGGCCTAGCTACTGCCAATTCTATAGCAGGCGTTGCGGCGGGAGCTAGACAAGTTCATGTTACAGTAAATGGAATAGGTGAAAGAGCAGGTAATGCATCACTAGAGGAAGTAGTCATGGCTTTAAAGAAACTTATGGGATTTGATGTAAATATTAAAACTTGGATGCTTTACGATACAAGTAAGTTAGTTTCCGAAATTACTGGAATTCCTATACCATACTTTAAAGCAATAGTAGGTGAAAACGCTTTCGGACATGAGGCCGGAATACATGTTCATGGTGTAGTTGAAAATCCATTAACTTATGAGCCTATAAGCCCTGAAGAAGTAGGTAATTTTAGGAGAATAGCATTAGGCAAACATAGTGGAATTCATGGATTAAAGAAAGTCTTAGAAGATCAAGGTATTTATCTGAACGACGATCAGCTGAAAATAGTTCTACAAGAAGTTAAGAAACTTGCTGATGAAGGTAATAAGATAACTTCAGAAGAAGCTAAAAACATAGCAATCAAGCTTTTGAACTCGTAATTTCCTTATATTTTTTATGATAAAATATTTTGGACATTCTATGTTTTCCATAGATGATAAGATTTTAATAGATCCGCATGATGGAGGCAGTATAGGATTAACTAAACCTAATGTAGAATATACAGATCTAGTCTTAATAACTCACGATCATTATGATCATAACGCCTATCAATTACTAAAATTTAAGGAAATAAAACAGTCCTTTTATGGAAATTATACTTTTGAAGGATATAAAATATTGGGTTTAAGAGCATTCCATGATAAGGAGAATGGAAAAAGAAGAGGAGAAACTGCTATATATAGAATTGATACTGGAAAAAGTATCATAGTTCATTTAGGTGATGTATGTGATAAACTAAGTGAAAAAATCATTAAAGAAATTTCTTCACCAGATATCTTGATGATACCAATAGGAGGGCTAATAACAATTGATTATAAGGAGGCTATAGATTTAATAAATGATTTAAAACCAAGTACGGTAATACCAATGCATTATTGGGTTAATGGACATTTAATGCCGTTAGATCCACCAGATGAATTCTTAAGAAAAATGGGATGGAAAATAAGAGAATTAAACAAAAATTACTTTGAAGATATAGAAAAGGGAGAAATAATCTATTTTAAAGCCTAATTTTCTCCACTTTTGCTACTGGTACAGTTTCTTTTTTAACTTCGTCCCCTACCATTTTTTCTATTGCTTTTCGTATAGCTTCGCTTCTATTTAATCCATATCTTATTGCATATCTATCTAATAGTTCTAATAGGTCTTCTTCTGCTTTAAATGTAACAACTCTCATTCTAGATCTATATTATATCTTCCTCTTGTAAGGTTTAAGTATTTTCTAGAGCGATATTACAGTCTTTTAACTAAAAGAGGAAGACTAAATATGCAAGATTAATATATTTGTATTTCATAGATTATTATTGAGAGGAGAATACAGTTGCCGACAATTCATTTATCACTACCAGAGTCTTTATATGAAGAATTAAGGAGAAAAGCTGACGATATGGGAGTTCAGATAACTGACTTAGTTAAGTTTTTTATAAAACAAGGTATAGAAGGTAAAGAAGATACAGGAGAAGAAAATGGAGAGCAATATGAAGAAAGTGTAGCTTTTCTGGAAGCTAAGGTAGCTCAGCTTGACGCTATGGTTTCTGAGCTAGTAAAGAAAATTAAGCTTTTAGAAGAAGGAGAAGATGAAGATACTGAAGAAGTTGAGATTAAAAGAGAAAACGCTTAAAATACTTTTATAAGTAATTATATTGTGGACCTATGTGAAATGTTCTCGTGTTCCGAGAGCATATGAGCATAGGTGGGTCCCAATTATTTAAAAAATGATGTCGCAGGGACGTACTGAAAAAATGAGGAGTTGACTTAAAATAACTGAGTTACATTGAGATAAGTGTTACTGTTCTTATTATATTTGAATTTCTTCTAATTTGAGATATAACTTTATTCAACTCTTCGAGTGTCGGGGCTTCTATTTCTACTACTATATCATATTCTCCATATACAGGTGTTGCTTCTTTAACTCCTTGAATTCTTTTTAAATCGTTTACTATATCCGTTTCTTTACCTATTGAAGTTATTAAAAGTACATATCCTTTTACAATACTCATATCTTATCTTCGTCTTTCAAAAATTAAAAATCTTATTTGAGTAGAAGTCTTTCGTTATCAAGGAGTTTTGACGATATCAGTATTAATAATATACTAGCTAATATTGTTCCTGATATATAGAATATAGATTCTAGTATTAAACCGAAGACATATAAAAGAAGTGACGCTACAATCTGTACATAAGGTATTACTAAAATCATAGACATAGGAAAAGTTAAGTTTCCAAAGTTAACAAATAACGCTGAAAAAGAAGCTAAAAGACCGAAACTAGTTATTAGGAAGTTGATTATTTGTATATTTCTGCTAGATCCCCCTACTAGAACTAGAACGAAAGTGCTTAATGCTGCGGTTAGGAAGATCATTGTTAAATATAATATGAGAACTACTACTGCAAAACTTAACGAAAAACTTACTGATGCACCAACAATAAATGGAGCAAAAATAGAGAATATAACTAAGCCTGCTATATCACCTATAGAGGATATTGTGCCTAATATCATAGATATTATTATCTTAGAAAATATGAAGGCTCTTGCAGATACTGGCGATGCCAGAAGTGATTCTAATGTTTTTCTTTCTTTCTCTCCAAGTATTCCGTCAGTTACAAAATATATTACTGGCGTAGATGCTGGAAAAAGAATTATTGCCACTATTCTAGCTAACTGTGCAAACTGATCTTGTGCACTTGTAACATGTTTTCCAGTAGGTTGTATATATTGTAGATACATTTCTACTGGTTCTCGAATTTTTTGTGGAGGTACGTTAACATGAGATATATTTTCTATCTCATGAATTCTGTAAATAGAAACATTATATAAAATATTGTAAAGTCCATTTTCAACTAGATCAAAAGCTCTACTATTAGACGAGATAACATAGGTTATTTTAATTATTGCAGTTCTATTTATATTTGTTACATTCTCTGCAAATTCTTTAGGAAATACAACTTGAACATCTGGAATATGAACTGATGAATTAATATATGCTATACCCCATTACTTTGTATATAAGATTCTAGATTTCTTACATAGGGGAGATTTGAATAGTTTTCATTTACAATTTCTACTACTGGTGGTTGAGAAACAGCAGCAGCAAATATTATTATCCCGATTAGTGGTAATAATAGTAGAGGTAATATTATAGAGCCTAAAATTAGCTTTCTATCTCTTTTTACGTCTAGCCATTCTTTGGATAATAGGTATCTTAACATTTTTCACCATCTGTAACCTTTATAAATGCCTCTTCTAAGTTAGTTGTACCGGTTAATTTTACAATTTCCTGAGGTTTTCCATTAGCCACAATTTTTCCATTATTTATTAAAGAAATCTCATCACAGAGATATTCTACCTCTAACATGTTATGAGAAGAGAGTATAATAGTAGTGTCTCCTTTTAGTTCTCTTATTGTTTTTCTAACTTTTATTGCAGATTCGACATCCAACGCTGACGTTGGTTCGTCTAAAATAGCTACTTTTGGCCTTACCATCAACGTTCTCGCTATAAGCAACCTTCGTTTCATTCCTCTACTATATTCTGATGTTCTATCGTATATTCTATCTCCTAAATCTGCTATTTTGATACCTCTTTCAATCAGTTCCTTTGTCTCTTTTTTATTTCCTCTAGAATATATCTGGGCGTAAAACATCAGGTTTTCATATCCAGTTAGTCGATCATAAGGAAATGCGTCTTCTGGCATATATGAGATTAAACCATTCTTCCTAGCAATTTCTGGTGTTAACCCAAAAATTTCCACGTTTCCAGAATAATGCTTAATTATTCCAGCTAAAATCCTTAACGTAGTAGTTTTCCCAGCACCATTAGGCCCTATAATTCCATAAACTTCTCCTATTTTAACCTTGAACGATATGCCATCAAGTATAAGTTTAGTCTTAAAGTTTTTCTTCAAATTAGTAACACTTACTGCAATGTCATTATTAGTCATACTAGGATTATCTTGTAATTACTATAATATAATGTTTAGCGAAATAGTTAAGAGTGATAGGAGGAGTTAGAGATAGAACACTGGAAGCAATATTGAAATATGGTGATAAAGCTAGGATTATCTTGAGATCTGCTATAACTATATATGATGAAAGAGGAAATCAAGAGTTAGGCGACTTTGACTATAAGACATTGATCGCAGAATTACAGCGAGAGGGCTATAGCGGAGACCCTAAAATGATATTAAGGGCATTAGAGAGAGATTTTGGAATAATTGAAACTTCATATAAATCTGCTAACCAGCATTGGTGGAAATTTATTGACGTTAATGAAGTAAAAAGTGTTATAGACGATAACAACGACGATCCTGAAATAACGTTAATAAAGATTCAGGCTAATAGCTTAGACCTCGATAACATTCAAAAAAGATTAGAGTTTATGCTTCGTAAGACTAAATTGTCTGACGTAGATAAGGCATTATTTAAGAAAATTGCATTTGACGACCTGAACTATTTGATAGATGTGTATAAGAAGGCAGAATCCTATGAAGAGACACAATATATTGTTGATAGAATAAAGAGAATTTTAATTCTTGCCTCAAAAGTTTCAGTGAAGATAAATGGAAAAGGTAACAATAAAGAACTTTCTGAAAAAGAAGGGGAAAGACAAAATAGTAATGTTAACGGCTTACGATTATTCGATAACGAAAATCTTAGGGAGGACACAGCTTGATGGAATACTTGTAGGAGACTCCTTAGGTATGGCAGTTTTAGGTTATAATTCCACTCTTCCAGTAAATATGAAAGATATAATACATCATTTAAAAGCTGTAGTAAATGCCAAGATCAATCAATTGATTGTTGCGGATATGCCTTTCTTATCATATGAATACTCAAGTAAAGCAGCAATTAAAAACGCGGGTATCTTAGTTAAACATGGTGCTGATGCAATAAAATTGGAAGGTGGAAAAGAAATTTCAGGAAAAATAAGTAAAATAGTTAAAGCTGGTATACCTGTTATGGGGCATATAGGTCTTACTCCACAACGATTTCTTGAGATTGGTGGATATAAAATTGTTAAAGATGAGGCTAAACTTTTAGAAGACGCTAAGGCTTTAGAAAGTGCTGGTGTATTTTCTATAGTAATCGAGAACGTGTATTCTGAAATTGCACAAAAAATAACAAGAGAAGTTAATGTACCAACAATTTGTATAGGTGCAGGTCCATTTTGCGATGGACAAATACTCGTTATAAATGATTTACTAGGCCTTGGAGAATTTACTCCATATTTTGCTAAGAAATATCTCGATTTAAATAACGAAATACTAAGTGCAGTAAATAGCTTTATTGATGATGTCAGAAATAGCAAGTTCCCTAGTAAGGAATATTATAGATCTTTAGATAATTGAGCTAGTCTATCACTTAGAAATTTCATTGATTCTGATATAATTTTCTTATTATTATATTGAGATATAATATAGTTTAGCTCATCTGGATTCTCTTTTTTCAATACCATAGCATAATTTATTATATTAGGGATGGCTCTTATCACGTTGTCAATTATTGTAATAGTAGCTGTGAGAGATGTCCTAGATAGAGGATTAAGATCAATTGCAATGACTTTTTTGTTCATTTTGATTAATGCCTCGGTTCTATCTCCATCTTCCATAGCTAAAAGTACTACATCTGCGGAAAATATTCCTTCTTTGTTTACTCTTCTTCTCTCACTGAACAATTCTGGAATAACTGCATTACCTTCAGTTAAAACATTTTTAGCTCCATTCTTAATCAGAACGTCTGAAATGGCGTCTATTCTTTTCTCATCCCTATAGAAAAGATTTACTTCTATTTTTGAATTTGTTACTTCAGAAAGTTTAACTATGCTTTCTGGCACCAGAGCCGCCATATTTCCGTTTACAGATATTACTGGATTTTTAGCTATTAATAACATCGCTGCGGCTACTTTCTCAGCATCGTCAGCAAAATATTGAGTCTTCTCTCCCAATAGGTAATCAAAACATTCTCCTCTTCCATGCGCTATTAAGCCTTGTGGAACTAATATATTGTTTTCTAATGCTTCTACTAACTTTTCTCTAAGTAGTAAAGACTCTCTCCTTGGATGATTCTTTGGTATCATATCACGTAAGCTCCATGTTTTGCTGGGTTGTGTTCTATCCATTCTCCCTCTTCTGGTTTATCCATTTTTACTATTAATCCTTTTTTCCTAAAAGAAAGAGGATAGGGCGAACTATATCCTAAAAGTTCTGTAAATTTTCTGGAAACTTCAAAAAATTTTTCAAGCGTTCTTTCTCTTAGGAATTCATCAATAAGCATTTTTGCTTCTTTTATTGGTTTTATTATAGAACTAGTTGAAAGCCTTTCTATAGGTTTAGAAAATATTTTATGCCAATCAACATTAATAATCTCAATCTCTCCAATATTTGGAGCACCAGGTTTTTTCCTATATATTAATCCTCCGCCATAATATTGAGATATAATATCACCTAAGCCATTGTTAGTTATTACTTCACTTTCATGAGCAGTTTCTAGTGCTATATTCTTTTTTATATTAAAAATCTCGTATGCTCCTAAAGCATATGCAAGACTTATAGACGCACTTAAACCGTAGCCATAACCTAATGGAACTTTTGCTATACCTTGTATTTGCAGATTGCCAAGTTTTTTTAATATTAATAAATTAGGGAAATTTATCTTTAATCCATTAATATATACTTCTGGTGACTCAGATTTTCTTATTTCAAAAATAGTATAAGGTTCTAATACGAGGGAAAGACCTATTGAACCAGAAAATTTAGCTTCTTTATACACTTCTGGATACCATATACCGGAAATACTTATTGGTATGTGTGTCTCAATCATTAATTATGGTACAATATAAAAGTTTAATTTATGTTTGATTGAAGATATGGTGATTATATTTGATCTTAGACGCATCAATATTTAGTAGAGCTCTAGTATCTATGGATGTTTCATCATTGAAAAAGTATATGGATGAAAAAGAGCATGAAATTGTATTAGGTAGAGCAACTTCTATGGACGGTAGTGTTTTGAAGTTTTTGAGGCCAAAAATAGTTACTTCTAAAAAAAGATTGGATGACGGTTCTATATTAAAATTTGAAAGCAGATCTGAAAATTTTTCCATAATTACTGCAGCGTCTGGCGCTACTTTTGAAGAATTAATAAATGTCTTAGAAAAGGAGGATTATTATCCAGCAGTATTCCCATTATATCCTAGGGGGAGTGTTGGCGGTTTTATTGCAACTAATGGCTCTGGATTCGGTAGTTATAAGTTTGGATTTCCAAAATTTAAGAAAAATATCTATGAAAATACTGAAAAAGACTCTAGACTTACTGTAGTTAATTATAGTGAGTTAATAGAATCATCCACCGAAAATCAATTTGCATGGTCTAGTTTAATCATAGATGGAGAAAAAAGATACTATATTCCTATTCTTTATAAGTCATTTGTTAAAGAAAAAAATAATACAGTATATACTAAAGATTTAATTAAATCTATTTTTGATAAATCTTTAAAAATTATAAAAAAAGGATATATTCCTATATGTTTAAGATCTACTACTTTAGAATCGCTTAAAGAATTTCCTGGGATGCTATATCTTGGATATGAAATACGTTTCAATAGTCCATCAAAATTTTTTGTCATGTGTGGAAATATAAAAGAGGACGAATTAGATAAAACGTTTGAATTTTTGAAGAAACATCCTAATGTTTTGCCTTTCCCATCTTTAAGAGAATATGATACTATTCATAAAATTATTATTGAAAAATATAAGAAATCTGTTAGAATACCTAAAAACTTTGAGAAAATAAAAGATAAATATATTGATGCGTCAAGATGTGTTAATTGTGGTTTATGTTTAGAAAGTTGTACTTCTTTTAGGATTACTAATAATCTAATTTACTCTCCATTAGGAAAATTCAATAGAATGATAACTGGAGAAAATAATTTTGAAATATGTTTTGGCTGTAAGGAATGCGAAGATTCATGTCCAGAAGGTATAAATATATCGCAAATAACTGAAATATTACCTTCTTTAAGCACCGTAAAAGAAAACGTTTCTATATCGCTAGAGCCGGTTAGTTTTAGAATAAAGGATTTAGAGGCAAAAATAGATGAAAAATATAAAAGTCAACCTCCTTATTTATTGTTTATAGGTTGTTCATACAAATATGATCCAATGGGAGTAGAAGGACTCTTAGATTTTCTCTTAGAAAACGGCAGTAAAATATCTACTTCAGCTAGAGTTAGAATTATAGATAATCTCTGTTGCGGTTTTGATAAATATATTTCAGGAAATATTGAAGGGGCAAAATTAGACGTATCAAAGATTATTGAGATGAAGAAAAAATATGGAGCTAAGGGAGTATACTTTATGTGTCCTGAAGGATTGTATGTTTATAATACGCTTAGTGGAGATAGAGGGATCTTAGCTTTCGATGTTATAAGGCCTTTCATTAATATTGATTTCCATGCAGGATGTTGGGCTCAGAAACTTGGCATTAAAGGTTCGGATAAAGAGTGTGCGGGATTATTTTTTACTGCTTATAAAGGGCAATCTATTCCATTAAAGAGGAAAGATATGCTAACTATATGTCCTTTCTCTACATGGAAATTTGGTACCAGATCTGTTTATTCTACATTTTTAAAAGAAAATACTGAAAAAAGAGATAATAATGTACAAGTTTCTGATACTGAAATTGTAGAGGTGATGTTAACATCACTAAGGGAGTCAGCATTAGAATCTGTTGATGATATAGCTGAAAAAGTTGAGACATGGATAGTAGGTGGTAGAAATTATTTTATATTGTTAACAATACCTATAGTAAGGAAAAGATTTACAACAGATTTTAGATCTAACGTACTAAAGAATGATAATATCAAAAATTTCTTTAAAAGTTTAATTAATGATAATGTTTTATTGGAAGAAAAAATTGGTAGATATATTGAGGCAATACAAGCAGAAAATATACTAACATTAGTAGAAGAATTATTAAAAAAGATTTTAGAATCTTCAAAACTGGAATTTGAGGCAAGAGATCTCGTATCTAAAAAGGAATTTTCTGATGCTCTATTAGAAATTCTAAAAAAAGTTATAGAAGAGAAAGTTATAAGGGATTTAATAGGGGATATAGCATTTTCAAGTTAGTTTATACTCCTTTGTCTCTCTATCAAGATAAATTAATCCGTTTCTTTTTAGAAAACTAAATAATGGATATAATCTTTTAGGAATTTCATCTTCTATTTTGTCTCCTAGTTTCATATAAAAGTATAAAAGTTCAATTGTATCTTTAAATGTTATCAAATAATTATTGTTATCTATTCTTAATATAAATAGGTTAGGATTTGTATTCTCATTAATTCTTCGATTAACTATTATATAGGTTTTTTCCAATATATTTTCACATAAACTATTGCTTCTAGCTTCTTTGCTCCTTTGTTGTAATAAAGATCTAACCATGAATTCTATTTCGTTCAATTTCTTTATTATTTCAGTATTTTTGTTACTTTGAAGATTTGGATCTAATAAATCGAAGAGTTTATCATCTTCTTCCATATAAACTAACATAAATTCTGGTAGAGAGTGGGAATGTTGAAAGTAATTATAAAATACTTTGCCTTTATGAAAGATATTACTGGAGTTTCAGAGGAAGAATTATCTACTGAATGTAGTGATATAGATTGTCTAATAAACGACTTAGAAAAAAAGTACGGTAGGAAATTTTCTGAATATGTCAAAAATGGTGTAAACGGAATTAAGGTAGCCATTTTAATTAACGGTGAGACAAATATAAGAAATATAAGCAATGGCGACGAAATAGCGTTTCTTCCTCCGCCAGCAGGCGGAGATGTAATAAGAGGAAAATTCGATTTTTTAGAAGAAATAAGAAAATTTAGAGAAACTGCACCACCAGAAGCAGGTTCATTAGTTGTTTACTTGGGCTTCGTAAAGGGATTAGTAGATTCACATAAAGTTTATGAACTAGATTACGAAGCATATGAAACATATACACAAAGAAGAATTAATGAAATAGAAAAATATATTATAGATAAATATAAAGATGTAATAAATATAAAGATTATTCATGCAATTGATAACATGAAGCCTGGAGATAATGTGATATTGATAATGTGTATTGGGAAAGGTAGAAAAGATGCTATTAATGCTATAGGCGAAGCTATAGAATTAGTCAAACATACTACTGGAATATGGAAACTTGAAATAAGAGATGACGGAGAATATTGGGTAGTTGCAGGAAATACTAGAGTGAAGAAGAATGAAAAAGCAAGTAGCTCTTAGTGTTGCAGGTATAGATACTGGAAATGGAGCTGGTGTAGAAACTGATATTAAGGTATTTGAGATATTAGGCGTTCACGGAATCTTAGCAGTAAGTGCAATAACAGTTCAAAACACTCTAGGTATTAAGGAAATTTTTCCAATTTCTTCAGAACTTTTGGATTCTCAAATTTCTTGGTTATTGTCGGACTTTAAAGTAGATTCAGTTAAATTAGGCATGCTATATAATTCGGCTCAATTTAAAGTGATTAATGACAAGTTACGTCAATATAAAATAGTTACAGATCCTGTTATTTATGCAAAAGACGGTACTCAGCTAATTAATGATATAGAAGATTATAAAAAATACATTATTAAAAATACTACAGTTTTAACTCCAAATGCAGTAGAAGCTTCTATACTATCGGGAGTTAAAATAGAGAGTAAAAATGATCAAGAAATTGCAGCTAAAAAAATATACGAGATATATGGAGTACCATACGTAATAATAAAAGGCGGTCATATAAAAGGAGACTACAGCTTTGATGTTTTATATGACGGAAAGGATTTTTATGAAATAGGATATAGAAGAATTAGCGAAAAAAATACACATGGTACTGGTTCTGTTTTTGCATCTGCCATAGCTGCAGAGATCGCTAAAGGAAATAATATTGTAGATGCCATAAGAATCGCAAGAGATTTACTACAAGGATCTATAGCTTATGGTCTTGAGATAGGAAAGGGAATAGGACCAGTAGATCCTTTCTTCTTACTTAAAGAAATAATGAAATATGAGGTTCTAGAAGATATGGTAAAATTTGGCGATTTTATAGTGAATACGCAAAACTTTTGGAAGTTAATTCCAGAAGTTCAGTCTAATTTTGCACATTCTATAGATTCTAATTATGTTAATAGCATTGATGATATTGCTACTTTCAGAGGAAGAATAGTTAAGACATGGAATAATAATGTTAAAGTAGGATTTCCTGCTGTTTTCGGGAATCCTACACACACTGCTAGATTACTTTTTTCTATAATTTCTAAAGGATATAATGCTAACTCATTAATTAATATAAAATACGACGAGAAAATAATTTCTTTATTCAAAGAAATAGGATACGAAGTAATAGAAATTAACAGGGATTTAGAACCAGCTCACGGAGAAAATAAGACAATGCAATGGATAATAGAATACATAGCTGCGAATTACGGTAATATTCCTAAGGTAATATTCGATAAAGGGACAAAAGGCAAAGAAGCTATGATAAGATTTTGGACAAATAGCTTAGAAGAGATGGAAAATTCTTTAGGATATATATGCAAATCATTATGACAATGCAATTAGAAAAACTTCTTATATCGTGTAAAAATCTTGTAAGAACAGGTTGGATGCAAAAGGGTATTCCGCCTTCCATTGGAGAAACAGTAGCTTCGCATAGCTTTGAAGCGGCAATACTAGCTTTTACCATAGCTTCTAAACTAAAAGACAAAGGAGTTAATGTTAACCCTGATCATGCCGCTGTAATAGCCCTTTTTCACGACGTTGGAGAGAGTATTCTAGGAGATTTTCCAAAATGGACTTCTGAAAAAATAAATAAAAGAGATGTCGAACTAGAAGCTTTTAAGGAATTAGGAGTAGGAGTAGATCTATTTATAGAATTCAAGGAGAAAAAAACGTTAGAATCTAATATAGCTAAATTATCGGATAGACTATCTACTGTACTTCAGGCTAAGCGATATATAAAACTAGGATACGATGCTCAAGAAATAGCTAATAGTTATTTAGATGAAATAAACTATCTAGTTTCTACTGAGCCATTAATCAAGATTAAGGATTTTGTAAATAATATTATAGAAAAAAACTATGAATAAATATAAATCTTTATACTCAAAGTTACTATTGATCTTAAATGAAAGTTGGTCCAGGCAAAAACGCACCAGATAGTGTGAACGTATTTATAGAGATCCCTATGGGATCAAATATTAAATATGAATATGATGATGAAGAAGAAATTGTAAAAGTAGATAGAATACTTTATACTTCGATGTTTTATCCATTTAATTATGGATTTGTGCCAGGCACTTTAGGCGAAGATGGAGACCCAATTGATGTACTAGTAATAAGTAATTATCCATTTTATCCTGGAACAGTAGTAGAAGCTCGTCCAATTGGAATGCTATATATGAGAGATGAAGAAGGAGAGGACGAAAAAATAATAGCCGTTCCTAAGGATAAAATAGATCCAAGTTTCTCTACTATCAGAGATATAGAAGATCTTCCTCAATCTATTAAAGATAAAATAAATCATTTCTTTGACCATTATAAAGAACTAGAGCCAGGCAAATGGGTGAAAACTTCTGGTTGGGGCACAGTATCAGTAGCTAAGGAAAAAATAAAAGAGGCAATAGAGAGGAAAATGAAGGAATGAGTTTTTTCTTAAGTATACTTTTGCTATTATCATCAATTATTTCTTCTATATGGTTTGTTTTACAGGCATTATATTTTTCCAGTAAGAAGATTGTTGAGATAGGATATGATAGAAATAAAAAAATATCCATAATAATAGCAATAAAAGACGAGGAAGTAGATACTATTAGAGATTTAATAAGGAACCTTTCTGAACTTGATTATGATAATTATGAGGTTATAATAGTTTCAGATGACAAACAGGAAATATTTGAAAAATATTTATCTATTCCATATCCAAAGAATTTTAAGATAGTAAGGAGAGAAGTGCCAACAGGGAGAAAAGCAGGTGCATTAAATTTTGGAGTAAATTTGAGCAGTGGAGATTTTTTAGTATTTCTTGATGCAGAAGCAAGAGTAGATAAAGATTTTTTGAAACATGTATCGTATTTACTAAAATATAACGTAATTTCATTAAGGTTGAAAGTTAGAAATGCTCAAGGTATAGGCAGAATATATTCATATTTCACTGATTTTTCAATGTCTTCATTATTCAGAGGTAGGTTCATGAGAGGGTTATATATATTTCCTAATGGCTCGGCGTTTGCTATAAAAAAATCTATTTTAGTTAATATAGGCGGATGGAAGGAAAATGTTGTTACAGAAGATCTTGAGCTAGGAATAAGATTAGCTCTTAATAATATACGAATATATTATTTTGATGAGCCATCGATATCTATCCTTTCGCCATTGAATTATTATGATTTATATATGCAGATAAAACGTTGGGCATATGGTTCAGGAGAGTTATTTTTAGATGGATTAAAATTAATTAAAAAAGGAATTAAGGGACTAGAAGGATTCCTCTATGTAATACAATGGGGCGTATATTCACTTTTTCTATCCATTATTATACTTTTATCCTTATTACCATATTCTATAAATGTATATATATTCATTATTTCAATCATTATTTATGGATTTTCGCTATTAATTTATTCATCCAAAAATCCGAAGGAAGCTGATTTAAGTGGGATAATAGTAGTATTTGCGGCGATGATTGGTTTTATCCAAGGGTTTTTTAGAGTTAAGTTCTCTTGGCGTGTTACCCCTAAGATACATAGTGATAATCTTACACCAAATTCTGTTGAGATTTTGAGATATATTTTCTTTATCATTTCTATATTTGATATTTTATTGAATAAATATTCATTTTTCTTGATAATGTTCTTGTTATCGATAACCATGTTTGAATTGTAAAAACTAAAATATCGATTTTACTATACATTAGTAATTTTTATAGATGTTATTCTCATCGCTTCTTTTAATGCTTCGTCTGGCCTTAATGAGTATTTAATAATGTACTTCTTTACTTCTCTATAACTCTCAGGATTTTGAATAACATCCTTAGATGCCGCTAATAACTTTAAGTAAAGTGCACGTTTGTCTATTTCTTGTTTTACTTCATCCAGGCCTTTACCTATTTCCTCAATTCTTAGTCTCATAACTTTTGCACTGTCCAAATCCAAATTATGAAAATCAGATCTAGCGTCCCAATTTACAACTCTTCTAAAATCATTATAGTCAGCTACTTCATCTATGCCAACCACTCTTCTCCTTAATACTAACTTTTCTCCTACAAAAACAGGAAGTCTTCTAACGTTAACAACAATATTCATCATAGGAACCCATTCTTTAGGTATATTTAATGGTTCATTCATTAACCTTTTTAATGCACTATCAGTATCATAGGCATGAAATGTTGTAGCACCACCATGGCCAGTAGACAGAGCCTGAAACAATACATATGCTTCTTGACCTCTTATTTCTCCTACAACTATCATGTCTGGTCTATATCTTAAAGATAATTTCAATAAATCCATTAGTGAGATTTCTTTACCAGTAGTTCCATATACTTCTCTAGAATATAGTTGAACCCAATTATCTTGAGCTAGCCTTAGCTCTGGAATATCTTCTATAGAAACTATTTTCATCGATTCTTTAGATAAATTCAGAATTGCATTAAGCATTGTAGTTTTTCCAGCACCTGTAACACCTATGACCATGAAAGACATTCTAAGATCTATTGCATACCATAAGTAAGCTGCAGCTTGAGGAGATAATACTCCGCTGTTTATTAGATCTAAGATTGTAATTGGTCTATCATTGAACCTTCTAATTACGAATGAGGATCCTCTAGCGCTAACTTCTTTCCTAAAAGTAGCAGCTATTCTATCTCCTTTAGGCAGAATTCCGTCAGCTATAGGATTAGCAATTGAAATAGTCTTTCCAGACAAGGAAACATATCTCATAACTATCTCATCTAATAATTCTGTTCCATCAATATCTTGATCTATTACTTTCATTTTCTCTCTAAATGTGATATTAGTAGGTATATATTCAAAATCTCTATGGTAAACGTATACTGGTAAATCTAGACCGCTACACGAGATATCTTCAATCTTGAAATCTGCTAACAATGGAGTAAGTATATTATATCCAAACATATTTCTCAATAAGTAGTATAGAGCAACTTTTCCTCTAGTACTTAATAACTGTAAATCTCCTCTTGTTCCTTGTATAATTTCAAGATCCTTTCTCTTTATTGCAGATTCCGCAATTATTTTTCCTAAATCTATTTGTTCCTTTTTATCTAACAATTCTCTCTCTATTTCAGATATAAAAAATTTATAAATGTTAAATACAGAAGGATCTATTGGGGGCTCTATAAGCACATATTTATATATTCCCTTATCTTGGTCATAGGTTATGAAAACATGTGGATTAGCTATATTTAGTTCTACATTTACCTTATTGAAACTATTTTTGACTGATGGAGGAACATAATCTAAGATAGCAATTTCATAATCGGATATTATTTCAGTTATTTCTTCTACTGGTGCTGAAACAGGAAAAAGATTTACAGGAATTTTCTCAGTTTCTATAGTGCCCTGGGATGCTTTGTTACCATTAAACTTAAATTTCGATAGAATACTTGCCATAGAAAAAGTTACGTTAAACTTCCTTATAAATAGTTTGGTTTATATTATTTTGGATAATTCAAGCTTATTGTAGTTCTATTGAGTACGTAGGCTATTAGCTTGTGGTTTATATTATTGGATAATTCTACAATTCTCTCAAAAAATAATATGAAATTATATAAATTTTAAATCTAAGTAAGATAGAAGCTATGTCATAATAAAAACCAAATTCGTATAAAAATTATATTAATCCACTAGAAGACGGCGGTTTAAATGAGAGATTTACGTGTAGTAATATTAATATAACTAAAATTGTTAATACTACTAGAATTACAGAATGTTTAAATCCAGTAGCTGCTTTGCCTGACCCTATCTTACCTACTAATAAGCCAGCAAGGAATGAATTAAATATTGAAGATATAGACGCTATGAAAACGGCTCTAGGTAATAGAATTGATGCATCGGCTAAAGGTCCTACTAACATGAAATTTTGTGAGACTATTAGTTTAACTAAAGCAATTCCAAGAAATATAGCCGCTATTAGTGCTATTACTACTCCAATATAAGGAGTAAACATTAGTACTTTAACCTTACTTTCATATTCTCTTTTTATTCTTACTTGGCTATCTATTTCATCTGCCAAGGATTCTATAGTTTCCGGCGTCATGCTCCCTATATCTATCATGTCTGAAATTGAGACTAATGCTATCTTAGAGGTGAAATCATTAATTTTTTCTGATGCTTTTTGAAAAGCATCTTTGAGGGGGTATCCTAGCTTTATATAAGCATATACAGAATTAAGTATCTCCTTTAATTTCCCCATTTCCTTAGCATCTTTTATATTATAAATTATGGTTTCAGGGGGTAAGCCAGCTCGTAGCCCTTCCGATATAGATCTTAAGAATCCAGCCACATATTCATCATAGCCAGAACCAGCTCGTAGTTCCTTTTCTGAGATAACATATGGTGGAATTGCAGCAATTATAAGACCTATAGCTATCGCAAAAGATACTGGCAGTATATTTGATGTTGATCCGTCGAGAAATATTAGATATGTTAGTTGATGTTCTGCTGCTAGAATTAGTAACATAGTGATAATACCAATTGGAAAAGTTATATAGAATGTTTTATACGCATTCATTTTTCTCTCAGGAAACTTTAATTGAATCTGATCAGCCATTAGAATAAAAACAAGATTTACTGCTGGAATAAGGAATATTGCAATAGCTCCTATAAGTGGTAATGGAATACTTCCTGCTAATTGTGGAAATATAGCTTGCAGGATCAATACAAGAAAGAACATTATATAACCAGAAGATAACCAAATGACATAACCTTCGGCTACTCCCTGAAGCTTATCTGATGCCAATGATCCAATTAATTCGAATTCTTTCAATAGGTCTTTTACTTTTGATTCCATAGTTTCTATTACTGGAGCTCCTGTTCGAATTGCTGTAACATAAGTTAGAATGAAATCATTAAATATTTTCGAAGGAGATATCCTAGTTGTATTTCTTAGAGCTTCTTCTACACTTTCACCTAAGTATTTTATTCTTTTATTAGTATAGAGCATAATTTGATTAATATATTGGAAAGCTTGAGTCTTCGGTAACTTTTCAAAAAGTAATCTAGGACTTAGTCCAGATCTTAAGAATATGATAAAAACAGAAGAAAATGCAAAAGTTTCACTATTAATGCCATTTTTCCTAGAATCTATAGCTTGTGAGACATTAATACTAAGTAAGAGGTAGGTAATTGGCGGAATAATTATCCCAAATAGTATCATCATAAATGATAATACTATATACTTAGCTAATCTAAAAAGAAGATAAAATTTTACAAAGATTATTATTCCAAAAATTATAAGTACTAAAGATAGAGCTATGCTAATAAGCGTATAGAAAAGTATTTTCGCTGCAAATATTCTAGGATCTTCCGTTGAGCCTGCTAATAAAAGTTTTTTCTCATAGTTCTTGGACATTTTAGCTACTATGTTCCAATTATAAAAACTCATGAAAATAGAAGGAATGGAGATATTAGAATTATGCTGAACATTAGACTTCGATGTTCTTTTTAATTTTATTGCCATATAAATCTCTTTCATATTGTGGTTTAAATTATTTGCTTAACGCTATTAATTGAATATTTTCAGAGATCTCTCAGATACAACTAATCTGCTTATGAAAACTTTGTATGAGTTATAAGATTCTATTATATTTTATGATTGTCCATATGTATTTGATAACTAATAATATATGTGAAATGGAATTAATTTCTTAAGTATAACTACTAGATAATGACTAAATGAATAGTAAGGGTATAAGTGATATCTTACTTAGCTTTAATTTCTAATATATCTTTATCTTCTAATATATGCTCTCCTCCTACTTTTTGTCCAGGGAACTTAGCAGATGGTCCCCATACCCTGGCAAATTTGAAATTCTCTGAGAGCGCGCTATGTAATTTTCTTGCAACTTCTAGTACTGTTGTACCTTTTTTTAGAATTAATGGATCACTAGTAGGTTTTTCTCCTGGTTCTTTAGTATAGACTCTAATTACATCTAAACTTTCAAAAAGTGCTTTACTGAGTTTATTAAGCTCAGAAAATTCTATTACAGGTAAATTAGAGTTAAATTTATGAAGAGCTACGATAACAGTAGGTTTGTAAGCTATAGCTTCAAAAAGAGATTTTTCTACATCGTCTAGAGTTATTTCTCCAAATATCTTAACTATTGCAGATTTAATTCCAAAATCTTCTAAATATTTTCGTATATCATTTTCAGAAGAACCTACTATTTTACCCATATTTATTATTCTTAATCCGTCTTTACTATTTCTTGATCGTTCTATTATAACTTTTCCTTTAGGCTTACCTAGAATAATATTATTTGACTCAAGAAATTCTTTTATTCTAATAAATTCATTCTCATCATATACAATTATTAATAATGCGTCGGCATTTCTCACTAGACCTAGTATTTTACTAACTATTAATCTAGAATTTAATATCAAAGGAGGGGGATTTATAAGTTGGATTCCAACATCTTCATAATATGTCATTGCAGGGATAGGAAAATCTTTGGGATCTTGCTTCACATTTGTTAATAATCTGACTATTTTATTTTTTAACTCTTCTCGACCTAAGACTAGGACTTGTCCTGCTCCTTCTTTTTCTATAAAGAAGGAAGTTGAAGCTGATTTTTTCCTTTTTTGTTTCTCAGTCTCTTCTCTTAATTCGGCTAAACGTCTACGTGCCCAATATACCAAGTTTTCGGTCCCTTTATGTTTAGGTACGCTGCTAAGGAAATCTTGTATAGCTTTAATCTTCTCGTCAGTAGTTTTTGCATCCATTACTCTAAGCCATTTAACTTTAGCCTCTGCGGGTAAATTGGTAACCATTATTTCAACCTCTTTTCTATGTAAAAATCAGGAGCTACTCTTTGTAAGATTTTCCAAGAACGCCTTAATATATTTGGAGGTTCTTTTTTCTCAGAATAGATCTTTTTTATCCACTCTATAGTTTTTGGATCAGATGGATATCCACTTCCAAAGTCGCCATAAGTTATTTTTAACTCGTCTATTATCCTATCTCTAAAGACTTTTGCCACTATGCTAGCAGCACTACACTCTATATAATTTTCGTCAGCCTTAAAAACTACGTTTGGTATTGATCCTAGCTGTTTTATTTGTTCTATCACTATTTCTTCCTTTCCTACTTTATCGACTGTAATTATTTCTGGTTTAAACACTGACATAGCATCTATTATCTGTATAACTTTTTCATATGTTATACAATTTAAATTTCTAATATCTATTTCCTCAGGCCATACTTTAGTTACAACAAAAGATTCGCTAAATTCTGTAATGATATTTATTAGATTTTCTCTCTGTTTTCTACTTAATTTCTTACTATCTTTAACTCCGTAATTTTTCAATATTTTAGCCTCATTTTCGTCTATCAATACACCTGCTACTATCATAGGTCCAATAACTGGACCTCTTCCAGCCTCATCTATTCCTAATCTCATAATCTTAGTGAGATTACTAGTTTAGCCAGTCTTTTACCTTTTTTTGTTGTCTCATCTTGAAAACTTTCATTTATTTGTGCATCTGTCATAGACGCTACTGACGATACTAATTTTTTAGCAACTGATTTTTTAATAAAATAATAATCTACTCCCTCTTTTCCTTCTATTATATCAGATAAATTCGATATTTCTTCTTCAGAAAAGAACGATTCGAATAAGCGTCTCTTTTCGAGTAAAAACTTTCCATTCTTTCCTCTAAGTTGTATTATAGCCTCGTAATATTTGGATTTTCTTTTTTTACAAGCATCGCATATAGTATAGTCTATGTTAATATTAATATCTTCACTTATTGTAAACTTTTCATTATCTATTTTTCCATTAGCTATTATTTTTACATGTTCTTTTCCATTACTATCCTTCCATATATCTCCTAAATCTATTGAGTAATCTAATACATTTTTATCAATACTAATTTTCTTTGAAATTTCTCTTAGTGCCAAATCTTTCACGGAATCTTGTAAATTGTCATGAATATTTTCCCATTTTCCATCTAGAAATTCTGCATAACATATCTTACAAACTTTGCCGTTAATTTCCTTCGGCAGAAGGATAAGCTTTTTTGTTTTAATATAGCAATCAATACATAATCTATCAATGAGCTTTACGTTTTCTTTTCCGCATCGGACACAAAATTTAGACGGCATGGTAGTCACAAATTATATACTTGTGCAAACTTAACTCCTGAAACTTCTAATACTGAATCTTTATGGACAAATCCTCTCTTTATAGCTTCATCAACTAGTATATTCCCTACTATGCTAACTACAGTAGCTTCATCCACTAGTGAAAAAGCATATTCCATATCTACTTCATCACCTTCATAAAATTCCTTATTTATATTTAGTATTACTTCATTCTCTCTAAATTCTTTTCCTAGCAAATCTTTTTCACATATATTAACAAAAACGTTGCCTTCTCCTCTAATTATATTTAGTATTACTTTCATTTTTCTCACAAAGGTTTAACAGAAGTTTTAGCTCCACAAGCCAAACATTGTATGAACCATACTTTATTCTCTTTTACTAGTACAGTATCTAAGCTCTTACATGTACTGCACTGCACATAGGTTCTTATGAATCTTTCCATCAGTGTGTTTATTATTGAAGATGAGAACTTACCTTGTATAACTAATTGGCCATTATCGCTTATAGAGCCTGCGGCAGCTAACTCTTTAAGTAAGTACCTCATGCATAATTTATCTTCTCTACGTAATCTATCACAGTATTCACTAAAGTTTCTTATTATAGTAGTGTTTCCTATATTCAATATTATTAAAGACGGTAAATTTTGTGTAGACTCTGAAGTTTTCTTAGGTATCTTTGTGTAAACTCTATCAAGCAAATATGTATACTCTTTGTCTGAAGACATTTTTCTACATTAAATCTATTAAGATCGGGGTTAAAATATGTGGTGAAAATGAAGGTATACATAGAAACTTACGGTTGTGCATTAAATAAAGGAGATACATATATAATGATGACGTTATTAAAAGATAAAAATCATGAAATAGTTAGTTCACCAAAAGATGCTGACGTGCTAGTTCTAAACACTTGCGATGTAAGACTAGAGACTGGAGAAAGAATGAAAAAAAGAATAACCCAATTAAATAAACTAGGTAAAAAATTAATTGTAGCCGGTTGTTTTGCTGGAGCAGAACCAGGAGTAGTTAGCAAAATAGCTCCTAACGCATCTATAATAGGTCCGCAAGCTTTAGGCAAAATTATAGATGCTACTGAAGCTAAAAATAGAGTTATATTTCTTGAATCTGATGCACCAAATCATACTCCTAGAATTTTTATGAATAAAATTGGGATAATCCCTATTGCAGACGGATGTGCAGGAGATTGTAATTTTTGCATAACGAAGCTTGCTAGGAAAAAATTAAGAAGTTATCCATTAAGAGCTATAATTGATACTATAAAAGATCTTGTTAGTAAAGGTGCAGTGGAAATAGAGCTCACTGGACAAGACGCTGCTGCATATGGTCTAGATTATGGCGGAAAAGTAAAGCTATCGGATGTTATTAGAGAGGCCTCTAAGGTAGATGGAAATTTCATGTTAAGAATAGGTATGATGACGCCGGAACAAGCTATGAGAAACATAGATGATTTGATAGATACATTCAAAGATCCTAAAGTATACAAATTTTTCCATTTACCAGTACAAAGCGGAGATGATAATGTATTGAAAATAATGAATAGAAAGTATACTGTTGATGAGTATAGGAACTTAGTTAAGGAAATTAGGAAAAAAATACCGAATGCTAATATAACTACTGATATAATAGTTGGTCATCCTGGAGAAGACGAAAATGCGTTTAAAAATACATTAGATCTAATTAAGGAAATAAGGTTCGAGAAATTACATATTGCTATTTACTCATTACGTCCTAATACAAAGAGCTCATTAATGCAGCAAATTCCGGATAGTGTTAAAACTGAAAGGATGAAAATCATTAATTCCCTATATGAGGAAATAGCTCGGGAAAATCATTCAGAATATTTAGGTAAAGTCTCTAAAGTTATTATTACCGAGAATGGTAAAGATAATTCGAAAATAGGCAGAACGATAAATTATATTCCTGTTATAGTGCAGAATGCAGAGATAGGCAAGTGGTACAATGTTAGGATAAATAACTTTTCATTTTATGATTTGAGAGGAGATATTGTTTAAAAAATTTAAAAAGTATGATGTATTACTATTATCTATGGAAGATGTTTACATAGTTTCGGCAGTTAGAACGCCGATAGGAAAATTTGGAGGACAGTTTAAAGACGTAAGCCCAGTAGATCTTGGAGCTACTGCAATGAAATCAGCTATGGAAAAAGTAAATTTGGATCCAAAGTTAGTCGATATCAGTATAATGGGTAATATTTTAAGGGCAGGTCATGGTCAAGATTTAGCTAGGCAAGCTGCAATAAAAGCTGGAATTCCATACGATGTTGATGGATATTCTTTAGATATGGTTTGTTCTTCTGGCATGATGAGTGTAATAAACGCGTCTCAAATGATAAAGAGCGGAGATGCTAATGTCATTGTTGCAGGCGGGATGGAAAGTATGAGCCAAGCAGCGTTAGCACTCAAATCCGAATCTAGATGGGGAGTGAAATATCTTCTAGGTAAATCATTAGAATTTGTAGATACTATGTTAGTAGACGGCTTAACGGATCCTTTCAATACGATGCTTATGGGTAAGGAGGCAGATATGGTAGCTAAGGCACATGATTTTACAAGAAAAGAGCTAGACGAAGTAGCGTATGAAAGTAATAGACGTGCAGCTGAAGCTACAGAAAAAGGTTTGTTTAATTCAGAAATAGTACCAATAGAGGTTAAAGGCAAAAAAATTAATAGAGATGAAGGAATAAGAGCTGATACTTCTATTGAAAAATTATCTCAATTAAAACCAGCATTTAGCGATGATGGATTTCATACTGCAGGTAATTCTTCTCAGCTATCTGATGGTGCTTCTTCCTTAGTTTTAATGAGTGAGAAAGCAGTAAAGGAATTAGGCGTTGAGCCTATAGCTAAAATCTTGGGCTATTCTTGGGTAGGTATTGAAAGCTGGCGTTTTACTGAAGCTCCAATCTTTGCTGTGAAAAAATTATTGAAAAAAATAAATATGGAAATTACGAACTTTGATTACTTTGAAAATAATGAAGCGTTTGCAGTTAACAGTGTCTTAGCTAATAAATATCTAGGTATTCCTTATGATAAGCTTAACGTATTTGGAGGTGCAATAGCATTAGGTCATCCAATAGGAGCTAGTGGAGCGAGAATAATAACAACATTAATAAATGTCTTATCTAAAATGGATGGTAGAAGAGGTATAGCAAGTATTTGTCACGGTGTAGGAGGCTCAACTGCTATTGCTATAGAATTATTAAAACCACTAAAGTAAGCTTAAGTTTTTATGCATAGAAATCTCTAATACAAATGGTGGTCAATTAATTGCCAAAAAAAGATAGATCGGAAGCTCCTACAAGAGAGGTTATGAAACCAGAAGAAGGAGAGGTTATATGCGTTGTAAAGAAAATGCTTGGGGCTGAGCATATTATAGTTGCATGTGTTGATGGCAAGCAAAGAGTAGCTAGAATACCTGGGCGAATGAGGAAAAAAGTGTGGATAAAAGAAGGAGATGTAGTACTTACTGCACCTTGGGATTTTCAATCGGATAAGTGTGATATTATACATAAATATATGCATGATGAAATAAGAAAGCTTACAGAAGAAAACATTGTTTCAAGAGATATTATAGATCAATTAAGAGGCTAATATTTTGGAAAAAAGAAAAATTGAGAAAAGAAGAAAAGATGAGGATCTTTTTAAAGTAGTTGATTCTACTTTAGATCCCAAGACTTACGTTAATTTAGAAAATATTGCAAGCAGACTAGATATAGAAACATATTTGGGATCTATTTCTTCTGGTAAAGAGGCTAAAATTTATCCAGCTCGTACATATGATGGAAAATATTATGCAGTAAAAATCTATTATGTTTCGACGGCATCTCATAAGAGAGCCGTGGAGAGATATACCCTAGGTGATCAGCGTTTCGAGAAAATTAAGATATCCAATACTAGACAATTAATATATACGTGGGCAAGGAAGGAATTCAAGAATCTAAAAAGAATGCATGAAGCCGGAGTAAGAGTTCCAGAACCAATTTATGTCTATGAGAATATATTGGTTATGCAGTTTATTGGCGAAAATGGTGTTAGAGCTCCTTTACTTAAAGAGCTTCCAGACGAAGAAATAGATAATAACCTATATAGTGACATTATTTCACAATTGCAACTCATGGTAAATAAAGCAAAATTAGTTCACGGTGATTTAAGCGAATATAATATAATGGTTTACGATGGAGTATATATTATAGACGTTAGTCAATCAGTTCCTATAGACCATGAAAATGCTATGGATTTTCTAATTAGAGATATAAATAATGTAAACAGATTTTTTGAGTCGAAAGGTTTATCTATTATTGATACTGAAGAAATTTTAAAGACGCTTGAGATACCTAATCGTGAAGAATAATGTTCGTAACTGTCTCTGACGAGAAGTTAAATGAAGTAAAATCACTTATTCCTAGGCTTCAAGAAATATCTGGAGTTGAAATACATTATGATGATAAAAATAAATTTTTCGAAATAGATCCGAAAACTCAAAATTCTTATGAAGCACTAAAGGTAGTTTCAGTAATAAAAGCTTTAGGTTTAGGTTTTTCTATAGACGACGCATTAAGATTAATGAGTGACGAATATCAGTTAGACGTAATAGATTTAAAAATAAGTTTAGGGAGTAATCCAGACTTAATAAGACGAGTAAAAGGAAGAATTATAGGAGAAGCTGGTAAGGCCAAGAGAATTATTCAAGAATACACTTCAGTTATAATTTCTATTTATGATCATTATGTTGCGATGATAGGTACATATGATCAATTGTCTATAGCGCGTAAAGCAATAGATATGCTTATAGAAGGGAGGGAACATAATACTGTTTACAAATATCTAGATAAAGCAGAAGAAGAGTTAGTGAGATATTTCTCAAAAAACAGACTTAACAATATCAAGTAAATTTTCATTAGGTATTTTATCTAAATATGACGATATTACTTTCTCATATGATGTAACTATCTTTCTATTTTTATCATTATCTAAGAAATCTTTTAGATCTACTAGATCTTCTGCAAATATTAATCTGAAGAATTTAAGGAGAATTCTTTTTGGTTCACTTAATATATCTTCAGTTAGATACAAAGTTGGTTTTGGTGTCATTAAAAGTGTCAAATGAGTTCCGCCTAACTTCGCTATCATAGCAATTTTATACGCGCTATATTCTTTGGTAGGAGATTTTTTTGTAGCTTTAACTTCTATGAAATATCTTCTTCCGTCTTTTTCTGCCTCAATATCGTGCGTAGGGAGATCTACAGATTTCACATTAATAAAATTCATACTCTCCAAAACCTGCCTAGCTCTATACTCCATTGCAAAGCCTAAAATTATTCCTTTAGCCTTATCAAGGGCATAAGATATCTCGTCATCTGTAAATCCGAATTCTTCCATAAGTTGTTCTAATGTATTCACAACTAAATGATAATGATGGGTTAAATAAAAACGTTTCTTTTACTTCAATTATTATATTTAGTAAGATATTTTCATATTCTTATTTCTGCTAATTTCTGGGAATCGTCTTCCATAAGCCATTTAATGGCTTCTGTTTGATTATCAAATTCTTTCGATTCAAAATTATACGAACTTGCCAATTTCCAAGGATCCGTGGCAGGAGAGAGGAAGTCCTTATTGTAATTTGCCCATCCTTTTAGTGATCTATATCCACCATTATTTATTACCAGAACTTTCATTTTTCCTCCATATTTAGTTGCACTCCATAGTCCTTGAAAACTATAGTTAAAACTCCCATCTCCTACTATGGCGAATGCTTTTCCTTTAGCCGATGAATATCCAAAAGAGGCTGGTATAGCCCAGCCTATGAACCCTGCTCTATTAGCAAAAAATGATCTTTTATTGTATCCCATTATTTCCCTAATAGTTTCTCTATATGAAGGAGCCTCCTCAAATATTGTGTATCCTTTAAGATTTAGTGATAGTGTTTTGATAGCTTCTTCAATCTCTTTATTTTTACCATTTGGTATGGATATTAATGGTGATTTTTTATTTTTTTGTTTGACTCCATTAAAAATATTTATTAGAAAGCTTTTCGGGTTACATACAAAACAATCCCATATTCTCTTTGATGCCTCAAGACTATCATACGTTATTTCAATTATATTTCCTATAATTTCTTCATCTGGAAATAAAACATTATTTAGACTTCCTCCTATAACTAAAACCAGATCGTAATTCTCAAGAATCTTATTAATTTGACTAGCATATCTGGGTAGAGTTCCATCAATATGAAGGGCCGGAGCTCTTGAGGCAAACGGCTCAGCATATATAGGCGCTCCTATTTTTTCCGCGAATTTTTGTAATTCTTCATGGGCATTAAATACATCTATCTCATAACCTGCTACTATGGCAACTTTTTCTGATGAATTGATCTTTTCTGTTACATAATTTAGTGTACATTCACTACAGTTTTGATTAACACTGAATTTATTTAACTTAATAGACTTAACCTCCTCGTCTACTAGATCTTGTGGTATAGAGACCACAGTAGGTCCATACGGTGGAGTAAGGGAAAGTCTTATAGCTTTATTAATTATTTTGAGACCTTCGTGAGAATTTTTAATTTCAAAGAAACCTTTAACTGAAGGTAAGTTCTTTAAGTCTCCATAGAGTCTTGGCTCATCTACTATATACTTAGAACTTTGTTCGCCGTCTATTATTAGCATTGGTACCCTATCCATGAAAGCAGTATGTATAAATCCAGCAGCATTAGAAAGACCAGGAGCGGCATGCAAATTTACTATGGCTAGATTATCAGTCTTAAGATAATATCCTTCCGCCATTCCAACTGCAATACCATCAGCTAATGCTAGATAATAGTTAAAATCATCTGGAAGGTATTTTAAAAACGATAGTTCAGTTGTGCCAGGATTTCCATAAATTCTATCTGTAAAATCTCTAATCACATTGTAAATCTCATAACCTAATTTCATAAATTTAAAGCATACTAAGAAGTATAAAAAGATTTTATAAAAAGTATATAAACTTTTATGTATATATATTTAAGAAAAAAATACCAATTAACAAATATTTTGAATATTTTATGTATAATATAAGATTAAATTAACGGTATTTAGGGAAAAACATAAGGTAACCTTATGGTAATATTTCCTTTATCGCCGAAATGTTTTTAACTAATGACGCAAAGCATACTCATATGACTACTGTAAAATTCAAGTATAAGGGAGAAGAGAAGGAAGTAGACATATCAAAAGTAAAGAAAGTATGGAAAGTAGGGAAAATGGTATCATTCACATACGACGATAACGGAAAAACTGGTAGAGGAGCAGTAAGCGAAAAAGACGCGCCAAAAGAATTACTAGACAAGCTAGGAAAATAATGAAAACGAAATACTTTTTATTTTTAAGATAGAGTTTTTTCTAGTGAGATCTCTAAAATATTCCATACCATTAGCGTTGGCTATATGGTGGCTACCTATACTCGGTCCCATAATAGTTGGCTTAGCTAATTCTTTTCTTGAAAGAAAACTATATTCATCAATAATATCATCGATAATTTCCTCTGCAATAGCGTCCACTGTATATATTTTTCTTGCAGTAAAATTTCTGTTTGTACCTCTATTAGGCGATCTTTTACAATTTTTGTCCATAATTCTTTCTATAGTTGGGATAGGTATAAGCGCGTTTGTAGCGTTTTTAGTTTCTAGACATATGGTATATTCGTATTATAACGAAAATTCATTAAATATGGAATTTTATGCCAAAGATCAGGACGAAATAGAAGATAGATTAAGACCATTCTATGAGAATTGTAGCTCTCCAGTGTATTCTTTTTCAGAAAATAAAATAATAGTTAAAAGAAAATGTAGTGGTTTCACGTTAGAGTACGAAATGACTAAAGAAGGAAAAGGATATAGAGTAAAAGTAAGGGTAATTCAAGGAGATGCATAAAAATATTTACAATATAGATCAATTTTTCTCTTATAAGATAGATATCTATGTTTTAATATAGTTAAAGAAATATTATAGAAAAAATTATTTTCGGCAAAGCTAGATCGTTTTGTATGATATCCTTAATAGTATCAGAGGAGAATCCTGTATTACCCAAAGACATAAAACTAGTATTTGATCAAGTTAATGTATTTTATATGAAATATTACCCAGGACATGGGAACTCCAGGGACGAAATGCAGAGAATGTATAATGAATTATCTAAAATAAAGAAGGAAGCAGAAAAAGGAGATGCAATAATCTACGCTCGTTCATATGGTGTGTTCTATAGTGATGGAATGAAAAGGCTTAAGAATTTCTTCTCTAAACCGGTAATAATATCAACAGAGGCTATAGTTCAGAAATTGAAAGACTTAAAGGCTAATAATTTATACGTTATAACTCCTTATAATCAAAGACGCCATGATTACGAAATTAAATGGCTTTATGGCTTAGGATTCAAAGTAGTAGGATCAATCGCGTTAGGTAGGACAGGCGGTCCAGCTATAGCATCTACTCCTCATCAACTAGTTATTGATGCTACTAAGGTTGCCCAAGAATCATCTGCTGATGCAATATATATAGCATGTACTATATTATCTACCCTTCCTATTCTTGATAGACTTAATGGTAGGATTCCCGTCGTCACTGCTGCTTCTGCTTCCGTCGACAAGGTTAAGGAGATCATTAATCTCCGTAATAACAGTTAAAAAATCTCTAGCCCAGATAGTAAATACTTTATCCTTATTTATATCGTTAAATCCATAAGGATGCAATATTCTAGAGATATTTGCGTATGTTTTCATTAATGTTGTAACATCTTTTCCTTTAATGTATCCAGCAAGACCTATAAGGGCACTAGCCTTAGGCATAGCTAATGTGAAATAATCAGCAGGTTTATGGCATAAGCTACATCTAGCATCAATTCTCATTTTAAGTTTTTCCTCTAAATCTTCAACTGGAATGGAATATTCAAGGATTTTGACGTGTTTTTTACAAAAAGGTTTCCCCATTAAATATACAGACCATTGATCTAGCTTTACTTTTCTGTTTGCAAACTTTTTCATTCTACCTGTTCCTTCACTTTCTGCTCTAATAATATAACCTAGATCAACAAGAGTATGCCATTTCTTTTTTCTAAGAAGATCTATATACTTTGGTGTAGTAGCAGAAACGAATACTGTAAGACAAGCACGTTCTATTATAAATCTATTACTTTCTTCAGCAGATCTTAAAAATCCCATTAGTGCATTTTTATATCCGCTTTCCATTGCGGATACTATATCCTCGCCTAGAACTATATCCTTAAATAAGAGCTCCTCTTTTTTAATTATTTTTCTTATATAAGACTTAAATCCTGGATATGCTTTTGGAGCCTGATCTATTATTTCTAAAGTACCCTCTTTTCTAGAGAGATATTTAAAGACTTTCTTGCAACTATCAGATCTACAGTTAATACTCAACCTAAGATAAAATGTATAGAACTAAAGAAAAAAATTTACCTACTATTATGTAATCTGGTTCGAGAATCATACTATTTAATATTAGCCATTATTATCGTACTAGTATTTCCTAAATACAATCCTATTTCTAGATTATACGTTTATCGTAGTGTTGAAGGAATCTTCGTCCTTAGGGCTTAAAGAAGTAGAAGATTAATTTCCATAATTTAGCATATTAGATAAGAAAAATTGATTATGAATAATCTTATAACTATTACGTAATGTCCCTATTAATGTGGATAAGGGAAGATTACTGTCTCTTAATATCTCGCAAGTACTTTTAGCACTAGATATGCTATTCTTTTCTAATCCTAATTATCTTAATTTAGTATATATCTCTATTAATATATTTTTACTACTATTATCTGGAACATTTCTATTTATAAGTAATTTATATAATATAAGTAAATATTTCTATTGGATAATAATAGCGGAATACATAGTTATTCCTTTTGTTTATGTAGAATATGGTGGACTTAATCTTGGATTAAGTTTATCTTTGGAAGTGATTTTGTTTATTATCTATTATGGGTTATTATTATTAGGATATTTACTTAATTACTTATCAGAGGCAATTCTTCTAGTGTTTTTCGTTTTCAATATGTTATTTTTAAGACCTGCTAGATTTGGTACAGACGAGTTAGCTATAGATTATTTATCGGCTGGAGTTTTTTTAAGTGGACATAATCCGTATAATCCTATTACGACTTCTAATCTCTATCAAGTTATACGAGATTTTAGCCCTTATTTTTTTGGTACTCCATTAACTACTGGCGGATATGTAACATGGCTAGGGTATCCATCTCTTTCCTTTCTTTTTGAAATACCAGCAAGATTTTTTAGATTTTCTCCTACATATACTTTAGTATTTTTCTATTTTATGACAGTATTTGTATATTATGTTTTTTTAAAAAGAAAAAAAATGCTACCTATTTTTAATGCATTAATTCCAGGCATAATGGTAAATATTAACAATCTTAACTATCCTGCAGGTGGAATTGACGATATAGTTTGGGTATTTTTTGTTTCTTTATCTCTATTTGTGAATAGCGAGAGACTAAAAGGTATATTTTATGGGCTAGCAGTCTCATATAAGCAGACTCCCTTAGCGTTACTGCCATTTTATTTAATTTATTTATATAAGGAAAAAAGAAATATTAAAAATTTTATATTATATGGAATTTTATCTTTTATGATAACTAATGGTTATTTTATACTATTATCCCCTAGCCTATATTTTTCTGCAGTATTATCCCCAATAACGTCGCCGTTAATAGGAATTGGTTTTGGGCCATCTATATTTTCATTTAACGGCATGTTTTATATAGAGAGAAATTTCTTTACCATATCTATGATAATAATAGCTATTTCAGAAATAATTTTATTTATTGTAACTTATCCTAAATTTAGGAATAGATGGAGCTCTTTTCCTTATTTTATTTTCCTCTTAGAATATAGGGTATTATGGAATTATATAATGTATTGGTCTTGGTTAGGTTTTGCGCAAGAAAGTGATATAAAAGAAATAAAATTCAATTCTATAAGAAATCATATTATCAATAGCAAAACTATTATTGTAGCAACATTAATTATACTATTTTCCCTTGGTATGTTATATCATTATAATTACGTAGGATACACTGATGATTTCCATGTTAATGTCATTAAATTTAGTAACTCAGAAATAATTTTGAATGTAAGTTATGATCCATCAAATGGCAATTTACCAACTTTTGTCTATCCTCAATTTAGGCTATTTATTAATAAGGTCATGATAACTGCTAATGGCTATATATGGAATTATACGGCAAAACCACTTTATGAAGGAAAGTGGGAAATAATAGAGCTGAAGTCGCCTTTCCCTATATTTGATATTCCTAATTATACTCAAGTGGAACTTCAAGTCTATTATGGTGACATGTTAAGTGTGTATTATTTATACTTAAACTAGCCCATTTCCAATCTCTTGATCGTATTAGGAATAAATCCTTTCATATTTGAGAATCTTTCTACATTAATATCCTTAAGTTTCATGACAACAACCTTGCCTAAGAGCCCACCAAGATCTATATACTCTCCAGGTTTTTGATCTACTGGAATAATTCTTACTCCTAAGATTTTATTCAAAACTATTCCCATTGATAACACATCAAGAATTAATCCTATTACTTTATCTTTCCCTTGTGATTTACTTATTCCAACCATATCTATACCAGAATTACATACTGCAGACATTGATAATAGCGTAAAGAAATCTATTGAACCGTCTAATGCTCTTTCAGCCATTATTGAGTCCTCACTTACTGGAATAAAAGCACTACTTAAGCCACCTACTGAAGAAGTACCCATAGCTCCTCCTTTTTTTACTGCATCCATTAGCAAAGCCATAGCTGCCACTGAACCATGTCCACCTATTTTTCCTATTCCCATAGATTCTATTATTCCAGCTACACTGTCTCCAATCTTAGGAGAAGGTGCTATTGAAAGATCCACAGAACCAAATTGCGCATTAATTTCCTTTGATACACTTTTACCTATTAACTCTCCAAGTCTAGTTATTTTAAAGGATGACTTTTTAATTATCTCATAGAGCTCAACAAAATTTTTTGGATTAGATGTTTTGATAGCATTCTCTATTACTCCTGGTCCACTTATCGCTATGTTTATCATAACGTCTGGCATTCCTTCTCCATGATGTGCAGAAGGCACAAATGGAGAATCTGGAGGAGAATTAGCCATTATCGATACTCTTGACGAAGCCTCTGGACTCATTTCAAAAATTTTATCTGTAAATAATTTTACAGCATCAGTATTTAATCCAGCAGACGTTGATGCGGCATTTATCATACCTGTTATTCTTTTTGTAGAGTTTAAAGCAGAAGATAAGGACTCCATTAATACTCTACTTCCTAAACTAAGTCCTCTTTCAGCATGAGCAGAAAATCCACTAATATAATCAACAGAGTTTTTTTCAGCAATACTATCTAGTATTTTTGCTAACTCTATTGCAAAATCTTCTTTAGGAACGACTTCTAAAAAGTATTGCAAGGGCGATATTGCAACTCTCTTAGTTACTATTCGTATGCCGTACTTTTCTTCAGTTTTATTTACTGCAGAAACAAATCTTTTTATTATATTTTCTATATTTCTAATTTTATCGAATACCTTATTTTCAGAATCTGAGATAGCAAATAGAGTATTAATACTAAGAGTAACTGATCTTATATCTAAGTCCTGCTCATTAAGCATTCTTATAACTTCAACAATTTCTTCAGCATCATACCTCATTTATATCCTCTCCATATATTGGAAAACTTCTCCATGGTAAACAAGAACGTCGACTCCTAGTTCCTTTCCCTTAGCTTCTAATTCTTCCCTTAACTTTCCTATATTTACTTTACTTTTAGAAATATCTACTATCATAATCATTGAAAAAACTCCTCTTAGAACTGTTTGAGAAATATCTATAATATTAATGTTATTTTCGGCCAATTTACTCGAAATTCCGGCCACTATACCAGGTTTATCTATTCCAATAACCACCACAACTGCAGTTTCCATAGAGAAAGTGAAAATAATGGATTAATTTACTTTTTGTTTTCATTGGTCATGTTATAACTTCAATCGCTCTATAAGTAATTGAAGAGTATATTGGATCTAGTCCTTAACTAATTGTTATATAAAATAATTATTAATACGCTTTTAGTATTTTTGGATATTAAATGAACTATAAATCATTTTTATTGGAATTAATTTACTTACTATTAGTAAAATTGAAAAAATTAATCATTGATACTATAGAAAAATTAATTTCTTTTTATATGGATATCTTATCCATGGAATTATATACCGCTATAAAAAGTAGAAGAGATATAAGAAGTTATTTTAAAAAAGACCCAATTCCATTAGACGTATTAGGTAGAATTTTATTTGCGGCTCATTTGGCACCATCGGTTGGTTTTTCTCAACCTTGGAATTTTATTATAATAAAAGATTATGAGTTGCGAAAAAAGGTGAAAGAAGAAGTTGTAAGACAAAGAGAAAGATATAGGAAAATACTTGATAATGAAAAAAGAAACTTATTTGATAACATAAAAATAGAAGGAATTTTAGATACTCCGATAAACATTGCTGTTACATGTGATCTTAATAAGTGTGGCCCAAACGTTTTAGGCAGAATAACTCAACCAGAAACTTGTATTTACAGTACTGTATTAGCAATAGAAAATCTATGGCTAGCTGCTAGAGCTGAAAATATTGGTGTCGGCTGGGTAAGCTTTATGGACAAGAATGTAATAAAAACACTTCTAGGTATACCATCTAATGTAGAACTTATAGCCTATTTAGATTTAGGTTATGTTACAGATTTTCCAGAGAAGCCTGAGCTAGAAGAAAAAGGCTGGAATAAGCGATTGCCTCTTTCATCAGTAATATTTCTAGACAAGTGGAACGGAATTCCAGATGAGAACACTAAGCGCATATTTGATGGCATATCCATCTAATGAATTACATTTTCACTTAATCTTCATAATGAGAATTTTAGAAGCTAATATTATAACCATTCATTTTAAGTATGTTTATGCAAGAGATTCTAAACGAATATAGAAAAGCCTGGAGTATTTCTTATGCCATAAGTCTTTTAGGATGGGATTTAGAAACATACATGCCGCAAGAAGGAGCAAAAGCAAGAGGAGAGGTCTTTGCTCAACTTTCTACACTACGTAGAGAAAAGATAATGCAGCTTAAGGAAAACGTAGAAAAGCTAAGAGACGAAGATCTTGACGATTTTGGTAAAGGAGTTAAAAGAGTTTTAAGTAGAGAAATAAAATATTTTTTAGCTGTTCCTAAAGAAATAGATGAAGAGCTAAACAGACTAACTTCAGAAGCCGAAATTGTGTGGAGACAAGCTAGAAAAGAAAACAATTTTCTCAAATTTGAGCCATACTTAACGAAAATAGTGGAATTAGAAAGAAAAATAGCAGAAAAACTGGGATATGAAGGTCATCCATATAATGCGTTATTGGATCTATATGAAGAGGGCTTTACAGTTAGTGACGCTGATAAGATTTTTTCATATCTTCTTCCAGAGCTAAAACAGATCTTAGATAAAATTATGAATGATGATAAATTTCCTAAGAAACATGAATTAGAAGATGTAGAATATAATGTAGACGAAATGAAAAAAGTAAACGAAGAAATCATCAAACTGCTAGGAATGCCGTTAACTAGATTTAGACTTGATATCTCTCCTCATCCATTTACAGTTAAAATTTCTGCTGATGATGTTAGGATAACTACAAGATATGAAGGTAAAGATTTCAAGGAGACTATGTTTTCTGTGATTCATGAAAGCGGACATGCCATGTATGAACTATTAATAGATAAGTCGTTGGATATGACTCCAGTAGGGGGCGGGGTTTCTTCTGGAATACATGAATCGCAATCAAGATTTTGGGAAAATATAATAGGTAGAAGTAGAGAATTTGTATCAGTAATATATCCGATTTTGAAGAGTAATCTTCAGTTTTTGGAAAAATATGATTCGGAAGATATTTATAAATATTTCAATGTAGTAAGACCTAGTTTGATCAGAGTAGACGCTGATGAAGTTACATATAATTTTCATATTGCTTTAAGGTATGAAATAGAAAAAAGGCTGATAGCTGGAGAAATTGATGTTAAGGATATACCTTCAATATGGAACGAGTTTATGGAGAAATATTTAGGAATTCAGCCAAAGAACGACGCAGAAGGTTCATTACAAGATATACATTGGTCACAAGCGTCTTTTGGTTATTTCCCTACATATACTTTAGGAAACGTTGTTGCAGGAATGTTATATCATAATTTCCCTACTTTAAAGGAGAAGATAAAAGAAAGAGATTTTGATAGTGTTAGAGATTTTCTAAAAAATAAGATATGTTACTATGGTTCAATATATTCACCTAAGGTTTTACTTAATAGAGCATTCAATGAGGATTATAATCCTTCTTATTTTGTGGAATATCTAAAAGACAAATACCTAGCTTAATGGTGAAATTACTTCTCCATTAAAACTGTTTTTTTCTATTCTATTAGACATTTTTTCTATTATTTCTATTTCGCTATTTTCTATATCTCTAAATTTGCTCATAAAGATCTTAGGTATAAAAGGAATAACAACTTTAAGATTGAAGTCCAGATTTTTTATTTTTTCTGATATTTGTTCAAGATCTTCTGGAAAAGGAGGTACCATATTAATGACAAGAATTTTTATTTTTTTATTTGTTACATATTGTAATAGTAAATCTAATGAAGTTATATCACTTACATAGATGTCTATATTACTATCTATTTTATTGCAAATAATTTCTGGAAAAGGTGGACAATCTACTACCGCATATTCATAATTATTTTTCAGAATTTTTTCAATGTTATCATTCTCCTCGATCTCATAAACTGTTAAATTTCTTTTCAATCTCCAGAATCCTTCAAAGACCTTTACTATATAGCCTGAATACTTTATGAGATCTGCATCAATTAATAATACCTTATGTCTTTTACTAAGATATTTTGATAGATAAGCTGAGATTGTAGATTTTCCTACTCCTCCCTTAATGCTCGACACTTTTATTATTTGCACCTTTCAAAATTAGTTGTTTCATAAATATGTTTTTTCCTCTTTTATCTGGGTTTTTTCTACATCTGCTCTTTCTATTGCTTTAGCTATAGCCAATTTAATTCCATCATTAATGTTCAAATATTTTGTTTCGCCTTCCTTTGTAATATAAAGAACGTATTTCTTACCGAAGACTATTGTCTCTCCACTTGGGAAAAATACAGATAAATTTCTCTTCTTATCTTCAGTAGAGAGAACCAAATCTTTAGTTTTTAATAGATTGCTTTCACTTGCATAAGATATACCAAATTTCTCAAACCATTCAGAAAAAGTAGTTATTATACCCTTATTATTAATGTCAGAATTTATTTTTTCTAATAATGTAAGCCTGTTATATGGAATCCATCTAGCTCTCTTTACTGAATTTAATGTAGAAATTGCTATAGCTACGAAAATAAGGTAAAAAGGTATAGAAAAGTAAGTTTTATATGGGAAAAGTATGTAAAAAGTTCCAGTTACTGTAGGTATAGCAGAATATCCATGAAAAAATAGATATCTTTGCTGGAAAATTAGGGAATTTATTATCATTATAAAGCTAAGAAATAAGGAAAATGAGGAAGCGTATAGAGAATACCTACTTGATCTCCATATTATTGGTATAATAGCTGAAATTATCATGAAGACAATTGCTGTTATTGTTAATGGGGATATTAATAGAAAACTATTCTTAAAGAAATAAACCTTAAAGCCTAGTGGAGTTATGAATTGAGCATAATTGATGCTTTTCAAATTCCATATCGGATAAAATACCCAAGTAAAAAGTATCAACAAGACTATAGATAAATATATCGCTATTTCTGGTCTTATTTTTAATTCTTTTCCCATATACGTCTTCTTTAAAAACATAAATTATTAAATCTATCATCTAATTGGACTAAACTCTTCTATATGATATAAATAAAATGTATCATTTTGAGGAGGTATGAAATATAATCTAGTTAGAAGATAACCGGAAAAGTAATAATAGTATCCTATAGATAGATTTCTATCATATATTAAGCTGTTCGGATATTTTTTAAAATTGAGAGATATATTAAGGTAATGAACTCCTATAGGCAAAGTTATATTTAACGGAAAATAATATCCTCCAACAACACTTTGTGATAAATTTGCATTCGATATACTAGGGTATTTTATACCAAAAATTGTTATATTTATAGGGTTAAAAATCTTTAAATAAATATCCTCAGTATAATTATTGTATGTAAAATTAATTATAGTAACCGAAATTGATATATGGAGAATAGCTACCGAAGAAAATGTAATAAAAACCTTATTTCCTTTCATTATGCCTTGAATAACTCCATTAACACTTACAGTTGAAAAAGAAGCTAAATCGCGAGTTATGGGAAATGAAACATTAAATATTGTTAAATTAGTTGGAGATATATTCTCCTTCTGGTGAGTATTAAGTATACTTACATATCCTCCTTCTATTTTTATAGGAAAAGATTCGTTCTCTATCTTTATTTCAACATTAATTTTACCGTTAGACGTAAATGCGCCTATAACTTTAGCGTAAGGAGGATAAAATTTTCCGCTTTTTATTGTAAATTTAGTTGCGTATATGGTTGAAAACATTGCAATAACTAAGAGTATTATAACAATGACCACGAATATCTTTAGATTAATCTCCACAAAATTGTTTATAAAAATGTTAATTAAAAAGTTCTTTCGTATGAAAAGTAGAAATAAGAAGCTATATCTTCTAGCTAATCTTATTAAATATCATGTAGAAGGTTTATATAGATGATTATGAGGAAATTAAATATTAGTAGAAGAATCTTAATTCCAATATTAGTGCTCGTAGCTATAGTACCAGTTGTAGCGGCAGACGTAATTTATTATTATTCTGGAGTAGTAAATATATACTCTACTTCATCGCCTTTAACCATAAGTGTAGGACCAAATGGAGTAGTGTCTTTACCTTCCGGGAAAGGATACTATATTGACGTAACTACAACTCCTGCTAACTCTTTTACTGCAGATATAAATATAACAGACTCCTCCTATGACTACTTCTATGAAGCGGTTACCTTAACAGCCTCGTCAACATTGAATTTGTATATAACTAACGTTTCATATTCATATACTTCAACTACGAATCCGATAACTAATGCATGGATAATTATAGAAAGCTCAACTGGGGGGTATAACGGTGAGTTTAAAGTTATTTCGTCAGGATCTGCAGTCTCCTCACCATCTTCTGTTATTACCTTAACCAGTGGTACATACTATATTGGAATACTTATTCAACCAAATACTCCATTACCATCTCCAAGTAGTTCATCTATAGCTACTTTTACGGTATATTTTGGCGATAATGTAGTAACTTCTACAGTTGCTGTTCCATTACCTCCAACTTGACTAAAAGACTAATACATTACCACTAATTCCATAATTTTTTATATTTATTTGATTTAGTTTATGTTTATATATCTGTATGATAAAATGTTAGGAGAATTTTCCGCTAATCTAGTTCTAATAAATCATATAATTTTTAATCTATTATTTGAAATAATGGAGTTCAGATATTAAATATATAAGCAAATGTCGCTTTCTAACGTCTATAGTTGTTAAAGTTTCTCATTATCTTTACTTCTCAATTAAGCTAAGGAATTATTAATTTGCTATGTATTTTTATGAACTGCTTCAATATTCTTGATTATTTATCTTTTCATAATCCTGGAATACTCTTTTCATGAAAATCCTTAAACTACTAAAAATTCCAAATATGTAGTTTAATTGGGAACTAAGTTAATATATAATTATAAAATAACTAGCATATAGAAAATATTTTCCAACCATGATCTTTATGATTATATTAATCGTAAATCAGAAATATTTTCCTATGCCATAACTATTTACGGTCAGTCATAAAATTTGAGTTAAATTGCAGAAATATATATTTTGCAAACTATAGTCTTCTCCTAACGTCACTACCTATACTGTAGCTTCTACAAATTTCTAATCCTTTAAGACTGTCACATTCCTCAAAATAAATCCCTAGTTTATCTTGTTTAACCATATTTTTTATATATGTTTAAACAGTTTATAAGCTCTTCGGCTCATTATAATTTTTTATACATATAAAAATTAACATTCTAGATGTATCTTGCTTTAAAATTTTCTATTTTTATTTAGATACATTAAAATAACATAATAGTTTTCTTGACAATTTATCTTTATGGAGGTTCAAAGGGGCGGAAGACTCCACCATGCGGTAGACTCAAAATCTGATTAATAAAAATAATTTTTATTTGTTATTAGTTATTTATGTGAATTTAATGAAATTAGATAATTAACTCTGCAATATTTTTTAGAAATTTTTAAGTATTGTATTAGATCTTTTATATTTCTATACGATTAACTGAGGAATATTATTATAATATTAGAAAATGATGGGATGTATATGATAGAATCCGTTTTATTTACATTGATTATTTAATATATTTATTCTTATTACTCATGGTTATGAGTATAATGAAATATGTTCCTTATGAAGAAAAAATATGAGGTTTAGTGTTGAATTTATATTTGTAATATGATTTTGGATCTACCGTTATGGACGGGAAGGAGATTAGAGTGTAATAAGGAAATTAATAGAACAATGTTTGGAGTTTCTGTTATCCTATGAGATATGAGAGAACGATAGGTATGCAAGTTTCTCACATTCTTGATATTCTGAACGTATACGTTAGGACTATATCTTTGGTGAGTTGAATAACTACCTACAACTCACTGAACTCAAGAACTAAGGATTGATATTAACATATGATAAATTCTATGAAGCTCAACCTAATTACTAAAATCTTTATATATTGAAAATGTAAATATTATATTAAAATATTTAGTATTTTACAGAAGTACAATAATATATTATTATTTTCAAATTCAAAACGACTTTGCAATTAAGATTCAAAATATAAACTTGAAAAACATAGTCTTAACAATTTTCAACTTAAATATTAGTGTATAGAGATAGTTCTTCGTTTTCTCTTGGAACTACACAAGCTATAAGTTTACAATTTTCTTTTCCATCTTCAATTTTACATTCAAAAAGACCATAGTTTGTCTTACAATGGTTTGTTTTTAAAATAGTAAAATATTTTTGCATAAATAGCTTTAGATAAAGTACTATATAAACTTTTTTAAGTTATCTAATTTAATATTTAAATCCTTCAATTGCATTATATTCTTCGTAATCACTAACTTTAAATTGAATAAGGAAATATTCACTACATGGCTATATTTAAGAAAGAAAGAGAATATCCTTCCCAACAAGATGTTAATCAAATAATAAATCAATTTGTTCAATATCTTCAAAATGAAGGATATAAAGTACAGCAAAAAGTTGAAGGAAATAAAGCAATAGTTCAGGCTCAAAAAGCTGGAATATTAAGGGATTTAATAGCTGCAGACAGAGCATTAACATTTACTTTTGAAAATACACCTGAGAATTTGAAAGTGAATGTAGGAATAGGCAAATGGATTCAAAATCTTGGGGTTACTGCAGTAGAGGCATTAATAGTAAGCCCACTATTTCTAGCAGTGGATGTTCCAGAAATTCTTTGGACTGAACATGTAGAATCTGGCTTAATGAAGTATCTAGATTCAATAATAAAAGGAACATAATTTTTTTAAAATATATAAACATCATAAAACGGGAAAATGAGAATATCTATTATTGGCGTTAAGGGGGGTTCTGGAAAATCTACTATTTCTTTATTGCTATCTAAAGCTTTATCTGAAATGGGTGAAAAAGTATTATTAATTGATAGAGATCCATTAGGCTGGACATCTAGAATATTAGGTTTAGAAGGAGATGGATTAGTAAAATCAATAATAGAGGGAAAAGAGCATGGAGAATTCTATGCGGAGAAAAAATATAATAATGGTAAAATATCTGTAATAAAGTTTTACGGAGAAGGCCCAAGATTTTTCACTGATGTTAGTATTATTCATAAGAATACCGTCCTCTTAAACAAGGTTGAAGAATTATATAGTCAAATTTTGAAGAAGAAATTTGATTTTTATATTGTAGATAATCCTTCTTTAGTTGACTTTAATGATGAAATTGTTAAACATGAACTTTCTATTTTTCTAAAAAATTTCCCAAAAGTCAAAATATTAAGAATTTATGTTACTGACCCTTCAGAGCCTAGTATAAAAGCTACTATAGACTACATTAAAAAAATAGAAAGTCAAAATAATTTAGGTAATGGATATGGTCTAATAATAAATTTAGTTCCTCCTTATCCAGAAGAATTGGATAAAAGTAAAAGAGATTTGAAGGAGGCATTAGAGGAAACGAAATTAAATTCTGGATTTGTTTTACCTTTTATTGAGAATTTATTTCAATTTAACGGTAAAATAGAGGATCTAGAGATTCCAGAAGAAATTAAATTATTAGCTAGGCAATTGAAATACCTTAAGGGGGATTGATTCTATCTCTCCATTAATTCCAACGAGTATAATTGAATTTCTAGTTATTAACAAATTACCAGGTCCGGGCATTACGCCTAATTGCGTTTCTTCTGTTATTTTTCCGTTATTGATTATAAACAGGGTTCCAGTAGAATTTTGAATCATTACATAATTATTATAAATATCAATATTACTTGTAGTGGGTCCAGTATCAATTTCCCATATTACTTTACCTGTAGTTAAATTCACTGCATATAATATACCTACGGACGGTGTATCTTGAAATACAGTTCCATTATAGATTACTTCTGGTGGAGATTCTAAGTTAGGTGGAATAGATCCTACACCTTCATTTAGAACCCATAAAATTCTTCCGCTCGTAGCATTTATTGCAGTCAGCATATCACTAACCATCGAAGAATTAGAATTATTTAATAAAGTAAATGATGTTGTTACTATTCCATTAGAGTATGCTGGTGATGAATCGTCTAGTCCGTGAACACAATAGTTGTTATATAAAGCAGTAAAGTTATCGTCCCAAAGTATTTTTCCATTAGACGCATTAATTGCAAAAAATACATATGGATATGCGCTACCAAAGTACATACTCCCATTTACGAGAACTGGAGATGACATACTAACATAGGAGTATATCTTAGTCTTCCATGATAAAGTTCCTGTTAACAGATTTATTGCATATATGCAACCATTTCCATTAGGCTCTATTATATTTCCATTATAATACACAGGAGTAGGCATATCTTCTCCTAGAGTAGAAAAATTCCAGATCTCTTTTCCATTTTCTATGTTTATTGCTACTATAGCATTAGTTCCATTTCCTCTGATCGTGGAATTAATAAAATAAGCATTTCCAAGGCCTACAACTACTGTTCCATTAACTATTATTGGCTGTGTCATTATTTGATTCGGAAATACATCTTTCCATATAATTTTTCCATTATTTATGTTAACTGCTATTACGCATCCTAGCATTTCGTTTAAACTTCTTGTTTGCATATTCATTGGTCCAGATGTTGTAATTATAAGATATTGGCCATAAATAGAAGGTGGAACTACAATAGCACTATTCACATTTAACGAAAAATATCCAGTTGTTGTATTAACGTAGTATACATGAGTAGGATTTCCTTCAAACTGAAAGGTATTAGTTTTTGGTTTTTGAGGACTGTAAAAATGTATAATAAGAGTTAAATCATGCACGTAAGATAGAGATAAAAAAGAGAAAAGTGTTAAAGACAAAATTATTAACGAGATAAAAAGCAAAAATTTTTGGTTTTTCATTATAGTTGATAAGTTAAAAGATAATTATAAATTTTCTTTATTACTATAGAGCATGTATTCTTAGCTATATTATCAATTTATACATAAATTAGATATAAAAATAGAGATTATATTAGCATTTTTGGTTTGACTTTAAGTTTTCTATACAATAGTATTAGCAAAGAAGGAGCTAGATAATACCAAAGTAAGGAAGTCTCTAAAATAGCTGCAACAGCTAATGCAAAGCCTATCTCCTGAAGTATTGCAGCATTAACAAGCATAAGAGATCCCATTGTGCCTGCAAATATTAGACCTAAGAATACTATAGTCTTGCCTATTCTACTTCTTGTTATTTCGACTGCTTTTTCCATATTATTTCCTTTTTCTAATTCCTCATGAATTCTTGCCACAAGGAATATATTATAATCCATGCCTATGCCTATAATGATAGCTACAAGGAATAATGGTACTATTGCAAATAGCGAGTATCCCATACTTGAAAATACTAATCTTTCTAATCCTAGGGTTATTGCTACTGCTGACATTATAGTGAAAATTATTACGCCAGCTACTGAAAATGATCTAGTCATTATTACTAAAATAATGTACATAGTTACTGTAATCAGTAAGAAAATTTCCGCGAAATCTGTGTTTACAAAGTTCAATATATTAAAAGCATCAACTGGTCCTCCTCCTACATATCCTTTATTTCCTATGACTGAAAGTATGTTCTTTACGACGTTAAATGCTTTATCAGAAAATGGTTGATATTTTTGGTTTACCAAAAATAGCATATAACCATGAGAGATGTACTGTGTATAATTGTATTCACTTAAATTATTATAAGATACTACTCCGCCTAAGGGTGAGACTGGAGAATCAACTGCTGTAACTCCTTGGATACTTGACAATTGATGATATATGGATAACGCATACTGATATGTACTTTCATTAAATGTACTATTAATTGGTATTACAACATAAATTGGAAATACGTTATCAGAAGTAAATTGGCTACTTAATAAATTAACTCCTTCAGTAGCCTGGTTAGGAGGTAATAGATCTAAAATGTTAAAAGTTAATGGAGTAGTTACTGCATATACTGCAGAAATTATTACTATTGCTGTTATAACTCCTACTATTAACCCTGCTCTTCTTATTCCCTTTCCTTCTTTTTCTTCTCTTTTACTGAGCTTTCTAGGGAAAAATAATTTGTCACCCAATGCTGCTAATATCGATGTAAATAAAGTAACAGAAGCTATCCATACTACAGCTACGGCTAACATTTCGGCTATTGCAGTATCAGAGAAGAATGGAACGTTATATACATATAGGAACAAGAATGACAACATAACTACGAAAGCAGTAATTGTTACTGCTCTTCCTCCCCACTTTACTGCTTCTTCTACTGCGTTGTCTTTACTAACTCCTTTCTTTCTTTCCTCTATGTATCTACTTGAAATAAACACTACATAATCTGTACCTAATCCTAAGGCTAACAGTAGAACCTGGCTAGGTGTCAGAAAATCTATCGTTATTCCTAGAATTTTTACAACTATTGCCCAAATTAGGACAGAAGAAGCTAGGTATGCAGCTAAATATGTTCCTAATGGTGCAAACGCAGCGACTATTGATCTAAAATATATTCCTGCAAGAATTATTGCCAGAGCTATACCTACTGGGATAGCAATTGAAAACGCCGAGTTAGCTATACCTTCTAAGGAGTGTGTAACTGGCTTAGGTCCCGTTAAATATGGTTGCAAATGTGTTTGATTTTCTACATAGCTTTCAAAATTTTCAGCTTCCTTATATGTGAAGTTTCCTTTCATTGCTATAATATAATAATTATTTGTAAATAATCCATTTGTTATATTTTGTATTAATTCAACAGGGAATGTATTCTGTGAAATTAATTTATTTATTTCAGTTGATAGAGATATATTGGAATATATCATTGAATACAGAGTATGATAGAGTTTCGTGTTATTAATATGGATTAAGGTTGTTGAATTTACAAAGTTGGCAATAAGCAACGACGAAATATTTGCTGTCTTTTCCCATGTAGCATTTTCTAGATACAGTGCTAGATTAAATGCGGTAATATTTGATCTTTCTAAAATATAGTTGAGTTTTGCTAGTTTAGGTGCTACTAGATAAGCAGTTAAATTACTATAATTATGGTCTTCTATAAGTTCAGTAAAGAACCAAACAGGAAGTCCAGTTTGATTAGCTTCTTTTTCTGATATATAATTTATATATTGTATAGGTTGTGTAAAGTTAGCTAATTCTCCTACTATTTCTGGTGAGATATTTGCCTTATAGCTTATGTAGTTTACTGCAAACTCATAAGGAGTTTTACTCATATTATAAAATACTTGATATATAAATTGTCTTTCAGTAGAATTAACTTTACTCAATATTATAGTTAGAGAGATATTACTAAATTGTTGTGTAGTATTACTTTCTAAAATGTCCTTAAGGAGAGAAATGGAAATATTAGTTTTTTCGTGATATATATTGAGAACTACGTCTAGTGGAGACGTTGTATATAAAGTATATGCTAGAGATATTGGAACATTATAGATCGTATGAACATAATTGACTGTAAAATCTTCAAACGTATTTTCCTGATTAAAATTGGTTATATTAAAATATTTTAACATGAAATCTACAAAATTTAACGTGGTAGAATTCTGCGCAAAAAATATCTGAGAAGCATCATATATACTATTATCTGCAACAATGTATGGTACACTAGAATTCTCTGGAAATTGACTTAATTTCTGATAATTGTAGCTAGAATTCCAATATTTAAAAAATATATTAAAGAAATCTTTAACTTCTGGCTCCTCAAGTTCTTTAGAAACATAATTATAAGCGATTTCATTAGATATGGCAACGTTATGATATGAAGGTAAACTTTCATTGTCATATACTGATATCCATACCTTTAGGAACGCTACTTGTGGATAAAATAGTAATTTAGTTAGATTAAATGCTGTGGAATTTACCTTTACTTCTCCTTCTTTGAGTATCTCAAAAGAAGTTAAATTCTTATACATTCCGTTATGTAGAAACTCTATTTCGTTTGTTGTAGTATTTATGTTATCTTTAACTTCTGAGAATTTTGACTCAATCAATCTTGTTGAATTTGTAATATTCTCAAGTTTAGGTATTGTAGAGTTAAGTTTTTCCGCATTTTTAGATAAATTGTAATAGAGTTCTGTCTCATTATTTGCTATTTTAATAAAATTCTTAGTTAAATTTAGTGCTGATGGATATATTTTTGATAATGATGCGTTCAACGTAGACTTTTCAATTGTGTAGAAACTTTCTAACGATATGTTACCGTAAGAAGTTAGATTAGAGAGGAAAAGTGAATATTTACTTGCATTACCCTTTAGTAACAGAACACCGTTTGCTGAGGAAGCTCCCTGAAGCTTAAAATAATTAGAAACTATATTTTCAGCTTTAGAGGCTGTGCTTCCAGGGATAGAAATCGTAACACTATAACTTACTGATTTAAAAAATAATGAAGATAAAGGTGCTGCTACTATTAAAACAATTACCCATACTACTAATAATACATACCATTTTTTTGATATGAATTTAGCTAAGCCGTTAAACACTAAAGGTCAAAAGCAATTTAGATATATCTAATAAAAGCTTTTCCACGTTAATTATGTCTTAAATTAAGGTATTTTAACTTAGTCTATTTGATCTGATTTAGTTTGAGATATCTTATATTTAGTAAATAAGCGGAAATCAATAATTTTCTAATTCAGATACATATTTGGAGTTCTTCGTTACTAATCTCATAAAATTCTCAGCGATTAAGATAGTATAAGCTAAGAATAATTGTAAAATCTTCTTAAAGTGCTAATAATCCTTTTAGTAGCATAACCAAGAATGTATTTTCTAATATTAAGGATATGTTAAAAAGTATATATTACTAATATAGATAATTATTATACTTTTTAATATTAAGGAGAATTATAACGTATGATCTTAATTGCACTCTAAAAAGTTTCAATGTATTATTATAGTTAAAAAAACTGTCTAGCAAAGCTAAATTTAGAGGAAAAATGGATAAAGTCGAAGAATATAAAATAATAGAACATATACCAGCAAATAGTAGAACAAGACCAGTAGCTAGGGATGCATATAAAGAGACTAGAGAGCTATATATAAAGATTTTTGGGAATATTGATACTAGCATATGGCCAGAAACTCCAATGCCTTGTGGAGATTCGTATAGCGGTGCATTTGTGGATTATGACGAGAAGAAGTATCCGGTAGAAGAGTATAAAGATCCATTTGAATAATTTTTTAAGAAATGATATTATTTTTGTTTTTAAAGGTGATTTTATGAGTATTATTAATTATGAGGAATTGCGTAAATATGTTCCAGAAGAAAGATTAGATAAAGTAAAAGAAAGGCTAGAGATTTTAGATTCGTATGATCTATCATATATTACATCAAATTTTATATGGAAAGGACGCAGATTTTCTCCAGAACAAGTTTGGCCTATAAAAATTTATTATGGAAAAGCTGATAGGGAATTAGCAGAAAAGATTGAAAAAGAATTTAGGCGATTTGTAGCATTAACAGTTATTTTCCCAAAAAGGTTATTTACTGCAGGTGGTGCTGTGGATCTATATTGGCACTTTCTTATTCTTCATACTAAGGAATACGAAAAATTTAGCAAAAGTGTTTGGGGAATACCTAAACATGACAATGTTTCATTAAAGAAATTATTAAATAATGACGACAATAGTTTCGGATTAAGATTTAATTTAAAACCTGATAATGTAAACGAAATAACTATATTACCTAAGAAAGTTTTGGAATCATTAGATAATAGTAGTTTATATCGAATACTTATGCTTGAACGATTAGACCTTTCACCTATATCAGAAAATTTACTTCATAGCATTGATGAGTTTAAATTTGTGCCGGAACAAAGATTCCCGTTAATAGCACATTTTGGTAAAATAGATTATGAGATAATAAAGAGAATAGAGTTAGAGTTTAAAAAATGGATGGCTCTAAATATAGCATATGGCGGAAAAGAATTGAGTTATGTAGCGCCAAGCGGTGTAGTAGACATGTATTTCCATCTGTTTATTCTTCACTCTATATTATATAAACAATTTTGTGAAATATTTTTTGGAAAATTCATACATCATCCATTGGGTGAACTTTTCTGAAAGATATAATTATTTTTTCTGTAAATATTATAAGATTTTCATCATTAACCGCAATATGGACTTATACTGGTATAGCTCTTTACGATTTTTATCATCTACCACCACTATTAGTCATTATATTCTATTCTCTTGGTTATCCTATATTACTAATATCCTATATTTTAGCTGGTCATCTAACTGACAGTATAGGGACAAAAAATACTATTGTAGTCTCATTATTTTTAACGTCGATAGTATTATTTTTAGGTTTCTTTTTAACTAATGGTATATGTGGAATAATAATACTAAGTATTCAGGCATTTCTTAATTCTCTATATGTTACTTCATCTTCTACAGCTACTGGTACTTTAAGTTCTCCCTCTGTAAAAGATCTTTTGTTATCTTTTTCTAGATTTAGAGCAGGGATAAATTTAGGTTGGGTCGTTGGACCTATAATAGGTAGTTTATTATATTATTATATTGGATGGAACTTTATTCTTCTTTTAGGTAGCTTAGGAAATTTAATTTCTATACCTATAGCTTATAAATTAAATAATACAAAAAACGGTAATAATGGTGTTAATAGAAAATATTTTATTAGACCATCTAAATATTTAATGGAGATTATTCTAGTTCAATTTATATTTGCGTTCGTAAGTTCACAAGTACTATTTGGTTTTACAGTTTATTCTACCAATATTCTTAAAATTTCTAGTTTATTAATAGGTTATTTTATTTCCTTAAGCAGTTTACTAGGTGCTGTATTTCAAGAACCAATAGGAAGATATATGACAAAATTAAATTTGAAGTACATGTATATTTTAGGTTCGTTTGTCTTTTCTATGTCGTATTTAAGTATTTTCTATCTTGGAAATATAGTTGGATTAACAATGTTTATAATATTTATATCGTTAGGCGAAATTATTTTAAATCCAATAATTTTATCAATTTCTTATATAGTATCATATAAATATCATAGTAAAGGAATAGGTATGGCAATGGGATCTACTAGGATGGCAGAAGGACTTGGAAGAGCATTTTCTACTTCAATTACAGCTTATCTGTTTTCTATTCATGATTATGAGATAAGCTTTACTCTACTCTCTTTAGTAGGTATAATAGGTCTTATTGCAAATAGAGTTATTTACACCTCATTAGAAAACTAGATATCAGCGTAGTTCTAATTATGATATTTAGATTTTACCATATCTTGTTATTCTTATAGAGGAAAACTTATACGATAGGTACTGGCTATAAGTTTAGAAGCTATCAATAATTTACTTTTTCCTTAAGATATAGTCCACGCTGTTAGTTCCATGTATGTTTAAATCAATATTACTTTTATTTTATAGATCTTTACTGAGAAAATTATCAATTTCAAGATTCATCCTGTGGGTATCCCCCTACAGATCCTCTCACATATTATTATTTTATTAAAACACTACTATAAAAAACTTTTTTGTACTTTTATTTCTTGTAAGTTAAACTAATCGAATTTAATCAATTGTTAAGATATTCATATTATATCCTAAGATGCATCCTATAGACTATGGAAAAGTTAAAATTTAAGATATAGTATTTTTATTATTTTACAATGTTTATTTATATGGACGAATCTGGAACTTTAGGCAGTGATTCAGAATATTATATAATTTCTGCAGTAGTAAGTTATAAACCTAGAAATATCGAAAAACACTATTATGAGTCTATTAATGAAGCTAGATTAATAAATTTCATTTTAAGAATGATAAAGACGAGGTTAGAGAGATATTTACAAAATATATATCTAAAATGGATATTGATATTTATTGTCTTATTATAGATAAAGATGTGAGAAATTATTTAGCAATTCATGACAAAAATTTTGCAGAAAAATGGAAGATATTTGTAGAAGAACTAATTGAAAGTATGGATAGCTTTTCTTCGAAAATCCCTGCAGTATTACGTTACCTTAAAAATAATTTAATATAAGAGAAGATAAGTTAAATGTCTCGTCGTAAAGCCTAAAACATTATCGCCATAAAACAGTTAAAATTTATTTCGTTACATAATAGAATGAAAATATTTAAGCAAGATAAATTCCCGTAAACTACTATATGGAGTTTAAAAAGAAGAGTCATGATATAAAAGAAATATTTTATGATAGAATTTCTATACCTAAGAGAGAAATTTTTAGTTTTGATAGAGATCTATCAAAAATAACAAATAATGTAAGATTTAAAATTAAGGGAGATCTTCCAGGGATTAGAGTTGCCGATTATGTTTCCAGTTCAATAAGATTATACTACGAAAAGAAAAACGATAGATATTACAGTAAAATAAAAAATAAAGTGGTTAAGGAAATTATTTTGAGATAATTTATCTAAATATTTACAATTTATCTTAAATTAAGGTTTAGAGATAAAGTTCGCTTTTGCTGGATTGCTAATATTTAGATAAGAAAATCTTAATCCTATAAAAGACGGTTTTATCAAATTTTGCTTTGCAGTTTAAAGATCTTCTATATTTTTAGTAAATTAAAATATTACGTATTAAAATAGATACTCAGAGTTAACTTGCACAAGAAAATTCGTTAATCTCTAAAACATATCTATGATAAAGTTATTTAAACACTGTGAATATTCCTCTTATGCAATACCAAGACTTGTTTAAGATAAAGCCAATAACTAATTATGATGTAAAAGACGGTAGAGTAGCTTTCATTAGAGAAGAAGATATTCCTAGAGCTTACATATTAGGAGAAGGAAGGATAGACTCTAATTTTTACGCTGAGGAGGTCTCTTGGATAAATGAAAAGAAGTTAGCTGTTGTAGGCGATCCTAAAGGGAGTGAGAAGAGAGAGATTTATATCTTTGAAGGATCTCTTTCTCCTATACTTAAGGATGAGTACGATAACGTAAATCCTTGGTTTATAACTGATGATAAATTTTATTTTTTATCTAATAGAGAAAGTAATACTATACATCTTTTCTTATACGAAGGTGGAGAGATTAATAGACTTAGTGAAGGAAATATACCTGTAGATTCATTTTGTGTTTCTGAAGACGGAAAAAAGGTAGCATATTCTCAAGGTATATACGATCAAGATCTTCATATACTCGAGGTAGATAAATGGAGAGAAGAAATAGTATCTTTATCGCAGTCTGAGGAATTTCCTGCATCTTCCCAATGTTTCACACGCGATGGAATTCTATTTATAAGTAATAAGAATAATTATTTTGATATAGGGATATTTAATAATGGAGATATAAAATGGTTAAAAACTTCTAATCATGAGAAATACGAAGCTTTATACTTTAATGATAAATTAGTGTATATAGAAGATAATTTTGGAGATTTCAATATTATTAAGGATGATAAAATAATAGTAAGTGAAGGTTACAATAGAAACTTATATGTCGACGGAAACTATTTATATTATTTAGGTTCAAATTATGATAGATTTTCTGACTTATATAGAGTAGATAAAGACGGAAATATAGAAAGATTAACAAATTCTATGGAAGGAATAAGCGGAAATTTCGTAAGGCCTAAAAAAGTTGAGTACAAATCTTTTGATGGAGTAAATATACCATCATTGCTTTATTCTAAAGGTAATGAAACTAAAGGTGTAGTTTACATTCATGGAGGACCAGATTGGGAATGTGTAAATACTTTTAGTCCTACGATTCAGTTTTTAGTAGATGCTGGATTTAAAGTGATATGCCCTAATTATAGAGGTTCTACGGGATATGGAAGAAAATTCAATCATTTAAATGATAAAGACTTAGGAGGAGGAGACTTAAAAGACGTTATACATGCTGCAAAATTTTTGAATTTAAATAAAATAGCAGTTACTGGTGCTAGCTATGGTGGATATTTAACAATGATGGCTGTTACAAAATATCCGGATATATGGTGCAGCGCCGTAGCCGTAGTTCCTTTCGTCAATTGGTTTACTGAAAGGCAATTTGAAAGAGAATTTCTTCAACAGTACGACGAAATAAAAATGGGGAATGACCATAACCTATTGGTTGATAGATCTCCAATTTTCTTTATCGATAATATAAAAACTCCTCTAATGATACTTGCGGGAGAATATGATCCTAGATGTCCTGCCGAGGAAACTGAACAAGTAGTAAAGAAATTGAAAGAAAAGGGAGTAGAAATAGAATATAAGATATATGAGAATGAAGGTCATGGATTTGCTAAGATAGAAAATTATGTTGACTCTATAAGAAATACAGTAGAATTTATAAAGAAATGCAAATAAACTACAGAAAGTTAGAAGTAGTAAATGTGGAAAAATAATAAGCTGAAAGATGACGAACCGTGTTTCAGCTGAAATCTTATAATAAATCTTGTATTTGAATGTAAAAAAGAGACTGAATGGATTAAGATTTAAATTTTTTCCTAATGTTAAACAATTATGGATAAATCAAATCTTCTCTATGAAGCATATAAAACTAGAAAATCTATTGACCCTTTTGAAGTTACTGAGGAAGAGTCCAATAGGATATTTAATGACTTTTCTTCGAAATTAATTAAGGATGAAGGTCTGGGCGGATATAAGATATCATTAGTTACAAAGGAACATTTAATTCGTTTTAAAGGAAAGGAACCAATGTATGGTATACTAACTAAACCAATGATAACGCAAGAAAAAGAAGTTGAACTATGGTTTCAAAATCATTTTGCTGAAGTTGAAGTAGTATTTTTAGCCAATCATTGTTCCTCCAATAATATTCCAGAATGTATTAGAGATATTAGATTAGGAATAGAAATTCCAGGTACTAGATTTAATACTTGGAATTTAAATGCTCTTCAATTAAAGGCAGACGATTCAGCTGCTGGAAGATTATACATTGGAGAAAGAATTGATCTTCCAGTAAAGGGAGTATCATTATATATAAATGATAAATTAATGGGAAAAGGAAAACCAGATTTTGTTTATGGTGGACCTTTGGAAATGTTGAAATGGCTAACAAAGATCGGTGAGATAAATGGTTATGTATCTTCTGGTGTTTTCATAGGACCTTTTGTTGTTAAGAAAGGAGATAAAATAAGAGTAGAAGGAGATGCTAATTTTGAAATAAAGCTTATTTAGTAATTTTATTTTTGTTTAATTCAAATAATATAAATACTAGAAGTATTAAAGAGGAAAGTAAGGTTATTACCGAAGAATTTAGCCTTACATTACCTATTTCAACAACGTTAGGTATTATGAAGCCTGCTGCTGCGGCTAGATTCATACTGGGCCCTATTTCTCTTAATCTTATCCTTATTATTCTAGATAATATCGGTAAGAGTGAGTTTATCCCTAGACCAAATGTTGTAAATATTATGAATAAAGGAACATTTAATGTTAAAAAGCTTAAAAATCCAGTTATTGATACTATTATTCCAGAAATTATAAATGATCTTCTAGGTTTTCCAATTATGGGAAGTAATGCATATCCTATTAAAGCTACACTATACGAGAGTATTGTCTCTGTGAACTATCACGCCCTAACGGGCGTGGCTTCCTGCTTCAAAGCCAAGGCTTGCCAAAGGTAGAGGTCTCAGCTCCACAGGCACTAAGGGTCGTTCCGACCCCGAGCACTAATGTGAACCCACAGTATCCCAATATGGGACTGTTGAATGGAGCAGAGGCGTACCACATAGACCCTCGCTTTAACCAAGGCGTCTCAGTGACGCTTACTCCGTCAGTGACTGCCATTAAGAGAATATTTGAAAAATACGTATTTAAATGTAACCACAAAGGAGGCTATCCATCTCCACCCTTACGGATGGAGTCTTCCGCCCCCTTTGAACCCTATATAGATTAATTAGTTGGGGAGAGTAATACTCTCCAACTGGGAAACATGGTCGACCCTTTGACTGAAGCAAAGTCTTCGAACGGGGGCGTGACAAACCCCTACCATCGGACTGAACATTGTGATAATATGCACGGATATAGGTGTGATAAAGAGGTAGGGATCCTAGGAATAGACATATCAAAAGATCATGTGACGAGTGAGGGGAGGGTCTACACAACAAGAAGGGTTATGAAGAAATACTAAAAGTGAAACTAAACACAATAGTGGTCGAACCGACAGGAGCATCAATAAAACCATGTCAATACTTCAAGGAAAAAGGGATCAAGATACTACAAGTAAGCCAAAACTATGGAAGGAGAAGGACTTGAGAGGAAAACAGATTTTTACTACAAAAACTAATAAACATGGCAAACAAGGCAAAGGAGTACAACTACAACCCATTGAAAGAACTAGTAACACTATATATCTTCCTAAAAGACCTTGAAGTAAAGTACAAGAACAGGGTAAAAAGAGCACTATTCCTAAGTGACGAGGAAAAAATAAGCAAGGAAATGCTTGAAGAATTCTCTAAAGGAAACTTCAAAATACAATTATACAACTTAGAGTACACAAAGATCGTACTTGAAGAAATCGAAGTATTATCTAAAGCACTACTGGAAACAAGCGAGAAAATAAAAGAAGTAGAGAAAATGATACAATTACAGTCTGAAAATCACGTTCTATTAACTATACCGGGAATAGGGAAACTTTCTTCGGGAATAATAATAGGCATTGTTGGAGACATTAAACGCTTTCCTAACCCTGAGTCCTTCGTATCTGCGGTTTAGACCCAATAGTTGAGAGGAGCGGTAAAGCTACTGTAAGTAAGGGAATATCGAAGAAGGGTAATAAGTACTTGCGCAGCTTGTTTTCCTCGCTGAGATGAATTACTCTCGTAATCCTACATTACTAGAATTTTACGAGAACCATAAGGAAAAGTTGAAGGGAAAGAAGTTGTCTGCTTTAGCCAGGAAATTGGCTAGAATAATTTGGAGTGTTTGGTATAATAATAAGCCTTATGAGCCTAAGTGATCCTCCCCAAATCACCACGTGGATTGAAAGGTACACGTGGCAATCTTAGTTGACATTATGCTTGAAGTTCAACCGAAATATTTATTACTGAACGCCCCTTGTTAAGATAAATGCTGGTTCAAATCCTAGAAAAAAATTATAAATGCTTTTACTGAAAAATCTATATTAATCTTTTTTGAAATATGCGTGGATATACTATTTACTGGAGTACTAATTAAATTAATTCCATGCCTTCGTGTAGGATACAATATAAATGGTATAGATATAAGTCCAGTAAATAGCATTAAGTTTGATAGAAAAAACGCAGATAATGCTGAAAATATCCATCCAATCGACCAACCACCCATTGTTAGACCTATAAGTAATCTGATTTTAGTCATACTTGCCATTTCTATAGCAGATGATGTAGAAAGACCATACAGTACTCCAGTAATAAACCTAAATATAATTAGTATTATCAAACTATCTGAAAATTCTTCTAAAATACTTATTATTCCCATTATTGCTAAAGATAAATATAGAATCTTTTCCATACCATATTTTATTACAGATAGAGGATATAATATAGGAGTTAGCATTCTTCCTATAAAAGGTATTCCTATTAGTACAGTATCAAGAAATATTGGAAAATGTAGATATTTTAAGTAAAAAATAAATCCTACTAGATAAAATGTAGCCAAAGAATATCCTATAATAGGTAATGTCACAGTACGTTTAGTTAACCTTAGCATTATAGATAAAAGAGCTTTTCGTAATAAATAAGCATTGCTATAATAATTATCAATTTTAATAAATAGAAGGAATAAAAGTTGACCTAATTGTATGCACTAGTCTATATTTTTTGTTATGAATTTGTTCATTTATTTTTATTAATGTATAAGGTTCATAAATTATATATTCTGATACTATGCTTCCGTGCTTAAACGTATAGAATTTTATTTTGTGATCTAAGTCAAAATTTATTGAATTTATGTTTTCTATAATAGATCTTAGTATAATATCTTCATTATATTTAAGGGCTCTATTAAAATACGTTATAGCTTCATTATATTTGTTATATTTTAATGAATATATCCCATTAAGATATTCAAATAGAAACATAATAAGAGAATTATTGTTTTCAATAGAACTATAATCTATGTTATACAGTTTTTCCTGCTTAATATTTATGATATATTTATAAAGATTCTTAATTACTGTATTTTCTTCAATAACGTCTATCTCATTTAAAGATTTTTCATAATCTTTCAATTTATAATACACATATGATCTAATGTAATGCGCGGATGTTGAATTCATGTTTTTAATTAATGCTAAAGCTTCCTTTATTCTATCCATTAAAATTAAAAGAGATGCTTTTTGTAAAATTATTTCTTCATATTCCTCTAAATCTTCTATGTTATCTAGTATGCTAAGAGCATCTCTTAGATTTCCTTGTTCAGTAAGTATAAATGATTTAGTAGCGTATGCAAATGGAGAATTATCAATTAAGAGCGCTATATTAATTTCATTTAAAGCTTCATTATATTGCGCTAGATTTAAAAATATTATAGATTTTAAGACATGTAAGTCATAGTCTTTATCATCAATTTCTAGTGCTTTATCTATCTCCTTTAATGCTAGATCGTACTTATGTGAATTAAATAATTCTAGAGCTCTTGTGATATGCCTATAAATAGCAGATTTTTTAAACATAACCAAAATATTAATATAACTAAAATATACACTTTTATGTCCTTTATAAAAGAGTCGATTCAGGTTTCCTTTGTGAATTCACTTTATTTAAACAAGCTAAGTTAAAATATTCCAATCATTAACGTAGATGATGTAAAGTAACAGCGATAATCGAATTGAATATTATATCAGTAAGTACGTATTATTACAATTAGCAATGAATCCCCTTAATCGCTCGGATAACTGAATCACCTCTTTTATTATATTTTAGTATTAATAACTATATAATTAAATATTCTCATTTACTTTAAATCTTATCTTTTCCTTTATGGATTTGCATAAATCAAAATTATTAAATATACAATAAACATATACTGAGGCAATATAATCTGCTATTTCCAATCCTGATCTATCATTATATTTTATTCTATAAAATATTCTTTTTTGAACGAAATTAATGGATTCGTCATAAATATTACATTTTTTCCTGTTTATCCAGTCTTCTATTCCTTTTATAGTTATTATCAATTGTGAGTTTTCATCAAACGGAGAATTATTTATAACTTCTGCTATATAATATCTTGCATAATCTTTACAACATCTTGGTATCTTATTGAACAAAATTATACCAAAATTTATCTTAGAATTCAAGATAGCTAGAAGAAATATCCTCCTTATATTATATTTATCATTTTTAAAATGAAAATGATATTTCTTGTTAATCTTCCTAACTGCATCGGCCTTTATTCTGTCTGCTTCTGCAGGATTTTTAACCCAAATTACTGATAGAGCGAATATATTCTCCTTATAGGATTCGTCCACATAAACATAGTACTTTTTCATTTCAGAAATAAGGACGAGGAAAATTAATTAAGTATCTCTTCATCCTCCTCGGTATACCCCGAGGGGTCCAAGATACACCTGTTTTCATCCTCCTCGGTATACCCCGAGGGGTCCAACAGGATTTTCATAGAGATACCTCTCAAGATATATCTTTGGTCTAAACGTATTTAATCTTTACTTTCCATTAGAAGATTTTTAAGTTAGAATAGTTATTCTGAATAGCTGTATTTTTTGTCTATAAATTTATTTTAAACAATAATATTTCTAAAAAGACTTTAGTCTTTTACTAATCACTTTCTGAGTCTCAGTTAGCTAATATTTTTCATGATATTTTCATAAATATTATCATACACACTAAGCATATTGACTAATACAATATCTCACATTTAACAAACCGTTTTAACTTGTAGTTTAAAATAATACTTGTGTCAGTAAGAGCTGAAGAGGTAGAGAAATTTTATGGTAATAAGCATGCTTTGAGAGGAGTATCTCTCGAAGCTGAAAATGGTAGAATTACATCAATATTAGGCCCTAATGGTGCTGGAAAAACTACCTTAATTAGAATTATAATGGGATTAATTTTCCCCAGTAGAGGAAAAGTTGAAGTTCTTAATAAAGATCCATTTAAAAATAAGAAAATATTTAAAGAAATAGGCTATGTTCAAGAACTACCAAATCTTCCTCCATTTATGACTGGAAAAGAATTACTCGAAATGAGTTGTAGAATTAAAGGAATTGATAAAAGTGAGATTAAAAGAGTTTTAGAAATCGTAGGTATGGAAGATAGCGCAAATAAAAAGATAGCTAAATATAGTAAAGGTATGACTCAAAGAATTGCAATAGCAGAAGCAATTCTTGGAAATCCTGAGTTATTGATAATGGATGAACCAAATATAGGGACAGATCCATCTTTGAATTATAATATGAGGGAAATGCTTAAGGAAATGAGGAAGGATGGCAAAAGTATACTAATGACTTCTCATGTTCTTGATGATGTAAAGAAAGTTTCAGACGATGTTTATCTTATTTTTAATGGAAAAGTATTCTTTCATGGGTCTCCAGAAGATTTAATTAAAAAATTTTTAGGAGTTATAGTAATAGTTGAGAGTGACGATAAAGAGAGTATAAAATCTGTAATAAAAGATTTAGATTATATAACTAATATCAAATTCGATAATAAGAGGATAATATTGAAATTAAAAGAGGATAGAAGAGAGGACTTAATTCATTATCTAGTAACATCTGGAATAAAAATAAGGTCGTTCTATTTAGATGACGAATTAGAGGAAGCCTATTTAATGGCAATAAAGGAGGCAAGTAAAAGTGATTGAGAAAATAATTTTCTATGAAATTAAGAGAGCTATAGCTAGAAAAAAAGTAATTAGTTTAATAGGCATAACATTAGTTTTTGAGGTAGGAACATATTTGGCATTATCTGAAGTAAAAACTCCTAAAATAGAACATTTATTGGCACCTATTTCTCCACTTTTATGGCTAGCAGGTGTCCTTTTACCTCAGAGTTTACTTCTACATTTTATAACTATATCCATATCTTCAGGTTCATTATCAGAAGAATATGAGCAAGGTACTGTTGATTTCTTTCTAACTAAACCTATAACAAGATTTCAATTTACACTTGGAAAACTTCTAGGAGGATATATCCTTGTGTCACTTATTTACTTATTTATGGTTACTTTAGCGCTTGTGTTCTCCTTTTCTTTCTTTGGTGCTCAAAAATTTCTTGGATATCTGCCAGAATTAATATCTACAGTTCTTTTCTCTGCTTTAACTTTCTATTCAATAGCTTTTATGATAGGTGAATTACTAAGAAGAAGCAGTTTAGCCTTCCTTATAGCCAGTTCAATTCTTATAGGTTCAATTCTTATAGGTGCAGTATTAGTATTTGTAGCTAAACTAACTGGGATTTTTCTTTTCAAAGCTATAGCAATATCATTACCCTCTTGGGGAGCAACAGAACTTCCTTTTCTTTACGCTCAAACAATTCCTGGAGCATCATTAATAGTGCAAGCCTTAGAAATATTTCCAGCAATACCAGGAACACAAATAGATGCTATAGCTTATGTTATACTTTACTCTGGCATTTCTTTGGTTATAGCTTTCCTTAGTTTTATTAATAGAGACATTCCTAAGCGTGTAAGTTAAGAAAAAGATATATCTTTTTATACACCTATCATTTGTATGAACAAGAGTTTTCCTATAATTTCCGCAATAATAATTATAGGGATTACATTTTCATTACGTGCTTCGAACAATATGATTATAACAACTTTACCATTAATAGCAAGGTATGATTTTCACTTTTCTAGTATATTGATAGGAGTAGTTTCATCTTTAGCTGCTATTTTTGCTTTTATTTCAAGCGGACTAGTTAATTCTAAATTAAAGTCTAAATTACGAAGAAGATTTTTTGTTTTATTTTCAATTTTCTATGCTATAATATTTCCATTATTTTATTTCTCTAATCCGTTTAATATATGGTTTTTTGCTTCATTCTTAGGTTTTTCTATGGGTCTTATAATGCCCAATATCATGACATATGCGGGATTATTTCCAGATCAAAGAACTAGAGAAAGAATGCTTTCTCTTTATACGTTAGCACTGAGTACTTCATTAATCCTTGGACCTTTAATTGAATCTGTTGTTCTCTTAAAATTTACACTATTTCAAGCTTTTCTTTTCTTTTCCCTATTTGCTATATTAGTAGCTATTTTCTCTTTTTTTATTAAATTCCCTAACGATGCTCCAGAAAATGGGATTAAAACCACTCCTGTATGGAAAAACCCTGGATTCGAATTATCTATAGCATTAAATTTAATGTATGGTATACCGTTCGGTATGTTAACTACTTTTGGAGGAATATTTGCTGTAGAAAGCTTTAAGGCGTCTTATTCGTTAGCTACAGCTCTCTTTGGAATATTTTTTGCAACTTCTTTTCTAGGAAGGTTAATATTAACAGTAATACCACCAAGAAATCTTTGGACGCCAATATGGGTAGCCGCATCGTTAACTGTTATAGGACTTTTACTAGTATTTATATCTCCTAGTCTAATGTTTTACATACTTGCTCTAGTAATTCTTGGAATTCCTCATGGTCTTACATATCCAATTTCCCTAATTTCTATATCTAGAAGTTTTTCCGTAGAAGAACGAAATATTGCTAATAGTTATTTTTCTGCAATTATGATGGGATTTTCATCTTTTATACCCATAATAATTTCTTCAATAGTTAATTTCTTCGGAATAAGAGATTCCTTTGCTCTTCTAATTCCAGTGGCTTTAGCATTTATCTTGTTTGTTATAAGAATTTTCTTAAAACAGAAAATATGATACTCTATGATTCTCTAAAATAAGAAACTTACTTATTCAAATTTTTTAAAAACTTCTTTTTAATTCTAGATGACCAATTTATGATATGGAAGTTCAGTTACCTCATGGACAAAGATATATTAAAAAATTCATTTATTATGCAGCTTTAGGAGTCCCTGAAGTGGACATTTCTACCTATAAGTTAAAGATAAATGGATTAGTAGAAAATAAACTAGAGTTTAGCTATGAAGATTTATTAAAAATGATAGATACGAAATACACAAAAGATTTTCACTGTGTAACAGGTTGGAGTATTAAAGACGTTTATTGGGAAGGAATTAAAATTAGAAATATAGTAGAAAAATCTAAAGTAAAAGAAGAAGCAAAATGGGTTATATTTTATTCATTAGATGGCTACACATCTACTATACCAATAGAGGACGCATTAAGCGAAGATTCAATAATAGCTTTAAGAATTAATGGAAAACCTTTAACAATAGAGCAAGGTTTTCCAGCTAGACCTTTTATGCCACATCTATATGGATGGAAGAGCGCTAAATGGTTAACAGAAATTGAATTTATTGATAAATATGTAGATGGCTATTGGGAGGAAAGAGGGTATCATGAAAGAGGTAACGTTTGGGAAGAAGAAAGATTTAAAGGCCATTTAGGAAAACATTCGCCAAAAAGACCTATACTTTAATTACAATTTTTAAATTTTTCAAACTATAATTAAACAAAAGATAAGCTTAAAAACTACTTATACTGTTTTAAAAAATATGGCTACGAGCTCTGGACCTGATAAAAACGATTTAAAAACTAATCCAGACTGGTATATAGCTAGAGTTGATAGGCTACCAGCATGAGGCTTATCATATGCACTAATATGGGCGTTAGGGTTTAGCTTCTTTATTACATTATACGATGTAATAAACGTAGGTGTGGCTTTACCAGTAATTCCATTTATAACTAATTCTTCTGAAGCTTCAATGATAGCAGCTTTAGGTCTATTCGGATATATCCCTGGCGCAATAGGACTTTCTTATTTAGCTGATATAATAGGGAGAAGGCCTACTTTAATAATATCTGCCTTTTTAACAACTATAGGAAGCTTTGGTGACGCATTAGCTACAAATTATCCAATGCTTGCAGTTTTTAGATTCCTTACTGGAATGGGAATAGGTGCTGATCTAGTTTTAGTAATGACATACTTAGCAGAAATGGCTCCTAATTCCAAAAGAGGTCTTTACGTAAACCTGGCTTACATAGGCGGATGGGCAGGAATAGGCTTGGGACCATTTTTAGGAGCAGTACTGGTAGATACGTATCCTACTATAGGTTGGAGATTAGTTTTTGCTGTTGGCGGAGCTCTTGCATTAATGGCTTTAGCCATAAGGGCTACCGCACCAGAAACTGTTAGATTCTTAGCTAAAGCACATAAGTTTGATGAAGCAGGAAGATTAGTAAGTAGAATGGAAGAAACTTCAATGAGAAGGGCTAACGTAAATATGTTACCTGAACCTCAAATATTGAATTACACTATTCACCATAAAAATCCTTTCAGCATATTTAAGAATCCAAAGTATTTAAAAAGATACATTGTACTTTTAGCGCTAATATTTTTCTGGTATTTTGGGGAATACCCATACTTAACATTATTTACTACATGGACTAAAGACGTCTTAGGATATACTTCCTCCCTAGAAGCTTCAGCAATATTCTTATTTGGATTAGCTGGTGTAGCAAGTTTCTTAGGATCTATAGGTATTAGGCCACTTCTTGAAAGAATGGATAGAAGAATTCTAGTGACATTAGCTAATACTGGCTTTGTATTAGGTATGGCAATAGCAGTATTAGGTGGGCTCTATAGATCAATGCCGTTATTCTTTACGGGTATGGTCATAGGTAACTTTATTGGAGTGGGCTGGTCAAATCAATTAAACTATCTATTGGCTACTGAAAACTACCCAACGTACGCTAGAGCTACTGCTTACGCTATGACTGATGGTTTGGCTCATTTGGGTGCTGCTATAGCTCAGTTAATACTTCTATCTTCATTAATACCATTATTAGGAAGCTTTGGAGGATGGATGGTAATAGAATTTGAAATGATAATTGCAGGCATATTAACAATATTTACTATACCTAGAACTTTAGGAAGAAGATTAGAAGAAGTTAATGAATTAGAAGAATTAGAGACACAAACTCAATTAAAAGAGTGAAAGGCAATCTCTAATTTTTTCTATAACTATTTCTATTTCCTTTTCTGTGGGAGCTGGAACAAAAACTCCCCAACTTTCATCATTTAGAGAAGGTGTCGATAATATAGCATAAATTAAATCTCTGCATTCTTTATTCATTTTTCTAATATCTTTTCCCTCTACATTATCTTGAACGTAACTTTTTATCATTGTCATAGCCATTAAAGGCTTCCCTTGCTTTGCCATTCTCAAGGCTTCTTCCATATATTTAGATCTTTCTTAAAGTATATATTTCCTCTCATTATCCATAATTATCAATTTTAATAATTAATATGGTATTAATATTAGCAGTAATATTTTGATTATAAGTTAACGCTAAATGTTACTATACTCTAAATAAAGAAAAATAAACTCTATCCATAAATTCTGATAAATTAATATAAACTTTATATGTATTACCATAGATTAACTAAAAATTTATCTTAGTTAATCGTTAACTTACATAATTAATATTTAGTAAATTATAAGATAGGAATTCTTAAATACTTTAGAAGATTCTTATTAAATTAGAGCTAATATGGCAAAAGGAAAGAAAGAGAAGAAACCAGCTCAAGGATCTGAGCAGAAAAAACAATAATTAGGCTTATTAGTAAAAGATTTAAAGTTAATTTAATGTTTTTTACAATACTTTTGTGCTTGTTATCTGCTAAGATTTTAATATTTAGCTTGGTTAATTAATTTATGAAAATTAAATCGTTAAATATTAGAGGAGATTCAGTAGAATTCTGCTATGAAGGTTCTTCGATAAGGCTATCTGTAATAAATGACGAACTCAGAATTTATGAAGAAGTAACTTATGAAGTAGCTATAGGTGAAATATTTTCTAAAATTCAAATTGTTATAAAAGACGGAAAAGTATTTTTATCTTCTCTTTTTGGAGAAAACGAAGTTAATAATCCGCAAAATATAATCAATGGAATAAAGGAAATATTAGAACTAATAAAAAATAAAAATACTAAATTATATGGAAAAATCAATAATATAATATCTGCATAATTATCTATTTGAGCTCTCCAATAATTTTCGATTCTCCTTCAGTATCCTCAAAAACTACTTCTCCTTTTTCAGTAATAACAATATAACCTATTCTTCCTTCACATTTATATGGAAAAGCTATTATACCCTTATTCTTAGTTACACTTGGAGCGTAAATTGGAATTAAACTATCTTCCATATTTAAAGCAACACAATTAGGAATTATTATAAAAAGTTTATTTAAAACCTCGTTTAATAGTTTCTCGTAAGCTTCACCAGTTTCCTTTAACTTTCTAACTTCTTCCATATAAATATGTGAAACATTTAATCTAAAAAACTAATTTACCTTAATTTAAATAAAACTTAATCAGAATTGTACCATGTTAGTTGTTCTGTATTCATTGTATTTCTTATAAATGGCATTGCATAATATAAATCCCGAATATTATGAGATTGAATACCGTATGTCATCATAAGATATCCTACTATTGAAGGACCATCATAATATGCAGCGGCATTTTCAAGAACATTATCTTCGCTCTTCATATAATTATAAATAGAACTCTTTACTTCTAAAAGCGATGTGGAGTTAAGTTGTTTAAGGAAATAGTTACTAAAGTTTATAGCTAACTCTGCATAATAGTTGTTAAAGAATCCATAATCATACAATACATTTGGATTATTGTAAATGTTGGTCAATAGTGTCACATTTCCATAATTTGAACCAGTAACTGAGTCATAATATTCTGCAGCATAGATATCAATTAAAAACGCATTGTATAATCCTTCATAAAAGCCATAAGGAGTTATTGAAGGACCGACATTAATAGATAAACTTAATGCTGCCCACGAGGTAGCTAATATTTTATCAGACATGTTACCATCATAAAGATATGCAGCTTCTGCAGCAGTTTCTATTTTCCATAGATTATTAAGAGAACTTGCGTTCTTTATCGCATTATTTACTCCGTTAGATATATTGTAATTTGAAGTCTTAAGAAGATAGCAAATTGCATTTACTGCAGGATTAGGTAAGAAATAGAAAGCTATATAATCTCCCTCTTCTGCTAATCCCTCGGCTTTTAACCAATAGGACTGTGCCATATTTTTGATTGTTTGATTTGTAGATGAGTTATATAAAGTACTGTAAATTTGTGATAAATATTTGAAACCTGCTGTTATGTTATATTGTAAATCTAAGTACCCTATAGGTTCTGGTAATGGATTTTGAGTCTCTATTTGATACATTTGGGGTAATGAAGTTGCAGTTAACAATACATCACCATGTTGAAGTGCAAATTCCTGTGCCATTTTGAAATTTTTTCCTTCAGCTAATGCCATCATCTGAGGGACCACAAGATAATAAACTCCTCCTTGATATAGCTGTACTATCCTTTGGTGAACTACTCCGCCCTAACGGGCGTGGCTTCCTGCTTCAAAGCCGAGGCTTGCCAAAGGTAGAGGTCTCAGCTCCACAGGCACTAAGGGTCGTTCCGACCCCGAGCACTAATGTGAACCCACAGTATCCCAATATGGGACTGTTGAATGGAGTAGAGGCGTACCACATAGACCCTCGCTTTAACCAAGGCGTCTCAGTGACGCTTACTCCGTCAGTGACTGCCATTAATAGAATATTTGAAAAATACGTATTTAAATGTAACTACAAAGGGGGCTCCTACGGCGATTTTCACGAACAACACTCCTAAACAAGAAGACAAGCCTTACAAGGGTGAGACTAAGAAGACTAGGTATAGGGGAGGAGGTAGTGAAGGCCCTCAAGTTGACCCTAATCAAGTAGTTCCTTCGGCTCTTCAAGCCATCGCCTAGCCATGTTAGAGGCAAAGCATGTGGAGCCTATCCATCTCCACCCTTACGGATGGAGTCTTCCGCCCCCTTTGAACCCCTTGTTCAGATAAACTACTCCTGTAGAATACATATATCCCTCTAAACCTACATCTCCTAAGAAGTACATTGACTTATTAAGATTAGAAACATCTCCTAGCATTGATGCTAAGTACATTACTGTAGCAGAATCTGTTTTTACTGCTCCTCCTACATTTATTGGAGAAGGAGCCGTTATGTAAAGATAGTAATTATATTCAGTCAATGGTTGATAAGCTAGCATTGATGCTACAACTGCTGCACCTTTTGCTCCAGCTAGATAGCCATTTCCAGAATTATATAAAGCTCCTATAAACACTTTTCCTTGTCCTTGTGTAACATACGCGTACTGGCTAGCTATTGTATGGGCTGGAAATACTGGGTTTATTAAATAATCTTGATTGTTTCCAATATTTGCAGGAGGTATTGGATCAGAATTTTTACTATTTACGTTTATTATTGTATAATTGTTTATTTTATCATAGCTTACTTTAGTTCCTATAAAAAATCCTAGCATACTAGATACGAACATAGTTATAACTATTATGGCTAAAATAGTATTTTTCATTTATGTTCTAGAAAAACTAAATCAATAATTAAATATACTTTTACCCAAATCTATGATAAAAATGAAAGTCAATAGTACTTAGTATAGCCAAGACTCTTTTATTAGATAAATTAATTCTTTTAAAACTTCTTGTAATATAATTTTGTAATTTATTTATTATTTTTATATATTTTAAATTATACCTTTCCACGCTATTTGATATGGAACTATAATTTGAAGTACTTCTATAATTTCCTACTGCTATTCCTTCTCTTACCTTAATTCCCATTATGAGTAATGCAATCATTGATATAGCAGTTATTAATGATGCAACAATCTTGATATTAATAGATCCCACTACTGGAACTATTACGCCACCTAATGCTGCTGCATTTAAAGCCACTCCCATGTTCCTAGCTCCAGCACCATAAAACTGAGATATCCTAGGAGCTAAAGAGTTTATACCTAAACCAAACGCATTAAATATTACTACTAAATAAGGAATTCCAGTAACAAAGAATAAAGTTCCTGATAGTGCTGAAATAGAGGTGGAAATAATTATTGCTTTAGTTTCTCCTAAAATTCTAGCTAATGCAGGAATTATGAAATACATAGGCACTGAAATTGAATATCCTAATATAAGCCAACTTAGTCCTCCTTCTTTTTCAAGAATAGTAGGAGCAAGTTGTAATATAAATGCTGGTTCGAAGGCGAAAAAGAAAGCTAGGACTGACAATAGTGATGGTAATCCTAGTTTTATTTTTTCACCTTTAAAGGAATCTGTTTTTTGATATAGTAAAGATAAGGGTATTGTAATACCTCCGGAGAGAGCTATTAGGTACCATGTCTTCAAATCTAGATATGCAAATGCACCGCCTATCCATCCTATTGCCCAACCACTCATGGTTAATGCGGTAATGAATCTATTTCCTGTTTTTATAGCTTGTTCGACTGCAAATGAAGTAGCTAGACCAAACATTACTCCAACTAAAAGCCTTAATACTATGAGAATTCCAATGTTACTAACTATTCCACTAGCTATTGAAATTATACCTAAAGAGAACAATGAAGTTAGGAATGTTAATCTAGAACCTAGTGAGACAATTATTTTTTGATATGAAAGAGCTCCTATAACTCTTCCTCCAAATGGAATAGAAACTATGAGAAAAGCTAACCATTGTGCTACATTAAATTGGTTTACAGTATATGCTGGTGCAACGATAACGTATGTAGGTAAAGCATAAGCAATTACTGATGTTACAGCCACAAATGCTGTATTTCTGCTAATCATTCATGGTCGATAGTTTATTCTTTAGGAAATAAATTTAAATCTTACATACGATATGTATAAGTAAGCTTTGAAAACTAACGAATCATAATTATCAAAAAATATCGGTTTAATGTATAATTTGTACGATATTAGATTATAAATAATAAATTAAAATAATATTTATTTTCAATATATTAAAAAGGTTAATATTTAGCCTCAAACATTAGAAAACTTTTTAATTACCTAGTCAGTGCAAAAAATCATGTCAAATTCGACAAATTATCTTGGGTCATATATTTCATGGGTTATGGATTCTTATGATTTAGGTGCAGTTGTTATTACAGCTAGTATATTAGAAAAATTATATTATCCTACATTAGGTCTCTTAGGTGCTGTTTTACCAATAGTTTTCACTATAATATCAAGACCTTTAGGAGGATTTGTTTTTGGTTATTTGGCAGATTTAAGAGGAAGGAAAAAGGCGTTAATTTTCACAGTATTAGGATATTCCTTAACTATAGGCTTAACTGGGCTTTTACCTACATATTATCAAATAGGTATTTTAGCTCCAGTTATTCTGTCTCTATTAAGGCTTATGCAAGGGGTCTTTATAGGAGGTGATGTATCATCAAGTTTTACATTAGCAATGGAGAGCGTAAGTAGAAGAAGAGGTTTAACTTCAGGGATAATGCAGTCAGGTACATTAGTTGGTTTCGTTATAGTTGATCTATTATTTACATTTTTAGCTCCAACTAAAGATTTTATATCTATTGGTTGGAGATATATATTTATTCTAGGTATAATCCCAGCTGCTTTAGCAGTAATAATAAGAGCTAAACTAACAGAATCAAAGGTATTTCTAGAAGCTAAAAAAGAGTCTCCTTTAATTGGTCTTAAACCAATTATTCAAACTATCTTAGTAATGATAGGCTTTTGGATAATGATTTACGCAGGACCTCAATTCGTACCAGTTCTTTTCGGAACCGTAATGCATTTATCTCCTGCAGTTTATGGGCCTTTAGCCTTATTCATGAACTTAATAGGAATACCTGCAATGATAATTTCAGGATTAATTTCTGATTATATAGGGAGAAGAACAATGGCTATTATAGGCTCTATAATATCAGTTTTAGCTGCAGGAATATTCTATTTTGGAATTGAGCATGCACTTTTACTTCCTACATTAATATTCGGTTTTGGGATAAATCTACCTTCAGCAATATCTCCTGCTTATCTTGCTGAGAGATTTAAGACGTTTAGTAGAGCTACTGGAGTTGGTTTTTCCTATAATGGAGCATTTATTGTAGCAGGATTCTCTTCAATTTATATTTCACTATTCTCTAAGATATCTAATCCATATATTGCTGCATTTACAGTTCTTAGTATAGGAGCAATAATTTCAATATTTGGTTTATCGATGGGTCCAGAAACCTTGAAAACTAGCGAGTTAAAAGTAGAATAAAGTGCTTTTCAACTATATTAAGTAATTGTTTTAATTTGGTCCTTAGTTCTTGAATAAAGTCGTATACTTTATTATATTAATTTTTAAGATAAAATAAAATTTTTATTCTCTATTCTATAATACGTTTAAAAAGATTTAACTTGAGTAAGATTTAAATTCTAGCAAGATCATAATATTAGAAATTATAATCAGGTAAAGTAAGCAATCAAACGAATAATTTATAGTTAAATAAGTTTAATAAAATAAAACATTTTTCTTAATAAGTAAAAGTTTTAATGAATACTTATATATATCTTTGTTATAAAAAGTACTTAGATATTAACTAATGTAGTCAATTAAAGAAAATTTTATAAACTTTCTGATAGATACTTTCAATTTGGTGATTAGATGGCAGGAAAAGAAATGCTTCACGCTGGCAATAGTACAAGAATGGAATACTTATGGCCAGTAAGATTTGCAGTAGGCTGGATGTATCTAGACGGCGGATTAAGAAAGGCAGTATTAAAACCAGCAAAACTAGATCCTAATTCAGCGTCTTTCGTAGGTGGAAAGCTAGTAAACTTTTTACCACATGCAGGCCCATTCAAAGGATTATTATTATTCACACTAGAAAACAAAGCGTTTGATGTAACTTTCTTAACTATATTCAGTTACGTAGAAATAATAGTAGGATTATTCATAGTAATTGGTTTATTGACTAGGTTAGCGTCATTAGGAGCATTAGGTATGGCTGTAGGATTTGCTCCAGCATACTGGCTAGGATCAACATGTGAAGATGAATGGCAAATAGGAGCATTATTAACTGCAGGCGCTGTAACTCTAATGCTTACCGCACCAGGTAGAGTTTTTGGTTTAGATTATTTCCTATATAAGAAATTTGGAGATAGGCCATTAGCTAAAAACGTTCCAATACTTAAATGGATCAAATTATGGTGATATAAATGGAAAGAACAGTAATAATTGGAATAATTTTCGCAATATTAATTGCTGGTTGGATATTAGGAACAGGTCAGTGGTCGTATGGTAACGTAGTAGGACCATTATTTAATAATTCGAAATTACCTAAACTCGATATTACATATGCTAATGCATATCCAGTATCTAATGGAACTGAGATAATATTGAACATAACAGATATAGATGGACCAGACGCTTATCCGGCATCTGGAACAATGATGATAATAAGTAACTCTACATATTCATTAACCCTAAACTCATCAGAGATATATCATGATACAGTAAAGATAATACAAGCACCATGGAACGAGAATAAGAAAGATTCAGTAAATAGTTACTCTGGATTTGTAATAATATTAGGAAGCGAGGCACAGTTCCAACTAATAATTCCAGTTCACTTATCTCCAGGGACTTATAAAATAACTTTAGTAACTCCAGCCATAAGTCCAAGTAGATGGGCTACTGCAACAATAACTATAAGCTAATTTTTTTTCTTTTTATATTTCTTTTTTATCAATATGGTGCTATTATGAGAAGAAGTATTACTGCTATAGTTTTTGCTATTGCAATTATATTTATAATTCTTTTTAGTTATTGGGGGAATGTTATTTCTTTATTTATGCCTGATCCACTAAACCATTTGGTTAAGGTAGCGAATAGAGATTTTGCAGGTAATTCGACTGAAATATATTTCATATCTTGGTATGGATGTCCTTATGGAGCTACATTATCTTGGCCCCTATATGTTATGCTAAGACATTATGGAAATGTTAGTGTACAACCGCATTATTCTATTTTTGAATCGGATATTGGTGAACCCGTGCCAGGCTTAATATTTACAAATTTCTCATCAAATTCTTCTATACAATTTCATTATATTTATCTTTATAATCAGTACCTTAATGCAACTCCTAATGGTACTAAGATTACGAATTTAGTTCAATACGGTCTAGAGATTATAAAGAATAAAACGCCAGAATGGGTATATTCTTTAGTGGAGAAATACGAAGTTAATGAGCCCTTAGCAGGATTTATGCTATCAGTAGTTAATTCTGGAAATCCTCCGCATATAGCTACAGTACTTATTATAACTGATCCTAAAGGAACATGGATGTTGATAGGATATCCTTCATCTCTTACTCCAGGGCAAATATTATCGATTTCTACTAATTCTACTAGCCTTCTAAAAGACATAAACAGCGGAAATGTACCTAGCAGTATTTATTCTTATTATGAAAAGCTTGAAGAAACCTTGGATTAATGCAAATCTCTTTTACTTTCTTTGTTATACATATTTTATGCTTAAGAGAACTATTGAGGTAGCTACGAAATTATTTCCACGTGTTTTGATGATTAGACATTATAGAAAATTGATGCTTGAGGGAAAAAGTTTAGATGATAAGGAAATGGAAAAAGAAGCGGAAAAGCTTCTTAATGCGTTAATTTCCTTAGGTCCTGCTTTCATAAAAATGGGTCAAATGATTTCTGTTCATTCCGATGTTTTACCTGAACCTTACTTAAAGGTTCTTTCTAGATTACAAGATCAAGTACCTCCGTCTCCTTGGGAAGAAGTTAAAAAAGAAATTGAGGAGGATCTAGGAGAAAAAATTAATGAATTTGAAATTAATAATGAGCCTATATCCTCAGCAAGTATAGGACAAGTATATTTAGCTAAGACTAAAGAAGGTAATGAAGTAGTCTTTAAGGTGAATAGACCTAAAATAAGGGAAGTTGTAAAAGAGGATGTTGAAGTAATAAAAAGGCTATTGCCATTTTTAAGATTTTTATTTGATGAATCATTCTACGAGAGTTTTAAGGCAATAGTTAATGACTTTTCTTCAAGAATTTTTGAGGAAATGGATTTCACTAAAGAAGAGTTTTACATGAAAAAAATTAAGGAAGAGCTTAGCGAATTTCCAGATGTTAGAGTACCGGAACCTTATTTCGCTACAAAAAGAGTATTAATTATGGAATATATAAAGGCACATAAAGTAACGTCTGAAGAAGCTAAAAAAATTATTCAACCCTCCTATTTGGCCTATAGGGTCTTTAAAATTTTCATGGTTCTCCTTTTAGAAAAAGAGTATTTTCATGCAGATCCGCACCCAGGGAACATTGCAGTTGATGACGAGGGAAACATAGTAATTTACGATTTTGGAATGATAGGAAGAATGGATAAGGATACCAGAAATAAGCTAATAAGAGCATATACTGCATTAATAAGACTTGATGGTGTAGGTTTAGTAAGAGTATTAGAGGAACTTAATGCTGTGCAACCAGAAGCAGATAGAGAGCTTTTAGCTAAAGGAATAGAACTCTTTTTAAAAGGGTTTCAAGGAGTTACTCCAGAAACGTTGGAAGTAGAGGAATTTATACAGGCAGCAAACGAGGTATTCTATAGATTTCCGCTTAGATTGCCAGAAAAGATGGTTCTCTATGTTAGAATGACGTCTACTTTAGGAGGAACATGTACACAAATAGATCCTGATTTTAATTTTTTTGAGAGATTAGTAGATTTAATTGAAGATGAAGGACTAGTATTTCCAGCAATGATAGACGAGGTTAAGGATACATTATCTAATGCTATAAGGAAATTCAGACTCTCGTTACTAGAGAAACCCGAAAAACCAAAAAAGGAAAAATATGAAACATTGCCTATTGCAATTATAGTACTGTCAATTATATTATATATTGCTTTTAAGCAACCTATCCTATCTATTCTCTTAGCTATTTTAGGAGTAGTATTAAAAAGAGGCTAAAAAATCATTCTATTTTTACAGTAGCTGATCCCTCTACAGGGAATCTTAATGTTAATACGCCATTTTCGTATTTTCCTGTTATTTCTCCGTCTTTTTTAACAGCTACTGGTAAGGATATTACTCTCCTTATACTTTTAGGTCTTTGCGTTAGATATTTAGTTCCTGTCTCGCTTATCTCTCTATCTGCTTCAATTACTAACTCATTTTGAGGAGTAATCCTTGCATGTATGTTTGTCTTATTGAAGCCTGCTAAATCAGCTACTACTATTAAATAACCCCCTTCTTCATAAATATCAACAGGAGGCAACGCAGATTCATAAAAACTTCTAGTTAAATCTTCAACTCTTTTTGTTATTTCTTTCTTTACTATTCCTGAAAAACTCACTTTCTACCACCTCTTCTCATGAAGAAAGCCAATATTTTATATATTAAATACCATCTAAGTAGTCTCATAATAATATATAATGAATAACAAAGTTAAAAAGCTTCTACTTAATTTACACATTTAAAGATCTATTAAAAAGAAAAAATCTTTTAAAATCTCAATATTAAAGAAACTAGTGAACGGTAAATTCAAAAAGAAAAAAAGCAGACCTTATCATAGAATGCACTTTAGAGGATCGTGAGGAACTTGAAAGCCCTTGTTTTCGATAAGAATGGAATAGAGAATTTGAAATATTCTGACGTCGATATGCCTATGATAAAAGATGACGAAGTTCTCGTAAAAATAGTAAAATCTGGAGTTACTCAGCTTGATTATATGACTATTTCCTCTATGAAGGTAAATCCTATTCCACATATAGCGGGTTCAGAGTTTTCTGGAATAGTTGAGGAAGTAGGAAATAACGTTAATAATGTAAAAGAAGGAGACAAAGTCGCTGTATATACAAGAACTTTCGATGGAAATTGCAACTATTGTAAAAGAGGGTTAGAAATGTTATGCAAAGCGGGAAGAAGAATAGGAATAGATGAAAATGGAGGATATGCTGAATATGTTAAAGTACCTGCAAGGAACGTAATTAAAGCAAATCTAGACTGGGAGATCATGCCAGCATTATCAATATCTGCATTAGCTTCTTATCATGCACTAAAATATTCAAGGATAAAAAAAGGAGACGTAGTAGTAGTTTTTGGATCTTCAGGAAATGCTGGACTTTTCGCATCACAATTAGCTGAAATTATGGGAGGGATTGTAGTATCTGTTACTAATAATGAATTGAAAGTTTCTAGTAATGTAGTAACGTATACTGAGGTAGAGGAAGCAGTAAAGAATATAACTGATGGTGAGATGGCAGATATTGTCGTAAATCCTCTGGGAAGTAAATATTGGGATTTAGGACTTAGATTATTGAAACAAGGAGGTAAAATGGTTTTCTTCGGCACATTAAGTGGAAATAAAGTTACAATAGACTTAACGCAAGCATATCTTAGACATATATCATTTATAGGTACTGTTAGAGGAACTTTCGAAGAATTTAGAGAATTAACAGAAATCTGTAATAAATGCAAATCCTTCGTTTGGAAGGAATTTCCATTAAGCAATGGAAAAGAAGCTCTGTTGTCTTTATTTTCTAAAGAGAGAAAAGGTAGAATTCTAATTTCTATATAAAATTCAATTTATGAATATAGGGATAATAATTTATATGTAGAAAATATCGTACCAAATAATTTTATATTTTGTCTTGTTAATAAATTACCTTTCCTTTTATTTTAAGATAATAATTCATTTTGGCGGTTTTATATGGTAACTATTTTATCTAATAGATTTAAATAGAATGTTCGCCTATAAAATACATAGACTACGGTGAAAGTAAATGGATAATATAATATCTACTTTCATACTTGTAATAGCGACTATTATAATTGGACTTATAGCTTTAGGTTTATTTGGTGGATACTTCGGAATTCAAGCCTCAAATATTAATAATATTAAACAAGCTCAAGAAATTAGCATGTCACTTCAAATAAGAGAATTACAGATTTCAAATTCTAGTGGTATAAATTTCGTTATATATCCGTTTATTCCTAGTTACAATATAGCCTTGTATATAGTTGCGTTTCAAGTAAGTAGCTCGCTTCAAAATTCTCAAACTTATGTTACACCTTTACAATCGGAAGGTTGGGTTAATGTTAATTATACTATTGGTTCTTACAGACCTATTGTAGTATATTCTGATTCTGGTTCGGTATTATATAATGGTAATGCCTATATTTACTCTACTCATTCCAATTCTGTACAGTTTATATATTTAAAAAATGGGGAGAACGCGATATTATGGTTTATTGTAAATCTTAATGGGCAGTACTATAGAATAGGCTACGTATGGATTTCTGGGTGAGAATATGAATAGAAAAGCCATTTCTCCTGTTATAGCAATGCTATTTGTTTTATTGATAGTTATCGTTATATTAATACCATTATCGTATATGATTTTTTCTATACCCACATCAAGTGATATGGCTCAAGCCAACGCGCAAATATATGAAACTTCTTCACAACAACAACTAAGTGAAATAACAGTAATTAGAAATAATCTGCAATTATCTTCTAATAATGCTATGGGCTCAATAACTCCTAAATATTTTGGTTTAGTATACGATAATTCCGAACTTTATGTACTTATTCTCCAAAATAATCCATCTGTTCCGTTAGTAATTAAAACTATATTAGGACTAAACTCTAAAAATGAATGGACTGTAATAAATAAAAATGTAAATATAGTAATAAATGAAACAAATATAAATAGTAAGTTTAATGGCTATGACTCAGTTAAAATACCCGTATCAGGTAACTATAATGCGATAGCAGTAGTCACTAATCTTGGTAATATTATAGCAGTACCTCCATATACAGTAATATTAACAACGTATGAAACAGAGCCAGCAGGAATTGTTTCGCTAAATCCTAATAGTTTTAAGGTTTTACAAAATCCTCAATTTACGATAAACTCTACGGCTCCCCTTCAAGCACTTATGGCAGAATATGGAAACACCTTAACGTTATATAGTGGAGAATTATGTCCTTCTAGTGAAAGTTCTTTCTTCTATATTAATTCTTATTACAGCGGATCCATGTATCCTGAAAGCAATCCTTTAGAGATTAACGGAAGTATCTCCGGTATTTTTGATTTAAGTAGTAACTCTCAATTGACATTAAATGGAATGTTTGATGGAAATATAACTTTAGTACCAAGTTTGTTAAGTTCGCAACAACCAACATTAGTAGTTAATGGCAGTGTTTCTATGACTGTTTTAGGTAGTATGATATCTCTGTCGAATTTTGATGGAACAATAAACGGTACTGCAATTAAGTCTTTGACTATTAATGCCACTAGTGCTACTATTATTAAAGGCAAAGGTATAATTTCTATTACTCCATCATATTATTATGGATTTCTTGGTCTAATTAGCTACTTCACTACTTATATAAATGGATCTGCTGTTGGTAAAATTATTATAGAAAACCCTGAATCTAATGTATTTAATTATCATGCAGAGTTTGACGGAAATATGGAAGGTAATATTAGTGTTAGTAATATTGTTAGTAATATAGGTCCTTTTAATCTTAATCTTAATAATGCTGGGTTTAGTGAATTTGCTGGGATAATAAATGGTACTTTCAATTCAGGGATATATAGCTCCAATTCTATGGAATTGTCTGTTTATAAAGAAGAAAATATCATAGTCAAGCCTCAAATTTCATCCTTCTTCGTTGAAACTCCAATAACTGTTAAATTTAATTTCGCTATATCAAATCCATCAAATAAAACGATAGAGATATATTATGCGTATGTAAGTTTTGATGAATATTTTGTATTTTCTTTAAGCGGTTCTAGCGGTCCTCAGTCTGGTGAATTTATAGGACTAGTTAAGGTTCCACTAAGCATTAATATTTCACCTGGAGAATCAGTTAATCGTACGCTTATAGTCTCTATTCCGCAACAACTATTCTCTTCAGTGTCTCTTAGTAATATACTAAAAACTCAACAGAATATGTTTGTTATTACTCCAACATATGAAACTATTAACTTAGAATTCTACAGTAATATAGGGTATTTAACGTCTGGTACTTTCGTATTACCGGTCCAAAGTCCACCAATAGTTTATCCTCAAAGTGATTAAACTTTTTTATAAAATAAGAAGCTATTTTTACGACCTAAAACTTGGTTAGTTATGTAACTAAAGCTTATAAATTGTTTAGAACTTACTTTTTAATGTTAGGTAGATATCATAATAAAAAAGTTTATATCTTATTCATTTAAGTTTACAGCATGCCACAGTATCAAATTGTAGGCCAGGATATACAGTACGTTAAGGTTTATTTAAATTCCGGCGAAAAAATTTTTGGAGATGCGGGACATCTTCTTATGAAAACTGCTTCTGTAAATATGCAAACTAAAATGAGAGGAGGTTTATTCGGAGCATTAAAAAGAGAACTTACAGGAGGAACATTTTTTGTTACAGAACTTAATGGTCCAGGTGAAGCAGTATTTGCAGGTATATTTCCAGGAAAAATAGTTCAAATACCTTTAAATGGACAAGGTATAATTGCAGAATCTCATACTTTTCTTTTTGCAGAAGATGGAGTAAATTACGATAGCCAAATGGCAAGACTATCAGTAGGAATATTAGGAGGAGAAGGATTATTCCTAGCTAGATTCCACGGTAATGGTAATCTATTTATTCATTCTTATGGTGGATTATATATAAAAGATCTAGCTCCAGGAGAAATCATACAAGTTGAGGCATCGCATTTGATGGCATTTCAAGAAGGCATGCAATATTCTGTATCTAGGGTTGGAGGTTTAAGATCGTTATTATTTGCTCATGAGGGGCTATTCTTTGTAACTTTACAAGGACCCGGTAGAGTATGGATACATAGCTTAACTGCTGAACAATTAGCATCTGCATTAATACCTTTCTTACCATCTGGCCAGCAGGGTGGTTTTCAACTACCTATTTAATTCTTTTTCTATTTCTTCAAAAAATTTTATAACTTCTTCTGCGTTTACTCTCTCCAAAATTGATGATAATATCTTTTTATATTCTTCTCTGGTTTGTTCTAGCGCCTTTTCTCCTTCTTCAGTTATTTTTATAATAGTGTATCTCTTATCATTTTCATTTTTTATCTTTTTTACTAAATTTCTTTTTTCCATTTTTTCTATTATTTCCGTTACACTTGATTTTCCTATACCTATTAATTCTGATAATTCAGTAATATTTCTAGGTTTTATATGTAATTGATATAATATTTGTATCTCTGTCGAACTATAACCGTATTTTTCAGCTTCTCTTTGAAGTAATCTCCTGAGATTCCTGAACCCTTTGAGGATTTCCTCCCATTTCTCCAACGCTTCCAATTCTATTTCCCGACCTTATAAGAGAAAGTACTCCAGACACTATAAGAATTATTATGGAAATCAGAACTATCTCTTTAAATCCTGCCATAAACGCTGGAGCAATAGCGTCAGAAAAGAACGAAGGCTGAGAAACTTGTGCTGCTACTGAAGGAGGTAATTTAGCGGCTAGGGAGGAAAGTGGATCATACCCTAATAGTGCAGAAAATAGCGCAACAGCTGCTGGTATATAAGGTACACTAGAAATTCCTGCAGAATGTAATGCAGAAGATAAGGCAGAAGGCAAAGCTAAAGCCATTCCACTTATAATTATGACAAAATATATAGCTACACTGGCAGTGGAGCCTGTATTGCCTAAAGCAGCTCTCATACCTGAAGCTACGCCTCTCTGATTTATAGGTACTGAACTCATTATGTCTGCCATATTCGGAGAATTGAATAATCCCATTCCTCCTCCTATTATGAATATTGTAATAGCAAATATTGTATAATTAAAATCATAGGGTAGGAAATACAATATTGCAAATCCAACTGCTGATATAAATAATCCACCAGAAGTAAAATATTTAGATCCATATCTGTCAGATAAATATCCGCCTAAACTGCCAAATATTGCAAATCCTACTAAATTAGGTATTAGATAAATTCCTGCCCAAAAAGGTACTGAAGAAAACGAATATCCGTGTAATGGAAGCCATATAGCTTCTAATAATAATATAAACAATATTGTTATACCCTGTCTAACTAATGAAGCTGTTAAGTTTGTTAAGTTAGCTATTGAGAAATCTTTAATCTTAAATAAGGATAAATTAAACATTGGATCCTTAACCTTAGTTTCTACAAATATAAATGCCATAAGCATGGCTAAAGATATTGGCAAACCTATCCATACAATAGGATTTCCAAAACCTAATTGAGATCCACCATAAGGAATAAGCATGTAAGATATAGCTACTAGAAAGAGAGTTATAAAACCTGTAAATAGAATGTTTCCTTTGATGTCTATCTTACCTTTTCTTTTTTGTCCTATATCTTTTAAAGTTCTATATGACCATATAGCAGCAAAAGCTCCTATTGGAACATTAACAAGGAATATGAATCTCCAATTTATAGCAGAAAGGACTCCTCCTAGAATTAATCCTGCTATTCCTCCTACTAATCCTGCTACTTGATTAAGACCTAAAGCTTTTCCTAGTTCATTTCTAGGAAAATAATCTGTTAGAATTGCTGCACTATTAACCATTAAGAAACCTCCACCTACTCCTTGAAGTAGTCTAAAAACTATTAATTCTAAAATTGCAGTTGTTCCTTTAGTTGTTACTGCTGAGAGTAGAGCTGAAGCTATAGTAAAAATCACTAATCCTATTGTGTAGAGTTTAGCTCTACCTAGAGAATCAGAAATTCTTCCCAACGTTACTACAAAGGAGGAAGTTATTATCATGTACCCTAAGATTAACCATAGTAAGTAAGCTATAGCACTCGGATTAGTAGGATTAAAATCTATACCCTGAAATATAGCTGGTAAGGCTATTATTATCATATTATAATTTGCAAAAGCCATGAATATTGCAATCGTAGTGTTTGTTAATGCTATCCATTTGCTTTCCATAAATTAATTCGGAACTGAACCACTTTTTAAGATTTTCTTTGTATTTATCATTATATTTTTAGAAAGGGAAGTAACAATACAAGCAAACTTATAAGAATATTATTATCGAAACGTCTTTTTATGATATGGAAGCAAAGCCTTCTGGGAAAATACCGATAGAAGGTAAAGTTTGGCTTGATGGCAAAGAAGTCGAATCTAAATTATTCTTACATGTGAGGGGTTATAATAGAGCTAGGGTTACCCATATTGATATAGAAGGAGAGAAAATAAGAGGGTTAATAAGACCTAGACATAGTGTTTATCCAGAAGTTGAATGGAAGGATAAAGTAGAGATTCCTATTTATGATCATATTCTGATTCTTGAAATACCAGAGATAAAACTGGAATTTAAGGGGAATCTTTATGTTGGAGGTAAAGGGAAAGGAATATTTCTTGGATTTCATCGAGATCAGATAAAAATTTTGGAAGAAATTGCTAAACAGAAGGGAGTTATTCCACCTTTAAAAAAGACTAATACAAAAGTTTAAATACTTAATTACTGATAAAAATAATGTTTTTGGTGAATTATTTTGATAGACGTTATTAAGTTAACTAAGATTTATAAGCTTAAGAATAAGCAAGTCAGTGCATTATCTGATGTTTCGTTCACATTAAAAAGTGGAATAGGCTCATTAGTAGGACATAATGGAGCAGGCAAAACAACTTTGATAAAAATACTTTCTACTTTAGTTATTCCTACTTCTGGAGATGCATTCATTGAAGGCCACAGTGTCACTAGGGAAGAGAAAAAGGTAAGAGAACTCGTAGGTTTAGTAAGCGTTAGCGAAAGACAATTTTATTATAGACTAACAGCAATGGAAAATTTATTATTTTTCTCTTCTCTACAAGGATTATCGATAACAGAAGCAAAGAAAAGAGCTAAAGAAGTTTTAGAAATGTTAAATCTTTCTGAATGGGAGAATGTTCAATATATGAAATTTAGTACTGGAATGCAAAGAAAATTAGCATTAGCTCGTGCTTTAATTACTGATCCCCCAGTAATATTGTTGGATGAACCTACGTTAGGATTAGATCCCTTATCTGCTAGAGAATTTAGAAATGTAATAAAAAATTTTAAGGATAAAACTATTCTTTTCTCTTCACATTATTTGAAGGAAGTAGAAGAATTGGCCGATAAAATAATCTTGATAAAGAGAGGAAAAATTATATGTGAAGGAAATGCAGAGGAACTAAAATCTAAACTAGGAAAAGTTGTAGAAGTAAAAGTTAGGGAAATACCTAGAGGATTAGAACGATATGCAATAAGTCTTGTAGGAGAACCTGTACTAAGGTTACCAGAAAAAGAAACTGAAAAATTAAAGTATTTTGAAGATATAAGAGAAGTAGAACCTACTTTAGACGATGTTTATGCATATATGATAGGCGATGAAGAAGATTCTATTAGAATGGAAAGGGTGAGAAGATCGTGGAAAGCAAAAGAGTAGCTAATATTTACGCAAAACTTTATGCTTTTATATATATAAGAGGATTCAAGATATGGACTTCTTATAAAACACAAGTAATTTTAACTATTTTATCTTGGACATTACCAGTATTTACATACTATTTTGTAGGTACATCATTAGGGAATAGTATTGTATCAAAAATTGGAGTTTCAAATTATACGAGTTTCTTTGTAATCGGTTTAGCATTTCAAGGCTACGTTTCATCAGTTATAACTACTGTGAGTCAAAGGATAAGGAACGAACAACTTTATGGAACAATTGAGTATTATGTTTTGTCAAAATCTGGAGTTACGTCTTTTTTATTATATTCCTCAATGTGGGGATTTACAATAAATACAATTAATGCTCTAGTTATTTTAAGTGTAGGTTTAGGTTTGGGCGTAAATTATCATATAGATATTTTAGCATCATTATTAGTAATAATATTGCTAATTCTATCTACCTTAGGTTTAGCTTTCTTATCTGGAGCATTTACTATGATAATAAAACAAGGAAATCCAATATCATTCTTCTTTTCAACTTTCACTACGCTAATGACTGGAGTAGTTTTCCCAGTAGCTGTGATTCCATCATTTATACGAGGAGTAAGCTACGTTCTTCCTTTGACATGGGCTTTAGAAACTTTAAGAGAAACCATGTTAGAAGGGGCTTCATTACCTCAAGTGGCTTTTCAACTCCTAATTCTTGCAATATTTGATGCAATACTTCTTCCACTTGGCATTTTAGCATTCAAGTTGGCATTTAAAAAAGCTAGAATAAAAGGAACTTTAGGCGAATATTGAAAAAATCAGTAAAATGCATAAAACTTTTCAAACTTTATTTATAAGTTACTATACTCCTACAATATTAAAAGATTAACATTGCTAAAGTTTTTAGTTAGATATATATATAACATTGTTACCTACACGTTTTTATGGCTCTAATAACTGCAAATGTAGGAGATCTGGGAGAAAAGTCAATTATAGTAGGTAATTTACAAAGAATGAAAACTGTAACTAGTTTATTAGATAATCCAAAACAAGTTAGTGAATTCGCGGGCTACTACACGTATGTTGGTAACTATAAGGGAGAAAAAGTTAGTGTAGTATTTCACGGAATAGGAATACCATCATTAACCCTAGTAACCCATGATTTGTATAACTTAGGAGTAAAAGAAATAGTAAGATTTGGTTCCGCAACAGGATTAAAGGACGTAAAACCGGGTCAGGTAGTGGTACCAATAGGATATTCCTATAATTTAGGAGGAACTTTCTATCAATATTTAAACGGAGAATTTACAAGCTATGCACTAACTCCAGACTATGATCTATTAAATAAAGTAGTGGGAAACCTAAAGCAAAAATCATTAGAGGTTAGAGTAGGAAATGTATTTACTAGCGATGCATTATTTACTCATACTAAAGATTACTTGGAAAAACTATCATCAAGAAATCATTTAGCAGTAGAATTAGAAGGTGCAGGTCTTTATTTCCTAGGAAATCTAATGAACTTTAAAACTGTTTCGATACATCTAATTTATAGGAATGGAATAACAGGAGAGTCATTATCTCAGGAAGAGATTAGCAATAAGGAAAAGACTATAGCTCAAGCAATCTTGGAAAGTCTTTAAATCCATTTTTTGGTTTTTTAGATATGATCCCAATTTACATTCTAATTATTATAGGTATAGCTGTAGGCGCTTTGACTGGAATAACCGGATCCAGCGGAGTCCTTATAGTAGTACCAGCACTCTCTTATCTAGGTTTAAGCTTCGAGCAATCCATAGGTTCAAGTTTATTAGTTGATGTAATAACTACGTTGTCAGTTGTTTTTGTTTATTTTAAGCATGAGAATGTTGATCTGAAAATCTCAATGATATTAGGAATAGGCGCAATAGTTGGCGCTCAAATAGGTTCAGCAATAGCATTTATAACCCCTGAAGAAGGATTAGAGTCAGTATTTACTATATTTACTGCATATATGGCATATGTATCTTTCAAAAGGTCTAGAAATCCAAAGTTAAATATTAAGCGTATGAACTTAAAAACTGCTTCTTACGTAGTTGCTCCGATTTTAAGCTTACTTATAGGTATAGTTACGGGAACCTTAGGAGCAAGCGGTGGCATAATGTTCATTGCTGTAATGATGCTCTTATTTTCTATAGACGTAAAAAGAATGATAGGAACAGCAACCTTAGCTATGTTATTATCAGCAATAAGTGGGGCTACTGCATATTCATTTGCAGGAAAAGTGGACATGATAGCTTCATTAACTATAGGAATAACAGCTTTAATCTCGGGCTATTTCTTCGCAAGATTAGCTAATAAAATGAGACCTTCAACAATATATATATTTCTGGGTAGTGTATTTGTAATAACGTCAATAAGTGAATTATTTAGAATAATTTGAAAATAGAAAAAATTAACTTTTCATTTCTTTTAATATCTTTTCTTTTATAGATGGATCTAATCCGTTTAAAACTTGAGTGACCATTTTCTGATCTTTTTCTTGAAGTTCTTTTGGAAGCTCAGAAACTGCTTTCATTCTTAGTGAAAGAACTGCCTTTATAACATCGTCTGGATACATTGAAAGTACTCTCAGTGTAGAATCACACCAATTTATATATTCTTCATCTTTTGCTTTAGTGCCCAAGGCAGTTAAAAGACCTTTAAATGCTTCCAGTTTGCTTTTATCATCTAAGTTTAATAATAAATTAAATGCATGCATAATAGCATCGTTTCTTTCAGTAAATGGCATCTTTGCTATTTGAACAGGATCTAGATTTGATGACATAACTACTTCTTTGATTAATCACATTTAAATCTTTGTTATAAACTTTAGAATAGAATTTTCTAATTACATTTAAAAATGACTAAAGTTTATTTATTTTTTCTAATAAAACTTCTTCTGCAGGTAACTTATAAATTGACATTTCAGCTCTACCATTTAGTGTAAACAACTTGGCTAAAGCTTCTCCTCCGTTAATTTCATCTCCATTACTTTTAAGTCTCATATTTCTTAATTCACCTTCTTTTATAGACGCTACAAACTTGAACGTGTCTCCTTTTATTATAACACATCCTAGATCAATTTTTGGTAAGTTTCTAAGAGTTAAAATTAATTCATTCATATTTCCAAGCGTTTTTGATATTTCTGTTAAATTATAGCTAACTTGAGGTCCAATCTTACTTAAGTATGGTATGATATGACATTTTACTATATGTTCTGCCATGTTTCCATAAAACTTATTAAATAATCTAGAAAAGAAGCCTTGCCTTAAACTTATCTCAGATTTTATATTAAGTCTCGTATCAGAACCTTTAGGTATAAAAGAGAAAACAAATGATGCGCTCATTTTTCCGTCATCACTTTCTCCTTTATAAGATATTTGGTTTGGCATGATTTCTGGTCCTTCCATTGTGCCTAGAACATGATTTAAATTTCCATTATTATCTTCATATATGAATACAGCTCTATATTTATTTATTGGCCTGACTGCAGATCCTTGTGCTACATAATTTTGTTTTTCCGAATCAAAGATTTTGAAGAATGCTATATGTCCAGTAATTCCAGAAAATCTACTAGGATCTGCTAATATAGATACTATAGAAGATTTATCAGCTGGTAACAAGAATTCTTCCGTATAATCTTCCATATATACTTTATTAATTAAACATATATTTAAGTATTTTATGTTATACTAATTAGTCTGATTATCGTTGAAGAAATATCATTATAAAAATCATCTTCTATAAAAGAATATTATGAGCAATCTTACTTAATAAAGGACTATGATCCATTAAGTTCTATAAAAATAGTTCTTAGTTAGTACATCTTTATCCTAAAATATAACTATTAATATTCTAAGAAAATAGGTTTCTGTATCGTAATGTATGGTACGTTTATCACATATATTAATATTAGGACAAACTAATTATTAGCACTTACTATCCTCATAAGTCTAGTATTAAGTTCGATTATCTTCAATTAGAAAGCAAAAAATAATGATAAAGTTTAAACTTAGAGGTATCTAGATGAAATTTTCATAACCTATTTTTTAAAAAGTAAGAATTAAATATTAATTTAAATCTTAGACTATTATGAATAGGGAAAAATATATAGTAATAGGCCTCACTGCCATGCTATTTAACTCGCTATATCAGTATTCCTGGAATGCATTAGAACCTTTATTTAAGAAAGGATTTGCTGTAAGCATAGTAGAAATCGAGGTAGCTTTTACTCTTTTTACTATATTTTCCACTACTTTCCAAACTGTAGGTGGATATTTTGCTGACACTAAAGGACCCAAAATAGTTGGCATATTTTCATCCATTTTATCAGCATTAGGTTTTCTAGGGACTTCTTTTTCGCCTACTGTATACTTTTTTTATATTTTCTGGTCTTTGGGTAGCATAGGAGAAGGTATACTTTATGGAATTGCCACTAATCTGGCTATAAAATGGTATCAAGATAGAAGAGGGTTTGCTACAGGCTTAGTTTCCTTAGGATTTGGTGTTGGAGCGTCGCTCACCAATCCAATTATAGCTTCATTTACTAATTTTAGGGAAATTACACTAATTATAGGTTTAATAGAGCTTATAATTTTACCAACTCTTCTATCATTCTCTAAGTATCCTGCTAAGGGTTTAACTGGAAATACCCCTAAGGAAATTTTAGTTTCACCTAAATGGTGGCTCATATATTTTTCTTTTGTAACTGCTGCAGTACCATTAACAGTAATGTCTTCTTCGTTGTCCGTCATAGGAAGAGCTCTTCCATTACAGGATTTAGTTATACTAATTAGTTTATTTCCTTTCATGAGTGGAATAAGTAGGCCAATCTTGGGTCACGTTTCAGATAAAATTGGTAGAGCAAAAACAGTTCTTCTAGTAGATATTCTCATAACATTTGGAGCACTACTTTTAACTATTAACTTGATAGGTCCCTCAGTACTCGTAATAGGATTTTTCGGTGGATCAATGATAACTCTTTATTTTTCATTAGTTGGGGATATATTCGGTTCCAAATTCTCTACTTCAAATAACGCATTCCTCTATACGGGAAAAGCTATTTCAGGTATAATGGGAAGCGTAATCTTTAGTTATCTATTTCTTACTATGCCAGAAGTTTCTAGACTTTATACACTAATGTGCGGGATAACGGGCACATTATTGTTGGTTATAGCAATGCCTAGAAAGGAAATATTAAAGGTAAGATAACCTATTTTCTTATATTTAATTCCTTTATTCTTATTTCTTTAGGAGGTTTTGGGGTTAATGCGTCATAATTAAGTTTCAAGCCAATAGCTGTAAGAGGTGGTAAAATTACGTAAGCTAGGAATAAAGCACTATTTCCTAATGATGTAAAGAATAGCACATTAGCTGCAGGAATCGCTGTGGCTAATAAGATAGGTATCGAAATACAACAACTTCCTCCTCCTATTACTCCTAGTAATGGAGCTAGAAGTATGATTTTTGCTTTTTTAAGGAATCCTGCAATTCTTATTACCCTAACAATGTTCGCGGTAACTAAAGTTGCTATTATAAATCCCATAAAAATAGCGTAGAAAGATAATTCAATATAGTAATCAGGTGGAATTCCAGCAACTATAGAAGGATTAAAAATTAAGTTAACAAAAGTAGCATATAAACTACTAGGATAAAACGGAGTTATTGTGAATGTAACAAAAGGAGAATTCACAAAAAACAGTTGTCCATAAATTCCAGTCAAAATTTTCTCCAGAGCTATACTATATACGAAATAATGTATAGATAAATAAGTCCCAAATATAGCAATAGTTACTCTAGATAGATTTTTACGTACATACGCAAACGCATTATGTAAAACACTTTTATAAAGAATAATAACTAACGATATCCAAAACATCAAGTTTCCTACTACTGAATACATAGAATAATTTGGAGAGTTAGGAGCGATGTACAGTAATAGTAATCCAAACGCTAATCCAGCGAAATAGTAATAGCCTTTCATAATTAAAAAATTGTTTTATGACTTAAAAAGTTTTCTTTATGATTTATTATTAATTTATTAGTCTTGTTAAAGCTTTTAAATTATTTATTTTTTTTTATTAGATAATATAAACTACTTATAACAAGACTGTCTTTACTTTCACTTCTATTATCAATTAACTGGTCGACGTCGTAGATTGAAGTACGTTATTGTGAGCCCCATAGACTAATCTATTAAATCCTACTGCGTATATATCCCCAGTACTTTCATCATACTCAAGATAAAGCTGTGCTAGATACTGATTCGGGTGTCCTATTACTGGCATTCCACCTCTTGTTAAATCATATTCAGAATAATGATATGGACAAACTCCACAGTTCGTATTAGGATTGTACTGTACAGGTCCTCCCATGTGGGCACATAATGCACTAAAAGCAACTACGTCTCCATTTGGACCTACACCATTAATGGACTTTACTCCGGTTCTTACAATAAATACTGGATACCCCATATATGTTGCTGACATAGGCTGTCCTACGGAAAGCTGGCTATAATTTGCGATTTTTTGTTTCTGGTATTGTTCAACTTCTGGTACGGTTACTGTTTTAGTCACAGTTACAGTCTTTGTTACTTCCTTTTCAGTTACTTCTGGCTTAACTTCTGTTACTGTCTTCTGTAGAAGTCTAGGAAATGCGTCCCCTCCAATTACTATGCCTGCAGCTAAGCCAGCTACCGCAGCTGCGCCTCCAATTACTATAGCCCTTCTATTTGTGTCAACCTTATCATTACCTTTCCCTGATCCTTTACCCTCAGCCATATTTTATCACTTTTATCACCATAAATAGCGATAGATGTATATAAAAATATTTATATATATGTTTGGGTATACATATTTAAAACTAAGAAAAAATATTTTTATATAAATTAACAAGTTTTTATAAAAGATAAAAATATTCTCTTATATAACTCTTTAAGACTAAAATAGAATACGATTTGTCGTAAAAATATGTTTTAGCATATATTGTATAGAGTATATTTTTGCGGATTCTTCAGTTTTAACTTTTTATAACTGCACTATTTGGTATTAATTTAGAGAATACTTTAGCCTCTTTTTAATTGTGTTTTATCACTATTTAATCCAGTTTAGAATTTGTCTATTGATACTGTTTTATAATATAAATAAAGAAAAAAGAATTACTTTTTATCATTTATCATAGTACCAGGTATATTTCCAGAAGTAACTTCAATTTGTGTCCAGAAGGAAGACGTTTTTAAAGGAATTATAGTAAATAAAATAGGTATTGCGAACATTACAAACGAGCTACCCATAGCTATAGCTAAGTAAGTCATAGTATCCATAAATGGTAAGAATCTTATAGGATATGCTACCCATCTCCTTATTAAGCCAATGTATCCAGCATAACTCATAGTATATCCTAAAGCTAGACCAGAAGCAGTCCACATTATTAATCCGCCTATGAGCATTCCTTTACCCAGGCTTGAAAATTCTGCATTCCCCATTTTCGTCTTCAACATATCAAGTAATATTGCTATATATCCAACAATTATTATTGTCCATATCATTAAATGGAAGTGTCCTACAATATAGTAAGTATTATGAACTATAACGTCCAAAGTATTAATTGGTAACATTAAAGCTTGCAATCCAGCCAATATGAAACCTATTAAAGCAATTAAAGAAGCAAGACCAACAGGATCCTTCCAATTATAACCTTTACCTTTTAGGATTGTTAGTCCTAAGTTTAGCACTGTTAATCCTGATCCTGCTGCCAAAATCAATGTAGTAGGAGTAATGAAAGCCCTCAAAACTACAGGTAAAGGCCAAGTTTGAAGATGATGAACCCACGCTATCATACCAAAAGTAAATAATAGTATTATATTCCATCTAGCCCACTTTTCGCTGAATAATGTAGTTTTTGCATATTTTGGTATTAAATAATATAATCCACCAAATACAGGGAAAGGAACATAATATACTACCGGGTGGCCATAAAACCAGAATAACACTACCCAAGTTAATGGATTTACAGGAACGGAAGCCCAGAAATATAAAGCGTACCATAAAGTAGCTGCTGAGAGAGCGGATATTGTAATTGGCATAAACATACCTGAAAAACTCATTCCGTAAGCGGCAAATATCGGCATTTTACCTTCTTTTGGTCTTGTTTTATACCCGTCAATGAACATTGTTATTGAAGCTATTATAACGCCAATAGTATTGAGGAACATCATGAAATACGCCAAACCTATCATATCTCCCCTATACACTAGCCAAGATGAGGCTTGTAATGCTAATGGTGGATACATGTACCAACCAGTTAATGGTCCTCCGGCAAATTCTACTATTAATGGAATATTTATTAAGTAAAATCCTATACTTATTAATTTATAATGAGATAGTGACATTCCACTTTTATAAATACTATATGCTAAAATTGCTAGAGCAAGATCTGGTACTACTATGAAAATTCCTACCTGTCCATGAAAAGTTACTAGGAAGTAATAAAGTGGTGCTATTGCATATCCAGCCTTTATGTTAATATGTGGACTTAACAGTATAGTCCTAAACCACATTGCTGCTAATCCCATTGCAGTCAGCCATGCTATAGCACCTAATGTAAACATTAATGAAACATTTATTTCAGACTTAGGATATAGTTTCATTTTATATCACCTATTTTAAAATTCTTTACAATATTCTTGTAATTAGCCATATTAGATCAAAAAAGAATATTCTATTTAATTTAAAAATTTTTATTTATTAAAATATCGAATTAGTTGGTAAACTAAGTTAAAGAAAATATCGATAATTTATCTTTTTATATTATATATCTTACATTTCGATATAATTCTATTCATATCTCTTAAATTTACTAGTAATAAGAATACTGATCCTATAGGTAGTCCGTAATAAGCCAAACCAAAATATAATGGGGAAGCTAAAATACCTAATACTGAGCTTACAGCACCTATTGATAATGCCGTAAGATATATTAAAATTGAAGGCAAAGAAAGACAACATGAAGTTCCTGAAATTATTCCTATAGATGGTATAGCTACTATGGCAGTAGAAATTCTTCTAGAATTTTTTATAGTCTTATATAATTCAAATATCTTTTCTATATTTGCTCCAATAAGCATTGCTAGTAATACTCCTATAAATGCAGTAAAAGGGACTGTGTCACTTTCATATGGGCCTATATTTATCCAAAAGCCTGGGCTAGTAGCTTCCCAGTATATAAAATAGGGCCATGGAGGAGTAACAGTAGCTCCAATTCCATAGCCTATATATGGGTAAAATCCTACATAACCCAAAATCATGACGTAGAAGATACCATATAACAAAATATGAAAAGTCAAATATAGGATAGAAGATATCCAATACCCTTTAGTTTTTTTAACATTGAAGAACGTAATATCATAAAATTTTCTAGGTATTAGTATTGCAATTGCTATCCAGAAACTAAATGCAGATAAAGTAGAACCAATTAACAAGTAACTTTTGCTAAATGATAGAAGATAGCCAAGTATAGATAGAATAAGTAGTAGAGAGATAATTAGACCCTTTCTTATCAAATCCATAAAGTATATTCAAAATCCTTTTAAAAAAAGATTATCCATATTTTTATCATGATCAGGGGCGTTCAGTAATAAATATTTCGGTTGAACTTCAAGCATAATGTCAACTAAGATTGCCACGTGTACCTTTCAATCCACGTGGTGATTTATGGTCACTTAGGCTCATAAGGCTTATTATTATACCAAACACTCCAAACTATCCTCAATTTCCTGGCTAAAGCAGACAACTTCTTTCCCTTCAACTTTTCCTTATGGTTCTCGTAAAATTCTAGTAATGTAGGATTACGAGAGTAATTCATCTCAGCGCAGAGAACAAGCTGCGCAAGTACTTATTACCCTTCTTCGATATTCCCTTACAGTAGCTTTACCGCTCCTCTCATTGGGTCTAAACCGCAGATACGAAGGACTCAGGGTTAGGAAAGCGTTTAATGTCTCCAACAATGCCTATTATTATCCAGAAAGTTTTCCTATTCCCGGTATAGTTAGCAGAACGTGATTTTCAGACTGTAATTGTATCATTTTCTCTACTTCTTTTATTTTCTCGCTTGTTTCCAGTAGTGCTTTAGATAATACTTCGATTTCTTCAAGTACGATCTTTGTTCTAAGTTGTATAATTGTATTTTGAAGTTTCCTTTAGAGAATTCTTCAATTTCCTTGCTTATTTTTCCTCGTCACTTAGGAATAGTGCTCTTTTTACCCTGTTCTTGTACTTTACTTTCAACTTTTAGGAAGACGTATAGTGTTACTAGTTCTTTCAATGGGTTGTAGTTGTACTCCTTTGCCTTGTTTGCCATGTTTACTAGTTTTTGTAGTAAAAATCTGTTTTCCTCTCAAGTCCTTCTCCTTCCATAGTTTTGGCTTACTTGTAGTATCTTGATCCCTTTTCCCTTGAAGTATTGACATGGTTTTATTGATGCTCCTGTCGGTTCGACCACTATTGTGTTTAGTTTCACTTTTAGTATTTCTTCATAACCCTTGTTGTTGTGTAGACCCTCCCCTCACTCGTCACATGATCTTTTGATATGTCTATTCCTAGGATCCCTACCTCTTTATCACACCTATATCCGTGCATATTATCACAATGTTCAGTCCGATGGTAGGGGTTTGTCACGCCCCCGTTCGAAGACTTTGCTTCAGTCAAAGGGTCGACCATGTTTCCCAGTTGGAGAGTATTACTCTCCCCAACTAATTAATCTATATAGGTTCAAAGGGGGCGGAAGACTCCATGGAGATGGATAGGCTCCACATGCTTTGCCTCTAACATGGCTAGGCGATAGCTTGAAGAGCCGAAGGAACTACTTGATTGGGGTCAACTTGAGGGCCTTCACCACCTCCTCCCCTATACCTAGTCTTCTTAGTCTCACCCTTGTATTCCCCATCCTTGAGTACGTGATAAACTATCCTACACATCTTGTTGGCCAAGGCTAATGTAGCCTTTTTGGAATTGCTTGTCCTCTTCAACAAGGCTTGATAGAAGCCATTAAATTGGGCCGTGTTCTTAGCGGACCTTGCAACAAGGAATAGAACGCGGGATAAGTGCTTATTCCCCTTGATGAGACCGTTGTGAAATTCGGTCTTCCCGCTCTGCTTAGTCCAGAAACTCCAGCATAAGAAGCAGCTTGTTTCGAAGACTCAAACCTGCTCACGTCTCCAAGCTCAGCGTAAATTGTGGCTGCAGAGATTGGGCCTATTCCGGGTATCTTAGTCACTACTGCTTCCTCGGGTAGGAACTTCATTATCTCGTTCTCCACTTCCTTGATTTGTTCTTCTATAATGTTCAGTAGGTCCAGGAGTTGTTTTAGGATGAACGCTTCTATTCTAGTTAATTTTCTTCCCAATAATTTGGAGTACTCCTTGATCTCTTCGTCAGTTAGCTTCTCATCAGTGGCTAGTTTTCTCACTATTTCCTTTGTCTTCTTTTCGAAGGTAGCTTGTATCCTGCTGTTTCTAGAACTTTCCTTATCTCGTTCTTTACTTGTGTCTTTCTCTCTACTAGTCCTTCTCTGTGTCTTGTCATTTCTCTTAGTTCTTGCATTTCTCCCGTTGGTACGATCCTTTTACTGTGCCTGCAGCGTAGGCTATTGCGAGTCTTATGGAGTCGTTCTTGTCTGTCTTCTTGCCTAGGACTTCAACTGTTTGGACAGGGTTTATCACGTTTACTTTTAGTCCGTTGTCTCTCAGTACGTTGTATACGTGGTAGAAGTATACTCCTGTTGCTTCCATTATTCCTTCTTCGTATCCTTCTAGGAATTTTATAAGTTCTTTGAGTCCTTCCTCGTTGTATTTGAATTCTCTCGTATCAGCTTCTTTTACTGTGTTGTTGTTTATCTCCATCTTGGTTGCAACAAGTCTTGATTCCCCCACATCTATTGCAAATACTTTAGGCTTTATCTTCCTTTCCATGTGTAATACTCTTTTGAATATAATTATATAATAATAGAAACTGAAGAATTATGGCTCAAAATTTTTAGCTTTAATTTCATGGAGACCTTTTCATAGAATGTTCTACGAACGTTTTCTCATTAAATTATAATTAAATTTAATATAAATTAAAATATATTATTCTTTATATAAAAAACTAACTTAGAAAGTCTTTATATCTTTTATAATGAAAAATCTTATTAGCTATAATTTAAATCAACATAATTAATGGCTAAACTAGATACACCTGTAATAGTAGCTGTAGTTGTAGCTATAATATTAGTAGCAGTAGCAGGATACTATGTCGCAACGAGAGCTCCGATTAGTATTGTGAATACGACAACAACACTTCCACCAAAGGTAGTTTCTACGATTACATCTACAGTTCCTGTAACTACTGTTCCTCCGACAACAACAACTACAACGTCTACAACAAGTACTAGTGTTCTTCCTAGTGGTGCTAAGGTTCTTCCTTATGATGCTAGTAATCATACTGTATTCCTCTATATTACTTCTTTGAGTACTGGCACTCCTTTCAATTTTAATGGTACGAGTAATGGTGAGCTTCATGTGTATATTCCTGCTGGTTGGACGGTAATAGTGTATTATACTAATGAGGAGGCTATTGCTCATAATTTTAATATTGTTCAGAACGATACTCCTACTCCTAATAATGTGAATATTGAGGCTGATGGTAAGGTCTTGTTGTTTGTTGGGACTACTTCTTCTACCTATGAGAGTAATGGTATTGCTAGTGGTGAGAGTGCTTCTGGTTCTATAGCGTTACCTGCTGGTATTTATTGGTTTGCTTGTGGTATTGCTGGGCATGCGGAATCCGGTATGTGGGGAGTAATAGTGTCTTCTACGTCCGTAACAGAACCGTACTATGTAGTAAGTTAAAAAATATTTTTTATACAATTTTTATATCATTGGATATCAGTCCAACCTCTTCTGATAATCCTACCTAGTAATTAATTTCACTTAGCTAACTTGCTTTATCGATTTCTTCAATTTTTATTGGTAGTAACGCATAGCCTACTTTTAACTAAATGCATGATTTAGAAATATTTGCGTCTTACCGTAGTACTTGACTAACTATAGAAAGTAGATCTCTCAAATTTTTCTTATTTTCTTACGTCATAAGTTAACAGATAAAGACCTAACAATTTGATTGAGTCTTTTAGTTCTTTGGTGGAACGTAAGCGTTTCGATAAGTTTCACTCATCACTATTCCTTATAGAATTATTTTAATTGATAGGAATAAATTGAATTTATAATATTGTAAAACTCATGTCTAATCATATAGTTATCTTATTTGACTTATATGAATAACTCAATCAGCTCTTACGGATAAAAAATAAGATTAATTACTTAAAAAATTGGAATTTATTGAATACTATTGAATATTTTAACTACTAAGAACTTGTCTAGACAGTATTTCGGTCATATCACTTCTTTACGAATTTAACAGGATTGATTTCTGATTTTTATTTATATTTCAGTAATAATCGGGAGTGTTCTCATGCAGTCATCTTATTCGATATTGTTTAGAAAAATTATATCAGATTTTCTCTAATATTCTGTACTCCCTTCAAGTAAGCCTCATTCAAGGGAGTCTTCTCCCTTGAATTACAGGATACATGACGTTCAACAAGGCAAGACTATAATCAACCATTCACTCCTATTGACTTAGTATCCCTAGCCAACCTAGCCAAGTGAGACCTACAATAAGAATTATAACTCTCTATAGTGTAAGTGTACTTCTTGCCAGCAACATGATCAAGAACTTGATAAACACAATAATCATCAGTATAATTAACCTCATTCTTAGGAAACGCCATAGAAAACGAAAAGTCCTATAATACCTATCGCCATGAAGAAAGGCGAACCATCAACCAAAGCATTCCAAATCCAAAGATTCCCTTAGGACCGTGCCTAACGCGTAAGTCCAACTCTCATTAAGTATCGTAAATTTTGAAGTAAAATTCTTTAGTTGTAAAGGACTGATATACCAACGTATGCCTTTATCCCTGCTCTCTTTATCAAACTGCTGTAGTTAATAGTCTTCCTTCAACCTTGGATATTCCCCTCATGCTCATCCTGTTCAGATACTCCTTCAAGATTCTTTCTTTTTGTTTCTTGTCCAGCTTGTGATTAGCGTGGTAAAACGTTTTTCCGCGCGTTTTACACTTGTACTTTGTTTTTCCTCTAGACGATCCGTTATTATTTTATTTGAGTTGCACGATGGGCATGTAGGTCTTTCTTCTTTTCTTCTTATTCCCAGTTTTTTGTAGTAGTATAGTGTTGATGGTGGTATTCCGAGTTTGGTAACTTGTACTCCTAGAAGGTATGCTGCTATAGCGAGTGTAAGGTCTTCTAACTTGTACTTTCTAGGCTTAAGATTTAAATTTCTTAGAATCAGAAGTGATTGTGCAAGGGTTACGAGGTTCATTGTAGCTCTACAAAAATCTCGTAATCCTTGCACATAAATGTTCTAGAAGTAATTTTTACGTCATTCTAATAATTTCGCATTTAGCTCTCGAATAGGATGACTGCATAAGAACACTCCCTAATAATCAAACAACTTATTGAATTTTTTCAATTTTCTTAAGAGTTAAGATACCACCAGTTTGGTATCAAATTAGATCAATTAACTAAATCTAAAATATTGTCCTATTTCCTATTCAGATTAGTTATTTCTTGTCGTTAACCACTGCCTTATTATAAGAAAATAGTCTTAGATTAGGTTAAAATTAAGTTTTAAAGTAGCTTTAATAGGATTTGAAGTTATTATATAAAGCACACCCTTACTCTAAGACATTGGCCAAGTTGATTTAATTTAATGTAGTTGAAAAATATGAAACCCAAATGTCTAGTTGAAAGTTATGTCAGATTAGAATTTAGCTTTAATTATACCTAATTTGGGGAGAAGCTCTAGTATATCCAATAATTTAACTAAGAATATATTAATTGTAAAATACTAAAAATTCATAATATTGATATATATGAATTTAAAAAACTCTTAACTAAATAAAAATTGTATAAAAAATATTTTTTAACTTACTACATAGTACGGTTCTGTTACGGACGTAGAAGACACTATTACTCCCCACATACCGGATTCCGCATGCCCAGCAATACCACAAGCAAACCAATAAATACCAGCAGGTAACGCTATAGAACCAGAAGCACTCTCACCACTAGCAATACCATTACTCTCATAGGTAGAAGAAGTAGTCCCAACAAACAACAAGACCTTACCATCAGCCTCAATATTCACATTATTAGGAGTAGGAGTATCGTTCTGAACAATATTAAAATTATGAGCAATAGCCTCCTCATTAGTATAATACACTATTACCGTCCAACCAGCAGGAATATACACATGAAGCTCACCATTACTCGTACCATTAAAATTGAAAGGAGTGCCAGTACTCAAAGAAGTAATATAGAGGAATACAGTATGATTACTAGCATCATAAGGAAGAACCTTAGCACCACTAGGAAGAACACTAGTACTTGTTGTAGACGTTGTAGTTGTTGTTGTCGGAGGAACAGTAGTTGTAGTTATAGGTGCAAGTAGTGGTGCAGCATGTGTAGGATGGACAGGATATAGTACTATTGAAAAATTATATACTAAGAATCCAGCCATAAAAGCTGTACCTGCAAATATGAGTACAAGTATAGCAACACCTATTCTACTCATGTAACATCAATTAAATTTAAAAAAAGCGGAGTATATATTTTTAACTAAACATTAGTTTAGGAAGTTATATTTGTTAATTTTTTAATAAATCGTATTTAGATTTTTATTCGAAGAAATACTTCTAAAGATTTCGTTACCAATATAGGAAATAAGATAATATAATTTATAATTGGTTTCTTTATATAATAATAAAATTTATTAAGAGTTAACGTGCTAATGTTTACTGGATAAAAATGTTAGAATTCTTAGCCGCGACGTACGCGCCACCATCTAGTATAAGCTTTGAAGATATATTTGGATTTGGATTAGCTGGAGTAGGAATATTAGGCGGAATATTATATTATCTACTTATTAGGAAAAAGGCAATCTAATTTTTTAAAAGATATATTGGAAAAATTTTTTAAAATTTAAATAACTCATAATAAGAAAAGCTTTTAAACTAATTAATGTATTAAATTTTTTGACCAAAAGTGTCTTCTCATCAAGGTCATGATTGGGAAAAAATATGGTTTGTAGTAATGTTAATCATAGTAGCTTTCTTTGTAGGTTGGTCATATACTACAATAATGTCAGGAAGCGCAGCGACATATAGAACTGGGCTTCCATTAGCTAGTGGTCTACCTACAAAACTACCTAATGGAACTGTAATTATATACATGTTAGCTGTTCAATGGTCATGGATACCACAGAATGCTACTGAGATAATTTATACACCAAATGGAACTATGGAAAATATTTCAGTAAATAACATAATTACTTATGTTAATGGATTTCCATACATAAAGGTTTATCCAAATCAACCAGTAGAGATGGTATTATATAGCAATAATGTAGTTCATGCATTCTATCTAAGACTTCCTCATGGGCCACAGAATTGGAATATTGTACCTGGAATAAATAGCTACGCTTTCTTCTATGCTCCTCCATCTCCTGGTAATTACACTTTTCACTGTGCCGAATATTGTGGAATAGGTCATTCGTATATGTACGGATATCTGTGGGTGATGTAAAATGGCTAAACTCTATCCTAAAACAACTCTGGGAATATCACTTCTTTTTACAGCTGGTGGATTATCTTGGTTGGCTGCAATGGGATTAGCAGCAATGTGGTTTAGGACTATACTGTTAAGTCCACATATTAACATAAAGGCTGGATATGCAATAGCACCACTTTATTACTTCCTAGTAACTTTTCATGGGCAAGCTGCCATGATGATAATAGTAGAAGACGTAACATTTTCTGTATTTGCATATGCCTTGTATAAGAGCGGAATGTCTTTACTTCATAATAAGCTCATAACGTTAGCATTCTGGTTAGTTAATATTCCAATGATTGTTGAATTTGCTGGAGGTCCAACAACTGGTTGGTACATGTATCCACCATTAGCATTACAACAAGGGACGTGGATATTCTATAGGGGAGATATGATAGGTTTGGCGTATTTCATGATGTTCCTCAATACTATTGGCGTTATAATAGCTTCAATAACAATGTTCATTGACGGGTATAAAACAAGACCAAAAGAAGGTAAAATGCCGATATTTGCCGCTTACGGAATGACATTTGGTGGTCCTTTCACTTTTATAACTGAATTCGCTCTCTCAGCAGCTACTTTATGGTACGCTTTATATTTCTGGGCTTCCGTTCCTGTAAATCCATTAACTTGGGTAGTGTTATTCTGGTTCTGGGGACATCCAGTAGTATACTACGCACCTTTTGCAATATTTGGTGGATTATATTATTTAATACCTAGATTCTCTGGTAGGTCGTTATTCAGCGAAAAGTGGGCTAGATGGAATATGATACTATTATTTACTTTCGGCATGTTAGTATGGGTTCATCATCTTCAAACTTGGCCTTTACCTGTAGTTTTGAGGGCTTTCATTACTCCTACTACATTGATTTTGGCAGCAGGATCAGGATTAACAGTGCTAAACTTAGGACTAACTATTGCTACTGGCAAGGGTTATAATTGGAAGGATCCTGTTGGTCTTGCTTCTTTAATTGCTTTAATAGGTTTCATATTGGCTGGATTGCAAGCTTTAATGTTACCAATTAATCCTTTGAACGTTATAGTTCATAATACTTACTATATAGTAGGGCACTTTCATTTAATGATATGGACAATAATAATTGTAGGATATATAGCAATATTACTTGACATGTTAAAGACCAAAATGGGAAATGTAACGTTTTCAAGCTTAGGTAAAGGAATGGTAAGCGGTGGGCTAATAATGTGGACTATTGGTTCATTAGCTTTAGGTTACACTATGAGTTATGCTGGATACATTGGCTTAATAAGGAGATGGGTAGCATATCCTATTAAATTTGTTCCATTTATGGATACTATGACATATCTGGCAATAATGCTGGGAGCTAGTTTCGTTATGTATGCGTTACCTATACTATTTACTTTATTAGGGATAAAGACCTCGTTATTCTGGGAAACTATTCCAATATCTGGTTTACCGGCAGGTATAAGTGGAACTATGGGTCCAGTAGCTCCTACAGGAGGGGCTAATGCTGTAGACAGTAGCGAAAATACTAAAGCAAACTTAACAGACAATATACATACTACAAGTAAAAATTCCTAAGATACTTTTTTTAAACTATTTTTCTAGTTATTTTAAACATAGTAGATAATAGAAGCTAAGTTTTTAACCGAAAAAAATTAAGTTTAATTATGATAAGATATATTCCTAGCTCTTTTTCATGGAAAAGTATTATTCTACCAATAGTATTTGTAGTAGCATTCGTAAATCCTTACGTTGAGATACTTCAATTTAATAATCCTGTAATTTTTATGTTAGACCACTATGCACTTTACGCTGCTGGAGTATTAATAGGATATAAAATGTTTAAGGGTTCTATCTACTCATTTATTTTAGGAATAATTCCAGCCGTTTTCTGGCATGTACCGTATTTTTTTGCATTGGCAGCAGCATATATTGATTTTAGAGCGCTTTGTGAAATAACGCTATTTTTAGGTGGATTGTTAGCAGGGTCTTTTATCTATAAAATGTCATTAACTTTGAGAATAATTTCATTGGCTGTTTACATGCTTGGAGATACTTTATTAAGTATATTTTTCATTTTAGCTTATCCGCAGTATTCTAATGCTACGTACAGATTTTTATCATGGTCTCCTGGAGCATTACCTGCGGTAGGAATAGCTATGCTTATAGTTATGAATTTAATTCTGGTATATTCAATAATAAAGATAATGAAGAGCGCTATGATCTTTTAATTTTTCTCATAATTATTTTTTAGATAACTTAAAAGGTTTAAACTATTTTTTATACTTTTTGTCCTATCTTTTAAACGATTTTAATTAACAAAAGTAAGAATATATACTAAAATTTTTAAAGTTCTAAACAATATGATGGATTAGATGAAAGTATGAGTTCTAGCTCTCAGTCTAACGTAGCATATCCTAGGAATAGTAAAATACCTTTACCTCCTGTAACTGCAGAAAGATATTTTGCGACATGCAGATTTTGTAACGTAGGTTGTGGATACGACATTTTCGTATTCCCAGATAATCAAGCCGGTAATCCAAAAGCTGGACAAAACGCTGTAGTATATAACATGGTTGATAAAGTATTCAATAGGAATTTACAGAATTATATGGCTGATTATACTCAACCAGTACCTCCCTTAGGCGCTCAAATAGGTACTCCCTGGATAGGAGAAGGAATGGTATCTAGAACTATAAGATACAATAAAAATACAGGCACATGGGAATCTGTCTATATTTTAGAAGTTCCCAGTTCTGAATGCCCAGTTAATGAAGGTAATTATTCAACTAGAGGTGGTAGAAATGCTCAAAGGAATTGGAGCCCGTTTTCAGATAATGCTGCAGGGTTTAGAGTATATACTACTAGGATCAAATCTCCTTTAATCAGATGGAATGGAAGTTTACAACCAGTAGGTTGGAGTTACGCTATAGATGTAGCTGCTAGAATATTAAAGTATTATCTTGATAATGAGAACTTTACTTATCCAGATCCAGTAGGTCCTGCGGCAACTCAAGTTCTTGCAATAAGAGCAGATCATGGAGGTGGACAAGGAGGTGGAGTATTTAGTAATTTAATGCCAGGGTTATTGATCCATATGGGATTAGCTACACCGTTTGTAAGATTCCATTATCAAGTAGCTTTTTCGTTTACTCAAGATGCGCTAGAAGAGGCTACTAATGGAAATGGTACAGACACTGCTAGTATGTTAGATATTAGTATTGCAGATGTATTAGTTTTATGGGGTATAGATGAGTACTCTACATCAACTGTTAATTTTATCCAACATATTTTCGATAATATTACTGGCGTCACTGTAACTAGAAAACAGCAGTGGTTCGAATCTGGAGAACCTGCAGAAGCCGGTAAAATAATAATAGTAGAAGCAAGGCCATCAGAGACAGTAAAAGCTGCGGCCGCAAAATTAGGAATAACTGTAGAGCAAGCACAAAGTGGGCAAAGCGATCAAATGCTATTCGTTCAAGTAAATCCTGGAACTGACTCCGAATTAGCTAATGCGGTAGCAGCGTACATTTATTATACCTATCCTGACGTAGTTAATAATTTTATTAGTACATATAAGTCTGCGAGTAGTTACGGGTTTATGTTTAATGATCAAACGTACGAATATTATATTCAGTACTTACAATCTAAGAGCTTAAGCGATTGGCTATCTGAAGCTGAGCAAATAACTGGAGTACCTCAAAATATTATAATGAAAATGGGAGATATGTTAGCTAAGCCAAAAACAAACAGTAGTGGACAAACGTTTTACAAGAGAGATTTATTTGAGTTTGAAAAGGGAATTATATGGTCTGCTAATTATACTCCAATTTATTCTGTAGCTAATTTAGGAATAATAGTAGGAGCGTTATCTGGTAGACCCGGATGCGGAGTTTCTACTGGTTTTGGTCATCAAAGAGGTGCAGCATTTCCATTACCACCACCACCACCTTGGTCTAGCAACTTAAGTCAATCTAGACAATTCTTTATTCAAATGCACGAATATGTTCCAAAGCAACTAACTGCACAAGGTATTACTCCATCAGGGACCTCGATCGCGGATTACATAAAGAAATTCTATAACGAATATACGTCAACTCTCGTACCGCAAATATACCAACACAATCCAGTTATAGATTATCTAATATATAGTGGATATGGTAAAGTGTTATGGACATTTACAGCTAATCCATATAAATTAACTATGGGAGGTGGAAAGTTAGCTCAAGTTATTGATAATAGATCACATTTACTTCAAGAATGTGTGGAAAATACTCAGTCCTTGGGTATTCCATCTTCCTCATCTACTACTCCATCTTCAAGTTATAACGTAAGTGCAGTAAGCTCCACTATACCACAGTTCCCAACTTCTGACCAATATGCGAGCGCAGTTATTTCATGCCTAAGTGGAAGTAGTGCAGTTTCAGGAGCAATGTTTGTAGTTGGTAATGATATAATTCTGCAACAAAACGGTTTATTGGAAAGAGCATGTCATCTAATTTTACCATCAGCGTCAAATCACGGTGAAACTTATGAAATAAGATGGGACGGTCATGATAGGAGATTGAGATTAGACGAAGTTTATCATTCACCCGTAGGGATGGCAATGCCAGATGTATGGATTTACGGTATGATAGCCTATAGAATATATCAACTCTATCAAGCAGAAGGTAATGGAAGTTCACTTCAAGCTCAAAGAATATATAATGCGTTTAATCAAGTTTGGAGCTTATTAACTTCTAATATGGCGCAAAATTCTCAACCTTTATCCGTAATTCCTGAATATTCCGAGAATTATTATGACTATAATTGGTTCAATATATATAACGGATTATGGAATTATTATGTAGCAAATGGACCTATTAACTTTAAATCATGGCCTTATGGATATGTTGTTCCGCACTGGGCTCCTGGTTGGTCACAAATAGATTTAACAGATCTTCAAGCTGCAAGAACTATAGGTGTTCAATTACCTATATTGGGCAAGACTACTAATGCAGACGGTAGTTTTACTCTATGGGGTCTTGTTAATTACGCTGAACCAGCTATTGCAGGTAAATTTAGAGCTGAAAAAGTAACTATTAATCCTAATCAATCTGTAACAATAGGCAATACTACATTACCATTGATAACAAGAGAGGTTGTGTATCTAAGTATTGATGACTTACAATCAATGTTCGGATATTCATGGAATGATTTATTACCTTATGTAATAAATGGATTTAACCCATTCCCAACGCCTTATGTAGGAATATTCGGATATGCTGCTCAACTATCTCAGAAATATAAGTATTGGGCAAATAACGGAAGATGGAATATAATATTCCAGTCTGGATGGGTGGATTATCAAATACCTGAGATTTTACAGAGATTGCCATATCCAATAATAATGATGAGTGAACAAGATGCTTCTAATGAAGGACTACAAAACGGTGATATAATTCAAGCATACAACGACTATGGTTCAGTAGACGGAATTGTATGGATTTCTAATACGGTTCCTCCTGGACAGTTATTCATAGCTATGGCGTTTGAAGTAAAGCCTGGTGCAAATCAAGTTACTACTGAAACTGTAGATCCAGTGACGGATAATCAAATGGTAAAATGGAGCTGGGTTAATATAAAGAAAGTAGGCAGATTAACACAAGACCAAATACAGCAAATGACATTCGCACCTATAGAATTCCAGATTCCATCTAGTTCTGGATCATAAAGTGAATCATTTTTTAAAAATAAATTTTTCAGTACAACGAAATCCACTTTTATTTTTTATTATGATTTTCTTATAAACTTTCCAGTCAACTTAGGTTCTCTAAAACTTAACTTAATATATCAGAAATCCTGGAGATTTTGTGAGTTTTATTTCATTTGAATTATCTAATGAAATAACACTATAAAATGGTAGACTATACTGACATAGCTATTTTTGACTAGCTAGACTCATTATATGTTATTCTCATTAAACTATTATAAGGATACCTTTCTCTATTAATAATATTTCGTAAGTTAACTAAAAATTTTGTATAATTAAAAAGAAAGGAATGTTCCATTTATCTCAAACTAGTAAATTCGAGCAAATTTTTACTGCAAGATTATGACTGGTGATAAATTTCATATAATAGTTTTTTTCTTATGTACTATTAAACGCTATGTTTAGCTAGAGATATATAAATAAAAAATAAAAAAAGATTAAACTTATTAAATGGACTAAATCGATTATTTTTTAAAAATTCTTTATTTTAGTTTAAGTTGGAATATATACTAAGATTTTTAAAGCATTAGGATAACAATGTTCATGATTAATATGTCAGACAAGCGACCTTCATATCCTAGAAATAGTAAAGTTCCCTTACCTCCAGTAAATGCGGAGTATTATACTACAGTATGTAGATTCTGCAATACAGGCTGTGGATATCAAGTTTATGTATTCCCAGCAGATAAAGCAGGAGAGCCTCAAGCTGGAAAAAATGCCTTAGTTTGGAACGTTGTAGATAAGATCTATGATAGAAATCTTAAGGATTATAAGGCTGACTATACAGCTCCAGCTCCACCTTTAGGAGCACTGGTTGGAGAACCATGGATAGGAGAAGGAATGGTATCTAAGACTATTAAGAGGAATCCAAATACAGGAGTTTGGGAAGAAGTTTACATAGAGATGGTTCCAAGCCCGGAATGTCCTGCTAATGAAGGAAACTATTCGCCCAGAGGAGGTAGGAATGCAAAAAGGATTTGGAGTACTTTTATAAGTGATGATGGATCTGGATTTGCTCAATATTGGGCTAGAGCTAAAAATCCCATGGTAAGATTTAACGGTTCGCTTCAAGCTGTTTCTTGGGAATATGCTATAGACGTAGTAGCTAGAGTTCTTAAATACTATTTAGATCATGAAACATACGAATATCCAATAGGCCCTGGTGCTCTTCAATTATTTGTTGATAGAGTAACGCACGGAGGCGGACAAGGAGGAGGAAATATTACAACAATGGTGGCTAGTTTGTTTTTCCATTTAGCTATGGCATCGCCAATGATAAGGTCTCATTATCAGCCTACTTTAACAATGACTACAGCAGGATTTATAGATGCAGCACAAGACCCTGATAATTCAAGTATGTTAGATATTTCAATAGCAGATTCTATAGTTATTTGGGGTGCTAACGAATATTCTACATCTACAGTTAATTTTATTCAACATATGTTTGATAACCTTAAGGGAATTACTCAAACTCGGAAGAAGAAATATTTCGAGCCAGGAGAACCTATACCTCCAACGCAAATGGCCATAGTGGAGGTACGAAATACTGAAACTGTAAAGGCTGCGGAAGCTGCAGCTCCAAATCCAAAAGAACAAGTGCTTTACGTTCAAGTGAATCCTGGTACAGACACTGTTTTGATTAATGCTGTTGCAGCATATATTTATTCTACATATCCGGACGTAGTTAAACATTTTGTATCCTTATACGAAAATGCCAAGGTATACGGATTTAAGTGGATGTCTAGTAGTTATCAGGATTATGTAAAGGAAATATTGACGTCAAAGCCATTAGAAGAAATATTAAACGACGCTTCAAAGACTACTGGAGTTCCGGTTGATACAATTAAGAGATTGGGAGACATTATTGCGAAGCCTAAAATAGGTACAGATGGTAAGGTATACTATAGGAGAACTGTAATAGAATATGAGAAGGGATTAATTTGGACTATAAATTATTTACCTCAATATGCTTTAGCTAATATGTGCATGATAAGCGGAGCTCTCTCTGGTAGGCCAGGATGCGGATGTCAAATAACAGGAGGCCATCAAAGAGGATACGCTGGACCTAATCCGCCTCCAACTCCATGGTCCGATGGGATAAGAGATTGGATATCTCGTCCTTCTAAAACTATTTATGAAGAATATACAAAGACGCTGTATCCAGCAGTAGATAAATATCTTCCAATAATAGATTCTAGGCTAATTAGTGGACAAGGAAAGATATTCTATACCTTTGATGCAAATCCATTTAAATTATCATATAATATACCAAAACTACAACAAGTGGTAAATAGAAGAGCGCAAGCACTTTCTAATTATATTAACGGAGTCTCAGGTTTGGGTGACGTTAGTGAGAAAGTAGGAGATACGTTTAATGTTGACGCAGTTAAAAAGACTAATCCAGAATTTCCTACCTCAGAGGAATACGCTAATTTAATCATTGATGGTCTTAATAAAGTGTCTGGTGCTTTATTTGTAATTCTTCAGGATTCTTATCTAGATCAGAACTTTTTAGGACAGTATTCAGCTCATGTAGTATTACCTTCTGCAGTGAATAATGGAGAAATGTACGAAATGAGATATAATGCTCATGAGAGAAGATTTAGGCTAAGTGAGGCTTTCCACGATCCGCCTGGAGAGGCAATGCCGGACCCATGGATATATGGTATGATATCATATAGAATATATCAACTTTACGAAGAAGAAGGTAGACAGTCTTCTGCACAAGCTCAAAGGATTTACAAGGCATTCAATCCTCTATGGACTTATCTTAAGAAGTATATGAAACCTAATGCTCCTTTGATGGAAAAGATTCCATTCTCCCATAGATATGAAGATTATGATTGGTTTAATATAGCTAATGATTTCTGGGTAACATATGTAGCTAACGCAGATACCTTCTTTGGTAAAAGTGGGATAAATTGGCCTTATGGTTGGACTATAATTCATTGGTCTCCTGGATGGAAATATATGAACTTAAAGAAGTTTAAATTGCTAAGGACTGTAGGAGAAGTTTTACCTATAGTTGGCGCAGAGGATAATCCAAACGGTGGTTTTACAGTATATGGGGTTGTGAATCTTGCAGAGCCTGGCATACATGGCAAATTTAGGGTAGAGAAAATAATAGTCGATCCTTCGCAATCAGTTACAGTAGGCACTATAACTTTACCATTAATAATCAGAGAACTTGGATATATGACGTTGGACGAAGTTAGGGAAAAATTCGGCTATGATCTTTTACCTTGGGTAATAAATACTTTCTATCCATGGCCTGCCTATTTCCCTGGATATTATGGCTATATGAAGGAGGCAAGGCAGAAGTATAAATATAATGCAAACAATGGCAGATGGGAAATATTATGGCAATCGTGTTGGCCAGATTTTGAAGTACCAGAGATAAGATCTAGAGTACCATACGTATTTATAATGATAAGTAAGGAAGATGCCGATAATGAAGGACTTAAGAACGGAGATATAGTGGAAGTGTATAATGATTATGGAACGCTAACTGGCGTTATATGGATATCAAATACTGCTTCGCCTGGAGTATTGTTTATAGCAATGGCTAATCCACACCAGCAGGCTGCTAACTTAATAACTTTACCTAACGTAGATCCAGCAACAGGAAATTGGACTTTTAAGATGACATGGGCTAATATAAAGAAAATAGGATCTCTTCCAGAGATTGAAAAAGAACAATTAGTATTTGCACCAATAGATTTTCGTACGTAATTTTTTATTTTAAATTTTTACCATTCATTTTGTCTATTTGCTATGCTTATACTTATTGAGATCGTAGCTAAACTCAATAAAAGTATTCCTAAATATATTGGAACGTCTGGAGAGTATCTGAAATAACTAATACCGCCAATTATTCCTGATAAAAGTAAAAATATTCCCAATATAGTTAGTATGGAACAACTGCAAATCTGTGTTATTTTCATAGTTTCACAAATTCCTATTGTATCCTTTTCTTATAAACTTTTTTATTTTAAGTTATTTAAGCAACCTATTATTTATACATTGTTTTTTCATGATTAGATAATCATGAAATATAATAAGCTTTAAATTTTTGTAATCTATATTTTCTATATAAACGTTGGTGATACAAATGGATCTAAAATCATTGAATAAATTAGTCCTTTTACTCTCGTCATTTCTCTATTCCATAAATATCATATTTTCTGTGTCTTTATTTACTCTTCTAACGTTTAATCCTTTACCCATAAGTAATATTGATCTTAGAGCTATCCTAACTTCAGTACCGTTAATTTCGGCTGTTTTTAATATGCTAATTCTTGGCATGATTTCTATGAGTTTAAAATATGCTGAATATTATGGTATATCTAAGTCGTTAATAGCTATTGTAATTTATCTTTCATACTGGTTATATTTCAGACCTCCTATTGATATTCTGATTTTAATGTTCACTATAATAGGGTTATGTATAATCCAAATAGTAGACCTGAGTCTTTTCGCTAAAATACAGAAGGAAATGTTTGGGTGATCTTAACGCTTCTAAAATTTGAAATTAAAGGTGAGCAATTTTTTCCTTCTCAGATCAAAGGTAAGATTGCATTGCAGAAAAATGTTGTGCTAATAGTAAAAACTCAAGCTAGGGCGCTTTATGTTGATTATATAGGTAATGATAGCAATATTGGAGCGTATAATCCTCCTGTTTTCCTATCTGGGAAAATATATTTTTATGAAGTAGTAAAAATTCCTGAAGAATATTCATCCTATATAAAATGTATAGCAAAAGAAATAGAAAATAAGTTGAACCCTTTATATAAAAATAAAAATCTTAATTGTAAGGACGATATTACTGTGGTGGTAAAATGAGTATTCATGAATTCTTTAATTGTAATTCTGTAAAATGTATGAAGTCAGGAGAATTTTGTGTAGAAGTGGATAATGTTAAAATAACATTCACATTAGATTTTACTTTAGGTCCCATAACAGAAATTTCATTAAAATCTAGTAATTATAAGGTAAATTGCAAGATACTGTTTGATAGTAGAAAAGAAAAGATAATAAGTGTAGACTGCTATGGTTTTAAAGCAGATAAAATTTGTAAATCTTTGAAGGAATGTTTTAGAGAAAAAGGGTTATTATATGCTAGCTTATAGCTAATTTCTTAAACTATTAAAGAATAAAATAATCTATGAAAAAGATCTATTTTCTTATTCCGCTGATTATACTGATCATAGCTCTCATTCCATTAATCTTTATTTCTCATCACACAATTTCTCAAGTAGAAGTAGAAGGTGAAGGTATTTTAGGATATGGTTATCTCTCTTTAGAAAAAGGAATTGGAGAAAATATTTCTATGTATTACATAAATGTTACGGTGAATAATCCTGGAAAATCCGAAGCAATATGTTATGCTAAAAATAACGATAATACTATATCCTTTAATTGTATCTATGTATTTGTTAATGGTAAATATTATGGTGAATCTATTCCTCCAGGATTAAATAATATAACTATTCTAGTAAATCATAATATAACATTGCCATATTTAGATCTATATTTAGGAAATGGCCAAAATTTAATTATTAATATTAAAAAATAATATTATTTTACTTTCATGTTCTCAAACATTTCTGCTATTTCTTCAACGCTCATACCTTTTGTTTCAGGTAAAATGAACAAGAAGAGTATTTCAGCTATTATAGAAAGCCCTGCAAAACTGAACATTACTGGAGCCAATCCTATAGCTGCCTTCCATGCAGGAAAAACTTCTATAAGTACAAAGTTAGAGGTCCAGTTTATGAATGCTAATAGGGACGCCATTGTTCCTCTTATGTTTGTAGGGAAATACTCTCCCTGAATGGTCCAACCTATTCCTCCTACTCCGAGACCGAAGAATATCATAAACCCTATAAAGCTTATTATTAGACCTATTACTTTTCCTATTCCAGAAAATAACATTACTGAAACACCACCAAAAGCTAAGAAAATAGCCATTCCTAAATATCCCAATTTACCTAAACCTTTTCTGCCTATCTTATCTATATATTTTAGAGCAACAAGGACAATTGCAGTCTGTGTTGCAGAGATTATTAGCGTAGCTATTATTCCTGCTCTTATTGCTGATAATCCATCACTTGATCCAAAAAATGGTGCAAATATGTATGGACCGTAATAGAACGGAATATTTATCTTAACAAGGGGCGTTCAGTAATAAATATTTCGGTTGAACTTCAAGCATAATGTCAACTAAGATTGCCACGTGTACCTTTCAATCCACGTGGCGATTTGGGGAGGATCACTTAGGCTCATAAGGCTTATTATTATACCAAACACTCCAAACTATTCTAGCCAATTTCCTGGCTAAAGCAGTGTACAACTTCTTTCCCTTCAACTTTTCCTTATGGTTCTCGTAAAATTCTAGTAATGTAGGATTACGAGAATAATTCATCTCAGCGAGGAAGTAGAGCAAGCTGCGCAAGTACTTATTACCCTTCTTCGATATTCCCTTACTTACAGTAGCTTTACCGCTCCTCTCAACTATTGGGTCTAAACCACAGTAGGCTACGAAGGACTCAGGGTTAGGAAAGCGTTTAATGTCTCCAACAATGCCTATTATTATTCCCGAAGAAAGTTTTCCTATTCCCGGTATAGTTAATAGAACGTGATTTTCAGACTGTGATTGTATCATTTTCTCTACTTCTTTTATTTTCTCGCTTGTTTCCAGTAGTGCTTTAGATAATACTTCGATTTCTTCAAGTACTATCTTTGTTCCAAGTTGTATAATTGTATTTTGAAGTTTCCTTTAGAGAATTCTTCAAGCATTTCCTTGCTTATTTTTTCCTCGTCACTGACTAGGAATAGTGCTCTTTTTACCCTGTTCTTGTACTTTACTTCAAGGTCTTTTAGGAAGATATATAGTGTTACTAGTTCTTTCAATGGGTTGTAGTTGTACTCCTTTGCCTTGTTTGCCATGTTTATTAGTTTTTGTAGTAAAAATCTGTTTTCTTTCCTCTCAAGTCCTTCTCCTTCCATAGTATATTTGGGCTTACTTGTAGTATCTTGATCCCTTTTTCCTTGAAGTATTGACATGGTTTTATTGAGTATGCTCCTGTCGGTTCGACCACTATTGTGTTTAGTTTCACTTTTAGTATTTCTTCATAACCCTTCTTGTTGTTCTCGTAGACCCTCCCCTCACTCGTTACTAGATGATCTTTTGATATGTCTATTCCTAGGATCCCTACCTCTTTATCACACCTATATCCGTGCATATTATCACAATGTTCAGTCCGATGGTAGGGGTTTGTCACGCCCCCTCTCGAAGACTTTGCTTCAGTCAAAGGGTCGACCATGTTTCCCAGTTGGAGAGTATTACTCTCCCCAACTAATTAATCTATATAGGTTCAAAGGGGGCGGAAGACTCCATCCGTAACGGTAGACCCAAAATCATATTACAAATATAAATTCAACATTAAACCTCATATTTTTTCTTAATAAATAAAAGAATATATTTTATTATACTCATAATCAAGAGCATTAAGAATAATGTATTAAATAATCAATGTAAATAAAACGTATTTTATCATATACATCCCATCATTTTCTAATATTATAATAATATCTCTCAGTTAATTGTGTGGAAATATAAAAAATCCAATATGGTACTTGGAAATTTATAAAAATTATCATATAATTATCTAACTAATTACATTAAATCTTTACGAACTACTAATAATAAATAAAAATTATTTTTACTAATTAGATTTTGGGTCTACCGGTAAGGGTGGAGATGGATAGCCTCCTTTGTAAAACTTATATACTTCTTTTTCAAATATTCTATTAATGGCAGTCACTGACGGAGTAAGCGTCACTGAGACGCCTTGGTTAAAGCGAGGGTCTATGTGGTACGCCTCTGCTCCATTCAACAGTCCCATATTGGGATACTGTGGGTTCACATTAGTGCTCGGGGTCGGAACGACCCTTAGTGCCTGTGGAGCTGAGACCTCTACCCTTTGGGCAAGCCTCGGCTTTGAAGCAGGAAGCCCCGTCCGTTAGGGCGTGGCAGGCTCCACATGCTTTGCCTCTAACATGGCTAGGCGATGGCTTGAAGAGCCGAAGGAACTACTTGATTGGGGTCAACTTGAGGGCCTTCACCACCCCCTCCCCTATACCTAGTCTTCTTAGTCTCACTCTTGTAAGGCTTGTCTTCTTGTTTAGGAGTGTTGTTCGTGAAAATCACCGTAGGAGGCTCCACATGCTTTGCCTCTAACATGGCTAGGCGATAGCTTGAAGAGCCGAAGGAACTACTTGATTGGGGTCAACTTGAGGGCCTTCACCACCTCCTCCCCTATACCTAGTCTTCTTAGTCTCACCCTTGTATTCCCCATCCTTGAGTACGTGATAAACTATCCTACATATCTTGTTGGCCAAGGCTAATGTAGCCTTTTTGGAATTGCTTGTCCTCTTCAACAAGGCTTGATAGAAGCCATTAAATTGGGCCGTGTTCTTAGCGGACCTTGCAACAAGGAATAGAACGCGGGATAAGTGCTTATTCCCCTTGATGAGACCGTTGTGAAATTCGGTCTTCCCGCTCTGCTTAGTCCTTGGAGAAACTCCAGCATAAGAAGCAGCTTGTTTCGAAGACTCAAACCTGCTCACGTCTCCAAGCTCAGCGTAAATTGTGGCTGCAGAGATTGGGCCTATTCCGGGTATCTTAGTCAACTCTACTGCTTCCTCGGGTAGGAACTTCATTATCTCGTTCTCCACTTCCTTAATTTGTTCTTCTATAATGTTCAGTAGGTCCAGGAGTTGTTTTAGGATGAACGCTTCTATTCTAGTTAATTTTCTTCCCAATAATTTGGAGTACTCCTTGATCTCTTCGTCAGTTAGCTTCTCATCAGTGGCTAGTTTTCTCACTATTTCCTTTGTCTTCTTTTCGAAGGGAGGTAGCTTGTATCCTGCTGTTTCTAGAACTTTCCTTATCTCGTTCTTTACTTGTGTCTTTCTCTCTACTAGTCCTTCTCTGTGTCTTGTCATTTCTCTTAGTTCTTGCATTTCTCCCGTTGGTATGTACGATCCTTTTACTGTGCCTGCAGCGTAGGCTATTGCGAGTCTTATGGAGTCGTTCTTGTCTGTCTTCTTGCCTAGGACTTCAACTGTTTGGACAGGGTTTATCACGTTTACTTTTAGTCCGTTGTCTCTCAGTACGTTGTATACGTGGTAGAAGTATACTCCTGTTGCTTCCATTATTCCTTCTTCGTATCCTTCTAGGAATTTTATAAGTTCTTTGAGTCCTTCCTCGTTGTATTTGAATTCTCTCGTATCAGCTTCTTTTACTGTGTTGTTGTTTATTTCCATCTTGGTTGCAACAAGTCTTGATTCCCCCACATCTATTGCAAATACTTTAGGCTTTATCTTCCTTTCCATGTGTAATACTCTTTTTCCTGATTCTTGAATTTTTCTATAATAATACGCGTTGTATTGTTAATTTTGTTAGGAGATAGTGTAGAGTAAGTATGAGAACGTCCCCTTAAATTTTTGCACACTCCTACTCGGGATGTTGTCCCACATGTTAGATCGCGGGGGACGTATAGCCAGCCTGCCACATGGGGTTTTATCCCCATGTTCACTTTCGGCTTGTGTTATTTTCTTGTTCTCTTTATAAAAGTTTTACTCTTGTAAAGCTTGTCTTCTTGTTTAGGAGTGTTGTTCGTGAAAATCGCCGTAGGAGTTCACTCCTGTTATCTGCTGAAACATCATCCATAATCCTGCAACTAGTAATGCTCTTTTAACTCCTGGAGTTAGTTTTGGTTTATCGTTTTTTATTTCGTTAGCTATTGTATATAATTCATCATTACTTACATTTTTTATTCCTAAAGTATTTAATGTCTCCTTGAGTTTATCGAATTTCCCCTTAATAAGTAACCATCTAGGGGATTCTGGCATTTTCATCCTATAAATTAAGCCTATTATGGCAGGTATAGCAGCTATTCCAAGTATTATTCTCCAGTCAATATTATATGCGATTAAAGGGAACTCAAATAGTATGAAAAATCCTATAATATAGGATATAGTTTGAGCTGCAGTTATCATCCATTCTTGTAACATTTCAAGGCTACCTCGCTTATCTTTAGGAGCGTACTCGGCAATGTATGCCGTAGCAATAGCCGAGTCTGCACCTACAGCTAGTCCTATAAATGTCCTAGCTATGAGTAACATATTTGCATTAATAGTAATTGCTGAAACTATTGCTCCAATTGCATAAATCAAAGCGTCCACAAGTAAAATTGATTTTCTTCCGTACTTGTCTGTGAGCGGTCCAGCAATTATAGCCCCTATTGCAGCACCTAATGACGCTCCAGCTACTAGATAACCTAAGGCAAACGCTGACAAATGGTATGGAATTAGATCTAACGCAGTACCTATGTCTGCAGTATCATATCCAAACAGGAATCCTCCTATAGTAGCTAATATTGTTAGTGACCAATAAATCTTTGTTGTAGAGTTTAAATCCATTTTCTTCAATAATTCTTCTTCTCCCATAGAATGATAGATATGGAATATATATTATAAAAAAGTGTCTAGGAAGATTCAATAAATTTATTCATATATAAATCTTTAAATTAAAAGTCATAAACTTTGTATAGATACGTTAAAAGATTTATTTAAAATATGCTTATATCTTATCTTATCTATATATGTGTTTACGATAAATATACGAATATAATCTAATAATTAACTTTACTAGATATAATCTTTTAATCACGCAACTTAACCATCCAAATATGATATAGAAGAAATCTATTAACTAAATAATCTATTTTGATTTTTAATTACAAAAACTGATAATATAAGGTATTATTATACTATATTTTGAATAAGATATATAATTAAGTATCTCAGGTAATAGCGATAGAGGTAAAGAGGCTTGCTATCCCTTTTTAATTTAATATTAAAAAATATCTCAATACATACAGTTTTATTATATTTAGTAAATGGAGTTAAGATATGTTTAAGTATTATGGACAATTATAAAAACTTACTTGAAAATTTGCTTATTGGTGATAGTTTACGATCTTAATTTTAATTGCTTTTACACTTTTAGTAGATTTAGCTATTCTAGGCCAAATGTGGAAGGAAACACAGTTCTTTAAAGAATACGGTAACTTTCATGCAAAGGCTTCAATTATTATCCCAGTAAGAGGTATAGACGTTAATATAGAAAACAATGTGAAATCTCTTCTTTCTCAAGATTATCCAGATGAATATGAAGTAATTTATGTTGTTGATAAAGGAGATAGTGTAAAAAATATTTTAACTAAATATAATGTAAAGATAGTAATTACGGATTATTATTGTGAGAAATGTAGTGGAAAGATTAAAGCGCAAATAACTGGACTGAAGTATGCAAAAGGCGACGTTATAGTCTTTGGAGATTCAGATACTTATTATCCTAGATACTGGTTGAAAGAACTAGTCTCTCCATTAGGAGAATATATGGCATCTACTACTTTTTCGTTCGCTAAGCCATTTAAAATTACTCTAAGAAATCTTATAAGAGCAGGATTCTGGACCTTAGCCTTCGAGTCTCAAGCTGTAGGAGGAACTTTTCTCTGGGGAGGGTCTATGGCATTTAAAAAAGATTTTTTTACATCATATGTTATAGACGAGCTATCAAATGAATGGTGCGATGATTGCACATTAACAAGGATTGTTAAAAGAAGAGGAGGAAAAATAGCATTTGTAGGTAGAGCTGAACCTCTGAATGTGTACGATGAAAGGAACTTAATAAAATGGGCTAAAAGACAAGTAATAACAGTAAGAGTTTACTCACCGAAAGGCGCAAAGGCTTATTTATTATTTGGACCCTTAATGTTTATTATTTTGCTGTCATTTATTTTTACTTTGAATATAGTGTTTATCACTCCATTTATACTATGGATTATTAAAAACATTATAAGGATGAGGAAGAAAGATTCCATATTACCAGCATTAATGTCTGTTATTGGGATTTTCTTTGCCTGGATAGTTCTAGTTATAAGTTGGAGGGAAAACAAGATAGTTTGGAGAGATAATGTATATAATATAAATTTAAGTTAGAGAAATATTTTCATTTATAAAATAGTACAAAAATTGTATTCGTAAATATTTAAATTTTGTTTTTTAATATCCATAAGATCAAATATCCTACTATACCATAAAATATGTGCCCCATAACGTAAGTTAGAGTTACTTTAATAGGGAAGATTAACAGATGAACAGGTAAACTAAATAGCGCTAGGACAGACGAACCGACCATTATTCCTAGAATAAAGTAGGAAATAAAACTAGTAGCGTTTATTTTACTTTTTTCAATAATTAATACCGCAACAGCAAAAATTATAGTTGAGGCTATTAAATGAAGAATAATACCTAGTGGTATAGAGTATATTTTTAAAATATGATATGAAATGACCGCAAATACATTCATATCGTTTGTATAAAACGAGATATCTAACACACCTGCTAAGAGTCCTGAAATTAACGATTTGATCATAGATAATAAGACAATATAATCATATAAACGTTTTTAGATTTTTATTCTTTTTAAAAAGCGATATTATTTTTCTAGGATTTTGCTAGAAATGAGTAGTATAGTTACATGAATATGATATATTATAAATTCTTCTTGAACTTACAATGCGAATCGAGATTATAACGATATATTAATTAAGGTTATTTAATGAATTTTACTAAGGATAGAAGATTCTAAAATAAAAATGACCGTTTAGGTATTTTGTCTTATTTTAAGTAATTATCATATTTATTTTTATAGAATAAAAAATTTTTATTCTATTATTTCATTTTTAAGTTATCTTTAGTAAATAAAATAGCTTTTAACATATTTCTAGCACTACATAAAATTTTAAGGATTTACATGATAATGTATAAAAAAGCTTAAATCTAATAGGGTGTTATTAATTTTCTTCGATGAAAGGCCTAAGGAAACTAGGGAAAATTTATACGATAGAGATGAGGAGCTAAGTTTATTACAATCTGCAATTTCTGAGCCAATAGTTCCCCTTACTGGAATAAGAAGAATAGGTAAAACCTCTATTCTGAAAGTTTTCTTAAATAACATAAATTTACCTTATGCTCTAATTGACGCAAGAATTTCACTTTCTTCTTATAGAGCTCTTTATACAATATTTTCTGACATACTTTCTCAGATAAATAGAAAAAAATCAATAAAATCCATCTTACAACACTTTAGTGGAATTTCAATCTTAGGTGTAAATATATCTTTGTCTTGGGATCCTAAAGAAAGAGCTTCAATATTGTTAAAAGTGTTTATCTTAGGTTGAAAATGGATGCTGAAGTTACTGATTGCAATTCTAATATTCGTAGCTACGCTTTTGTTGGTTAATTTTAAACCCAAGCGAATTCCAATAGGGTATTCAGCACTAATTGGTGGAGCCCTTACTCTAATTCTGGGTATTTCTAATATTCACGACGTTGTGTTAGTTTTCGATATAGTGTGGGACGCTACGTTTACTTTCGTTGCTATAATAATTATGACTTTAATATTGGATGAAGCAGGTTTCTTCGACTATATAGCGTACAAAATATTGGGATTAGGAAATAGGTTAGGCAAAGCCTTCGTTCTTTTGCTTTTGCTTGACGCTGTAGTTTCCGCGCTCTTTGCAAACGATGGAGCAGCGTTAGTCATGACTCCAATAGCCACTTCAATAATATCTAGGAGCAGCATTGATGAGCGTTCTAAGATTGTGTTTATGACGGGAATAGGTTTCGTCGCAGATACTGCAAGCCTCCCGTTCATAATAAGTAACTTAGTAAATATAATAGATGCTACATATTTTGATGTTTCATTTCTCCTTTATGCAGAATATATGATATTTCCTTTTATAATATCTGTAATAATCTCAGTAATACTTTATTATTTTCTTCTAGTTAGAAAGACCGATAAGAATCAAGAATTGCCTAGTTTTCAACCTACAATCAATGATCAACTTTTGGTTAAGCTAGGCTTTCCTTTCATAGCAATATTAGTTGTAGCTTACTTTCTTACTTCATTTGCCAAGATCCCAGTTGCAATGGTTGCCATTCCTGCGGCTACCCTGTTAGGTATTATAGCCAAGCGTAGGAAAAAAATAGATATATATAAGGTTGTAAGAGAGGCACCTTGGCAGATTGTGCTTTTCTCTTTGGGCATGTACATAGTAGTTTTCGGCATGGGGAAGCAAGGCGTTACTAATTTCTTAGCTAGTACTGACTCTACCTTGTTTAGCCTTCCGTCCCCATTTAACGTGATAATGGAAGGATTACTTTTTGCCTTTACCGCAGCCTTTATGAACAATCTTCCTTCAGTTATGATAAATTCTCTAGCTATAAACTCTACCCATTCTACTAACCATTTCCTTTTAGCTTTAGTAAACGTAATAAGCAATGACATAGGACCTAAGTTCACTCCTATAGGGTCCTTGGCTACTCTACTCTGGATATATTCCTTAGAAAGAAAACACGGCGTAAAGATACCTCTAAGGATTTATGTTTACTTAGGTCTGATAACTACGCCTATAGTTCTAGTGGCAACTATTCTCTCCTTATGGATTTTATTTCTATGATACATCTTACAACCATATCAAGTATATAAAAATATTAGGAGAGAGTACGTTGTGGATCGCTTCAGAATTATACAAAAATTTTTAAGTAATTATGCAGAGTATTACCCATGGAAAAGAAGAACACTAGGGATTGGAACAAGTACGATGAGAACGTGGTAACAAGATATAAGCTAATGTTCCCCTTCTACGTCTTCGAACACTGGTGGGAATTACTCCAGGAAGAGAACAGGTATGCTAAGACCAAGTACAATTCAAAGGAGTTCAACGACTTCCTAGCCTTCCTACACTTATTCTTACCCTACAGAGCAATAGAAGGAGTACTAAGCGCACTAGCAGAAATGAAGATAATACCGACAAGCCTAGATTAACAATATGGGAAAGGGTAAGAAACATGAATATTAATTTCCCTGAAGCGAGTGACGAACTTGAAGTAATAGCTGATGGTACTGGAATAAGCACAACAAGAGGAGGACAATAGTAGCAAAGTGGGGCAAAAGGAGGGATTCAAAATTCCTTAAGATTGAAGTAGTTATGGAGAAGGGCGAGTTCAAGATAGTAAGCGCTGAGGTGACGAGTAATGAGGCCGAATCTGCTTCAAAGTAAAGGACTTGAAGGAAAAGGGTAAGGAAGTTAAGAGGTCCTATGGCGATAAGGCTTATGATACTAACGAGATTTATAATCTTGGTGTTGATGTTGTTGTTCCTCCTAGGAAGAACGCTTTAGGCGTGGTCATCCTGCTAGGCGTAAGGCTGTGCGCGAGTTCAAGAAGTTGGGTTATGAGCGTTGGCGGGATGAGAAGGGTTAGTTAAGGTGGTTGGTTGAGTCCTTGTTCTCTGCTGTTAAGCATTTGGTGAGTCTGTTAGGGCTACGAGTTTTGCTGGTCAAGTTGTTGATGCTAAGCTAGTTTGGCTTATGCTTGGATGATGTACATGGCCAACCTTGTTGTTGGTCGAGCTAAGGGCTTTGAGGTCAAGAAGTAGTATAGTAAATTATTTAGGAGAGATATTATTTTCTATAGAAAACATATTTTTACTGTATCATCCTATTGAAATATATTGAACGAACCCACAAAACATGAGAAAAGAGGATATGTTATTAAAACTGATAGAGGAAAGTATGAATTAGCAGACTCTGTAATTAAAAGTGCTTTTAAATAATTTTTTAGAATTGAAATAAAAATTTTCACGTATGTTCAGAAATTGAACTGTTTACTTAGCTTAAAATATTCATTTCCTATTAATACTCATGAGGCTAATATATTATATAGCAAAAAGGTTACTTACCAATCCTTACGATTTAATATGGGCAGTAGGATTTATGATTTTTTGGATCCTTATGGGAGCATATATCTTTTCTCCTGGAATAGCTCATGGGGAATATTATAATCAAGAGGTCTATTATTATACGTCTGGATGGGCAGGCACTATAATACTTTTTTCTTTAGGTTCATTGTCTGTTGGAATAACCGCTATGCTAAATTATCAAACAGGAGGATTAAGTCACCTATTTAGATACTCCAAATTAACTCCACTATATTATATTTCTTCAATATATATTGGGTCTATCATTGCATCTCTCATAATTGGAAGTACAATGATAGCTTTTACTACTGTAGCCTTTTCAAATAGATTCGGATTTATTGTTTATCCAAAAGACATATTGCTATTAATAATATCTATTATATTAACTGCAATATTTTTGACATCTTTTTCCATGTTCCTTAGTATAATAACACTAAAGACAACTAGAAAAATAAGAGAATTTATTAATATGGTTCCTTTATTATTTTCATTTCTTTTTGGATTCGGATATTTATATTTAAAATTAAATTATTTTACGTATGCCAGTCCATTTACAATGGTAGACTCGTTAACTATGAGCGGATATTTAGGCAAACCTTCACCGTTAAATTACGCTTCAATTATATTAAGTGGGCAATCTGGATCTTTTATTTCAATTCCATTAGCAATTATTTCATCGATACTCTGGACAGTAGTATTAACAATTATTGATATTATAGGAATAAGAAAATTATATTATAAACCCCTAGAGGAGGAGAAGTTAGCATGATAGAACTCAACAATGTGTCAATATTTTATGGCAAGGACAAGGTAGTTAAGGACGTAAATGCTACTATTAATGAGAAAGTTATTTTATTGGGCCCTAATGGTTCAGGAAAATCAACTCTTCTAAAAGCAATAGCTGGAATAATACCGTATCAAGGACATATATTTATAGATGGTAAAGAGGTTTCTAAGTTAAGGAATTATACTGAACTTTCAACAAATATTAATGAAGCGTTCTCTCTTGGCGTGAAACTAAAAGATGTGATTTATATTTATGAAGAAATAAAAGGTATTAATTCCAAACTTGCTATTGGAATGCTTAGTCAATTAGGTTTAAAGGATTTAAATAAAAATATATACTCATTATCTGCAGGACAAGGAGTTATTTTCAGAACAATCATAGCCTTAGCATCGAATTCCAAAATTATTTTACTTGATGAACCTTTTGAAAATGTAGATATTGGTAAAAGAAAAATTATTGCTAACTGGATAAAAGAATATGGTAAAGAAGGTATAATTGTTACGCATGAGCTCGACATGGTGAAAATATTTAAGGATTATAAGGCAAATCTTATATTTGAGGGGAAGGTATTTGGTCCAATTACTGCTAAAGATATTCTAGAATCTTCGATAATAGAAGGTGAAGATCAGTCTGCAATTCTAGAAATAGAGGTTAATAAGAAGAAATATTCGTTTGTGAAAGGTGAAAAGGGATATAAGGTAGAAAACCTTGTAACATTAGATAGAATCTATAATTTAGGTGAATAGATGACAGAAAAAGATCTAATAATAAAATCAAAAGAATTAGCAAAAAATACTGTTATGACTGAATTCAGAAAAGCATTGGGAAAGTACTACATTTCTTGGGGAACATTTCCACTTTCTTTTGGATTAGCATACTTTATCTTAAATTTTCTAAATTTATACAGCTATATATCATTTAGTATATCTATTACTGGCATACTTATTTTTTACATATTACTATCAATACGTTTTTTTAGGAAAGCTAGGAAAATATTGAATAATTTTATTTCAATTTTTGGCGAAAATTCAAGAAAAATACATATCTTCGAATATTACATTTATCCATTTCTTCTTATTATTTCTTTTGTATTCTTAGGTGTTGGAGCTTTCTTTTTTAACATTATATTCCTAATCTTTGGTTCAACTTTATATGCAATTTCTGTAGATATATCTCTTTATTTCTTATATAAAACAGCTAACGGAATAAAATACTATGATATCTTGGCATTAATCACATTTACCATGCTAATGACATTAAGTGAAACAAGATTTATAGAGTTTTTCTCGATGATTTTTGGTATTTCATGGATATTTGCTGGATATAAATCATTAATGGAGGTAATAGAGAGTGACTGATGAACTTAAGAAAATAATGGAACTTTTAAACGATCCTACTTTATCGAATTCAGCCAGACTGGGAATACTTTTATCACTTTATATTCTAGGTAAATCCACTTTTTCAGATCTTCAAAGATCCTCAGGAATCTCTAAGAGCTCTTTATTTATGCATCTTCAAGTTCTGGAAGAGAGTGGACTTATAACAGTTAAAAAAGTTCCTACATTATCAGGTCCAAGAACTATTATAGAGATAACAGAAAAAGGTATTCAGACAATAAAACAATATATAGATTTGATTAAGAAGATTCAAACATAGTTTCTATCTTACTTATCTCATCAAAAATTGGTATTTCATTAATATTTCCAGAGAAATTAAATAACTGCTCGTAGAAAGGAATAACTATTTCGTTTTTAATATGCTTAGAGAATGTTTTGAAATTATCGGGTACCATGTTAACTATTATTCCTAGTGTATCACTATCAGTTACACTGGGTATTTCGGAGCTATATCTGGTTATCATCAAAGACTTCCCTTCTGGTTCCAATTGTTTTATTCTCTCTCTAAATGACATTGTAGGAGTATCTGTAATTACATACTTAAAATTTCTTAGAGTATCGTTAATTATATTCATGGCTTCTATTAGGATATTGCGGTCTAAATCTGTTATTTCCTTTCCATCAAAGAGTTTTAGTGTAGTTATAGATCCTTTTCCAATTTCAATTTCTTTTATAGCGTGTTTATAATCTTTATTTTTTAATAGCGTAGTTATAATCCCATTCCCTTCTACTCCTATAACCCAAGAAGGATATCCGAGCAGATCCATGTCGAGCAATGCTACTTTTTTAGATTTTAACGCTAATGACTTCGCTATTATTAAAGCTAATGTAGATTTTCCAACACCGCCTTCATTAGATATAATTTTTATATTCATGAATGTAAACTCCGTTAAAGACGAATATAATCATAAATTAAAAAAACTTTAACATACATTTAAATAGTTATAATGATTTCATAATTTCCTCGTCTTTTACAATTATTTTGGGTCTCCATCCCATGGAATAAGCTATTAGACTTCCTATCCCAGATATTGCTAAGTTTATAATTAGTGCTATTAGTGCAATATATATTAACCCTATAGGTGTTTTCATAAATACTCCATGAGAGTAATAGTATAGGCCTATTCCAGATACTACGCCAGCAATAAGTCCCGCTATTAAAGATCGTTTTTCCAGTTTATTAGTATATAACCCTAAAAAGACTGGAGGTAGAGCTTGAGCTACTATTATACCTCCAAGTAATTGTAACGTTATAGCATATCCTGGCACTGCAAATACGAAACCTAAAGCAAGGAATTTGAATACTACAGATACCCATTTTGCCATGCTTGATTCCGCTTTCTCAGATAATGGCTTAAACTCCTTTACAATATTTCTCGTAAATAAATTAGCTATGGCTATTGCCATTATTGCAGCAGGAACTAATCCACCTATGAATACTCCTACAAGAGCTATCCCTACAAACCAATTAGGCATCTCATAAGCAATAGTAGCAGGAACTACTAGATCTGCTGCAGAAGAAGCTCCTATTATGGGTTTTAATGTACTTATAGCAGATAAGGCCGGAGAAACTGCGTATACTAAGATTCCGAATAATGCTAAGAAAGCTAAACCTATACCATAAATTGGTAACATGGACGTACTTAATTTTAGCTGATTCTTACTATTGGATGACAAGGAACCATTTATAGCATGAGGATAAAGATATAGTGCTATTGCACTTCCTAAAGCTAATGAGAAATACGCAGTAATAAATGAACTTGGTAAGGTTAAGAATTTGGCCGGAGCTTTAATATCGGAAAACGCAGTGTGGAAGCCGCCTATAAATATTGGAATGGCTATTATTGAAACTATAACAGTAAACCATATAAGCGCATCTTTGAATACACCTGTTAATGTTGCTCCTCTTAATCCGCTAGTATAAGTAAATGCTGCTAAGATAGCAAAAGCTAGTAAAAGAGATATTTCATTAATAAACGTTAATGATGATACACTACTAGTTCCTATTCCTAATCCTAAAAGTAACATAGAGAGTGCTGCCTTCATCCCTACTATTTGAAGAGCTATATATGGTAATTCTGCTACTATACCAACTATAGCTACTAGTATAGCTAGCGTTCTACTATTAAATCTGTCTTTTACAAAATCTGCTGCAGTTACATATCCTTTATTTCTTGAAACAGTCCATAATCTTGGCATAGTAAGTAAAGCAATGGCAAATGTCCATGCTACATAAGGAACTGCAAAGAAATAAAGTGAACCTATACCAAATAGGGCTGCTGGAACCGCAATAAAAGTATATGCAGTATAAAGATCTGCTCCCATTAGGAACCATACGAAGAATACTCCAAGTCTTCTTCCAGCTAATCCCCATTCATGTAATTTATTCATGTCTCCTTTTCTCCATCTAGCTCCATAAAATCCCAAAAATATAAATATTACAAATAAAATAAGAAAAACTCCTAAAGTAATTCCATCTATATTAGACTTAGGTATTGATATCAATTTACTCCACCTCCTTGAATATTAGCGTAATACCTAGAAACATTAAACTACTTACTACGAGTAAAATTGTTTGATACCAGTAAAAAAGTGGTAATCCAAATAATTCTGGATAAATTCTATTAAAAAATGGAAAAACAGAATATAAAATAATATCTACTATTAGAGTTATAAATAACGCAAGATAGAATTTTGTTTTTATCATTAAAATTTACTCTTTTTGTAGGTTAATTAATATTTTTTATAACAGAGTAAAAGTTAAATATAAATTTTAGTATACTTATATAAGTCAATTTAGTTATATTTAAAACTATATTATACTTATATATCAGAAATATAAAATTAAGTAGCTATTTCATTGCACATTATCAGTAAACTTATTGTATTTGTAATAATTTTGTTATTTTTATGATTAAGAGAAAATCTTTTTATTATAACTCCATTATATCATTTCATGCACTTTCCTTCTAGAAAGAAAAAACTTGTTGCTATTTTGAACTTAATAATTTCAATTTCAATCTTAGTAGCCATAACTATCATAACAAATACTGAATTTATACTTCCACCATTTTTAGCTACGGCTGCTACTAAATATCCTGATCCAGATTGGAGAATGCATAGAAGTATTATAATATTATTTTCATATACAATTTGTGGTTTAGTAGGCTTAATATTCTCTTTATTTCATTTATATGGAATAATTATGGCTACTATAGCATCATTTATTGCATTTAGTATTTGTGTTTTAATAAACATAGAACATACTCCAGCAATATTAGCAACGCTATTAGGTGTATTAGAAAGAGTAAATGTAGTGTATATTATACACCCTATTATAACTGGTGTAATAATAGTTGAAGGAATTAATTATCTTCTTACTAAATACGTCGAGCCTAGGATAAAGTGATTTTTAATGTTTAGTACTAGCATTCTTCGTAAGCTTCTTCTATTACTTTTTTTGCAAGATTTTCAGGAACCTTAACTTTAACTTTGTAATTTTGATGTACTACGTTTACTTCCATATCAGTAGATTTTTCTCCTTCTAAATCAAACGTAAGAAATTGTACTGTACTAAATGCATGGCCTTGATTTCTTCCGCTTTCCGGTTCTCCTTGAATAAGTTTTTTCCCTACGCGTAAAAATATTGAATTATAAATCTCTGGTAACTCATTAAATACTCTCTCTAAGTCTTTTTCATCTTGTGCATAAATATAAAGGCTAGCCTTAGCTTTTCCTCCACAAGGCAACCAAGAGGAATAAATATTTATTTCCTCTTCAATATCTTTTTTGTTTGATAATTTATCGAGGTAAACCATTTCCTGAATTTGTTGAAGTACTGTATCTCTATTTTCAAATAGTATTCCTAATCTGTCGCCTAACTCCAATCTTCTTTCCTTTTTAATTTCTACAATTTTTTTCCTTCTTTCCTCTCTAACTTTTTCGTACTCAAACCACGGTAAAACTTCTTCAACTTTTATCGTTCTTCATCGCCTCTTTTAAAACTTGAATAGGATGTAAAGGTTTTCTCCCTGAAGCCTTAAATATTTGTAATCCAGCTAGTGGACATTCAGTCGCAAAGATTTCAGCATTACTTTGAGAAAAAGCCTCCATCATTTTAGAACCAATAACTTTAGCCTTTGAGTAGTTTCTTAATCCCCAACCTCCATCTATGCCAGAACATCCTTTATCTGCTATTTCCACTTTAGATTTAAGACTTCTCATTAATTGAACACCAGGGTATCCTACACCTAAGTATCTTAAGTGACATGGCGTATGATAAAATATACTTTTAGGCATTTCTCCTTTTAACTCTATTTTCCCTTCCCTCTTTAATTTAAGAAGGTACTCCATAGCATCATATACCTTTATAGCGTCCTTATCTAAGATATACTGATATTCCTTAGTAAGCATTAATGTGCATGTAGGGATAGGAGACACTACATCATATCCTTTCTTAATATATTCCTTTATAATATTATAGTTATATTCAGCATTCCTTTTTAATGCCTCTGAATCTCCTACATCTAGCATGGGTGCTCCACAACAAATGAAGTTTGCAGTTATTACTTCTATTCCTAATTTATTATATACTTCTACTAGGTCTTCTCCAATTTCTGGATAGAAATTTTCCACTAAACAAGTATGGAAAAGGACAACTCTGGCTTTAGGATTCTGAATATCTTTCCTTTTAAAATTAGAAAGAAATCCTTTCTCGGCAACTCTAAGTTCTGGCGCTCCCTCACTAATTAATCCTTTTACCATATTTCTTGATAAGGGCCTTACAAAACCTGCAAAATCTAACATCTCAAATATTCTGTCTTTTAAAGGTATTCCTGTCTTACTTCTGTAAAATAACCAGCCCCAGCTCATTAAATGAGCAAAGTCCATATTAAGATCGTTCGGTGGTGTAAAAGGACAATTAACATAACACATATTACAATGAAAACAATCCGGTGATATATCAAAGAGATCATCTAGAGTTAGGGCCTTAGGGCCTTTTTGATCTGTGAACTTAAATAATTTGGGAAAAACGGGACAGTAATTAAAACATCTTCTGCAACCGTGACAGACTGAAGCTTGTCTTATAAATTCTGATTGAAGTTTAGTTTGATTAAAAAAATCAGGATTATCTTTATTTAAAGAATACATTCATTTTTCCCCTTTAAGTGCCTTCAACGCGTTAGTAAACTTTTCTGCGTGACTCTTTTCTGCTCTTGCTAATGTTTCAAACCATTCTGCAGCTTCATCAAAACCTTCTTCCCTTGCTACTTTAGCAAATCCTGGGTACATTTGTGTGAATTCGTATGTTTCGCCTGCTACTGCTGATTCTAGCATTTCCTCAATTGTCTTTATTGGTTTACCTGTAGCTGGATCTACAGAGTCTCCTTGTCTTATGAAATCTAGATGTCCAAACGCATGAGCAGTTTCTCCTTCAGATATGCTCCTTAATAATGCAGCTATTTCTGGATATCCCTCTTCATCAGCTCTTTTAGCAAAATATAGATATCTTCTATTTGCCATAGATTCTCCTATGAAGCCGTTTTTGAAGTTTTCCTCTGTTTTAGTTCCTTTTAGACTTTTCATGTTCTCTTTTATCTTATTATCAAATTAATATATAAAAGTTTCTAATATTAATCTGCTATTATATGGAAAGAACTCTTATTTAGGAATAAATTTAATTTAACTAGATCGCTTTTTGACTTTTTTATTAAAATAAATATCTTTTCTAAGATCTCTTCTCTTTATAATGAAATTTTTCAATAAAAACGTTTTTTAATCATTATATAGTAAGAATGATATGGCAAAAAATGTTGCTGAAATAATAGTTGATACATTAGTTAAAGCAGGAGTAAAGAGAATTTATGGTATACCTGGCGATTCTATAGATCCATTAATGGACGCTATTAGAAAAAATAAAGAGATACAATATATACAAGTTAGGCATGAAGAAGGCGCTGCTTTTGCAGCTTCTGTAGAATCTAAACTAACAGGGAATTTAACAGCATGTATGGGAACTTCTGGTCCAGGATCAATACATTTACTTAATGGGTTATACGATGCAAAAATGGATCATGCGTCTGTTATAGCATTAACCGGTCAAGTAGAGAGCGATATGTTAGGACATGATTATTTTCAAGAAGTAAATATGGTTAAACTATTTGATGACGTATCTGTTTTTAATCAAATGATAGTAAATCCTAAAAATGCTGGATACCTAGTATGGAGAGCTATTCATGAAGCTAAAACTAAGAAAGGAGTATCTCACTTAAATCTTCCAGTAGATATTCTTAGAATGGATGGAGAAGAATTTGAAGGAAATTTAGAAGTTAAGGTCAGCTATTCTGTAAATGTTGATTCTGCAGTAGATTTAATTAATGAAAGTAAGAACCCAGTTGTAATGATAGGAGGAGGAGCTAGGGGTTCATCTGAATTACTTAACAAATTTGCGGAAAAAATAGGTTCACCAATAATCTATGCACTAAATGGTAAGGGAATACTTTCGGATTACGATGAAAAAGTTATGGGTGGAATAGGGCTTTTAGGAACTAAACCATCCGTTGACGCATTAAATAGAACTGATTTACTTATACTTTTAGGTACTTCGTTCCCATATGTTAATTTCTTACCTAAAGACGTTAAAGTAATTCAAGTAGACATAAATCCAGAAAATATTTCAAAAAGAATTAAAGCTAACGTTTCACTAGTATGCACAGTAGAAGATTTTCTAAAATCAGTTTTAAATAAAATAAAGGAAAAGGATGAAAAATTTTATATAAAAATGAAAAATCAAAAGGAAAAATGGTTTGATGAATTAAAGAAAGTGGAAGATGAGAACTCTATTCCTATAAAGCCTCAAAAGGTTGCCTCAAAACTTTCAGAAGTATTTACAGAAGGTACAGTGGTAGTAGATACTGGTAACGTTACTATGTGGGGAGCTAGAAACTTTAAGGCTTCTGGCAAGCAACGATTCGTATTTTCTACATGGTTAGGCTCTATGGGGGTTGGAGTTCCTGGTGCAGTAGGTGCTTCATTTGTATCTGATAATGTTTTAGCTCTAGTAGGTGATGGAGGATTTGCCATGACAATGATGGAATTAATAACTGCTAAGAAATATTCTAGACCAATAAAAGTAGTAATTTTTAATAATTCTAAATTAGGAATGATAAAATTTGAGCAAGAAGTCATGGGATACCCAGAATGGGGCGTAGATTTATATAATCCAGATTTTTCAAAATTAGCTGAATCCATTGGGATTGAAGGCATTAGAATAGAAGATCCGAAAGATCTGGATGAAGGACTTAAGAAGCTTAAGGAAAGCAAAGGTCCATTTGTAATGGATGTCGTTGTAGATCCGAATGAGAGACCCATGCCACCTAAATTGACATTTACTCAAGCAAAGAACTACGTATTATCTATATTTAGAGAAAAGCTCGAATCTTCAGAGTGAAAAAATGAGAATAGTAATATTAGGTGGTGGATTTGCAGGGATTGCTGCTAAATGTGCTTATGAGAACTCAATATTGATTGATAAAGAAGATAAATTTTTACTTACGCCAAAATTAGTTGATACTATAGCCAAAGGTGAGTCTGCATTATTTTACAGGAGACCTGATATAAAAGCTGAAGTCCTTAAAATTAACTTTAAGGATAAGAAAATTACTACTACTAAGGGAGAGATAAATTATGATAAGCTAATTGTTGCTTTAGGTTATCAACAAGATCTGACTAGGATAAAAGGAGCGCAAGACCATGTAATGAAACTTGAAAATTTTGAAGATGCTCTTAAAATAAGAGAAGAGATAAATAAGGCTAAAAGTCTAATAGTAATAGGAGGAGGAGATTTAGGGGTAGAAGTTATAGGCAGTACAATAGAGCTCTTAGGAAAGATAAAAGGTAAAGAAAGAATTATCTTGATAAATAGAGGTAAAAGAGTTTTACCTCATATGCCAGAAGAGATATCGTTATATGCAGAAAAAATATTAACTGAACTAGGAATAGAATTGTTTTTAGATACGGCAGTTAATGAAATAAAAGGTAAAGAAGTAAATACTACTCAAGGTACTTTTTCGGCAGATCATATATTTTATGCAGGAGGAATCAGAGGTCCTAATATTCTTAATTCCTTAGGTTTTACAACTAAAAACTATAAGATGGAAGTTAATGACGATCTAAGCTCAGTAGATTATAAGGATGTATATGGTGCAGGTGCATGTGCATCTTTAAAGTATCCATCTAATGCTGAAGTTTCTATGCAATCTGGAGTTCACGCTATCTATAATGCATTAAATGACTCCGAAGAAAAATTTAATCCGAAATCTCTAGCAGACGTAGTAGAAATAAATAATAGCTTTCTTGGTGTATTTATGGGAATGCCAATAAAAGGTAGTTTCGCTAGACTATTAAAATCTTTAGCATTAGCAAATGTTTTATATAAGATAAATAAAATAAACTTCCTAAATAATAGCCTTAATACGAAGAATTAAAAGTTTTATTTATTAGTTATAAGAAATTATCCAATCATAAAAATAATAATTACCTATTAAATAACTATTTAAAAATATAACTGAATATTAGAGAAGGTAAATACCATCGATTTTTCCAGTATTTTATTCATTTTAAAATAATAACTCTTTTAAGAATTTACCGAATACATATACTATAATTGCAGACATTACTATCCACATTGATATAGCAGTATTAAATTCTTGAGATTCACTATAGGGAGAAAATTTATAAACTGCGTTAGAATAAGCTGGAAATTCCAATAGAAATACTATGGAAAGTATTGTATCTGCCAACATCCATATTATTATTAATGAAAGCCAAGAGAACAATGAAAGTCTAGATGCTGAGATTCCTGCCAATATTCCAGCCAGTATCAATGAAAAATCGTTAAGTGCCCTAAAAAATGTAAACGCTCCTGCAAGAGCAAAAAAATAAGGAACGTGCCAAAACGATACTAAAAATGCAGATGGTATTATCCAATATGTTGAACCTTTAATTACCTTATATGACAATAGGAGTCCTCCTATAAACAGTACGTAGTGACTTACCATGAATAACCATTCATGTAAAAACTCTTGACTCTCAGTTAGGGGATTTAAAACTAAAGCAAGAAGAATAATGGGAGGTATGAAATGTGAAAACTTTACCTTTTCTTTGTCAAGTTTCATAATATAATATACGTTTATAAATTAAAAAGTCTTTCTATTATAATTTAAATAAAAAATAATATTTTTATTCTAATCTTTTACATATACCAAATAGTGATATAAATTAATTGCGTAACCCCATAGAAACAATATTACCCCTAAATCTATGCCTGCATACGTGCTAGCTACTCCTACACTTGGTAACTTTATCATCAATATTAGTAGGAATATTGTTATAACGAATATTGTAGGAATTGCGAAAAACGCCATTTTTTTAGTTATCGGAAATCCTGGTTCAGTAGAAACTCTAGTTGAGTTAAAAACTTTTACTAGTTTGCTCATATAATGGTAAACTAATGTTCCTAGAGGTAATAATAATAATATGCCTAATAAAGACGGCTTAAGGAGGAAGTCTCCGAAAGTTCCAGCGAACAGTAATGTCACAACAGAAGTTCCTAATATTGTCGTAGGTCTTACACTAGGTAAATTAGTTGATGATATATTTATAGACTTTTGTTTCGACCTACTTCCAAATAAGTAAATTATTGCTGCCATTATTAAAGCAGGAATTCCTAGGATTTCCATTTGTGCAGTAAAGGGTGCTGGTACTCCAGGGTAAAAATATCCCCAGAAAGATAGCGCGATTAATGAGTAAATTAGTACGCACATAACCCATGTCCAGAACTTTCTACTACTTAGGAACATAACATTACTATTTTCGAAAAACGGAATCAACATTATTATTACTAAACCAACTATGAGAATCGCAATTACCATTGATGGAAGTAATGGTAAACCGTTAGGTAAGAGGAAATCTACGAACTTATATAAGAATAAGAAGAACCATGGAGGATAAGGAGCAGTATGTATAGCTGCAGCAGTAAATGCTTGAGGAGCTGGGAATGGATTAATTACTAGAGGAAGTTCAATAGTATGGCCAAATACTGTAGCTCCGTTTAAATTGGCTAAAACATCTGGAACTATTAAAATTATACCCCATGTCATTAGAACTAATGATAGCATATAAACAAAATTTCTTGGCCACCACGGGTTAAATCTTTGTTGCTCTTCCTTTGTATAGTAAGCTGGAACAAAAGGTTTTTCTTTCTTTGACGGAGTCATTCCATATCTTTCTGATAACATCAAATGGAAAATGAATAGAAGACCTATTAACGCTACAAGAATTATATGCCATCCTAGAATCCTATCGAAGAATTCGCTTCTAACTATTGGATTAGTAGATTCTACAGCATCAATCCCTGGACCGAACAGCCAACCAACTACAGTTGTTGCTCCTGGAAATCCTGTTCCAATCAATAACGAAGATCCTATATCTACTGCATCAATTCCTAGCACGTCTCCTACTAAACTATATCCAAAGAACGATGCACCTAGAGTTAAGGCAAGCAATAATACTCCAGTAACCCATTGTAACTCTCTAGGTTTCTTATATGATCCCTTAAAGAAGTTTCTAAACATGTGAATATAGACTAAAATTATCATTATGTATGCTCCGTATAAATGGCTGAAAAGTAGAACTGCACCATATGGAATAGAATGTATAATGATTTGAGTTTGCCCGTAAGCATTTGCTGGTTCGTAAAGCAAAAGAAGAATTAAACCAGTTATTACTGTATAAATGAAACTTGCAGCAACTAATCCTCCTAGCCAATAAGATACATTATACATGTAATCCGGAGTTCTAAATAGAGGTGCCTCTTCAATGCCTACTCTATCTAGAATTAAATCAAAAAATCCTTTTTTCTTCTCATTCTCACCCATTCTATCCACCTCCTATATTTGTTCTCCTCATATTATCTTTTAAGTTTATTAAATCATTAGATTTGTAATTAGTCTTATTTAATATAAAATTATTAATATTACTCTTAATTTGATTTGCGTAAGTCACCTGTTTAACTAATTTTTCATTAGAATTTACATATGCCATAGAGCCAGGCATAGAAGGTACTGTAATAGAAATACCAGTAGGTCTGCTAGTCCTTACATACTCAGCAATTGCAGTAGATATGGTTAGCACTAATCCTGGTATACCTACTTCTGCTAAGAACGACATTAATTGCATATATGAAGAGAACATGGGAGGGTAAGCTATTTCCCTTCTTAATAGACCCAAATATCCGGCTATAGTCATTGTATATCCAACACCTACAAATGGTACTGTCCACCATAGTACTCCCATTAGCATAATTTTCTTTGCCTTTGCACTAAAATTAAGATTGGGATTAGTAGATTTTAACAAATCTACAAAAACTCCTGTGAAACCAACCAAAATTAATGTCCATATTACTAAGTGGAAGTGCCCCACAACATAATACGTATTATGTACTACGCCGTTTATTATATTGATAGGTAATGGTAAAGCTTGGACTCCGCCTATTATAAATCCTATTAGAGCTATTAAAAACGTCATACCTAACGGATCCTTATAGTCATATCCTTTTGATGTAAGGATAGTTAGGCCAAGATTAAGCACCGTTAATCCAGAGCCAGAAGCCAAGACTAGGGTAGATACTGTAATCCAAGCCCTAAGATCTACTGGTAGAGGGAAAGTTTGTAAGTGATGAACCCATATAAGCATTGAACCTATAGCTAATAGAAATATATTCCATCTAGCCCATTTTTCACTAAATAATGATCTTTTTGCGTATATTGGAATATAGTAATATAATGCACCAAATAATGGAAACGGAACATAATAAACTACTGGATGACCATAGAACCAGAACAATATTACCCATAGAAGAGGATTCACTTTAACTAATGTGGGTAACCATATCGCAAGAACATACCATAATTCTGACGCAGTTAATGCGGGTAGGGTTAAAGCTATTATTAGGGAGAACGCTACGCCGTATGCAGCAAATATGTTTATCTTCTTATCCTTAGGCTTAGTTAGATAAGCGTCTATCACAAAAGTTAATGCTGCTATTGCTCCGCATGCACTATTAAATGCTAAAGCTAAGTACCCTGCTCCCATCATAGCTCCATGATAAATCCTAAAAGCTTGGAAGAGAGAGTTATCCTCAATAGCTAAAGGAGGATACATGTACCAGCCCATATCCGGTCCTCCAAATAATGCAAATACTAATCCTAGATTGGAAATCCAGAACATAGAAGTTACTAATTTTCTGTGAACGACAGAGAGTCCAGATTTATACATCGAAAAAGCAATTATGCCAAGAGCAGCATCTGGAACTAAGCCTAACATTGCCGACCAGCCATGTATAGTAAGCATCATATAATAGATTGGCCCTACGGCTGGAGAGTTTTGATCGTATACTAGATATGTTCTCATATTCATGGCCGCTGTACCTAAAACAATTAACCAAGCTACTGCTCCAATTAAGTAAAGCCATACAATTCCTATAGTATCTTTTGGATTTGCAACTTTTGATGCTTTATTAATAAAATCTTTTATATAATTAATTATGTTTTTTATAATGTTTTTATAATTCATTATTACTTCACCTCTAAAATTCCAGTCCAGTATGAGAAATTATATCCTGCATATTCTGGATCTCTCCAAGTATAATTACCTGGAGTACTAGGTGCTACAAAATAAACGTAATTTGTATAGTTGGGTGGAGCATTTATATTTACGACGCCATCTGGCAATCTCATGAAGAATCCAGTTATCACTTGAGGAGAGTGCAATATTATTGCGATTGGTTCATTAGCATTAGCAATAATTATATTCGGATTGTATCCTAACTGAGTCACTGTCATGTTTACTACAAGTACTCCGTTAACTACTTCGGAATCTCCATTAGCTGGTGGATGTGATTCAAAATATTTTACTGCGGCTTGAGCTATTTTAGGCATACCGCTAAATAATGGAAGTCCGTATCTATAGCTAGTGCTTGACCCACTAGTTACACCCACTATATTCCACCCTACAAAAATAGCAACTAATATTAACATTACTATAAACCAACTCAATTCTGCATGTTCCTTAATTTTTTCAACGAAAGCCATTTTAATCATGATAAATATGTACGGATTAGCTTTATAAATGTTATTTTTAATAACTATGATGTTTTTGATAGTATCAACAATATTTAAACTATATTACATTTCACAATCTAAATAATTTAATTAGATTATTTAAATAAATCGAATGGAAACTTAGAAAATATTAGAATTATAAAATATATTTTTCTTTTTATAACTTTAAATAAAATATATTAATTCCTTTTATATTCATTAATTTCATTACGGGAAAAAGTTTTTATAAATCTCAAAGATATTAAAAATCATGATAGTGCCATGAATGATAAAATTATTATCAAAAGAAGTGATTTCATTTTCGCTAAGCGACTATTGTGGAAGATGAGAAATGGAAATACAAAATTTGATGAAAGAGAATTCATGGCAAGGGGCAGAGATTACTTATTTAACTATGCTGAAAAAAATGCTGGTCCATTAGATCCTGGTAGAAGAGCATTTCTTAAAGGTCTCCTTATAGGTATAGGAGTACTGGCGGTAGCTTCTGCAGTACCCTTAGTATCATCACTAAATCCTGCATTAGTTTCACTGAAGAAGTTCCCATGGATGATAATTGTAGATTCTGACGGTAAACCTATAGAGGCTTCTAAATTTCCAGTTAATGATCCTACAATAATGCTATTCCAGTACCCATTATTGGGAGACATAACTTTTCTGATAAATATGGGTGACGAAAATAACAAGCCCGTTGAAATAAAGCCTACGACAGTGGTTATACCAGAAAATGGTCACACTTATACTTTTCCAGGCGGCGTAGGTCCATATAAATCAATAGTAGCATATAGTGCAATATGTCAACATCTAGGTTGTACCCCACCAGAAATACATTTCTATCCTCCGCAATATTTTAAGCCTGGAGGAGTAGTGCCTAATTTCTTACCATCAGTAGCTTATAACGCAGCAGTATCTGCTAATGCAAAGAGTGTAATTCACTGCGATTGTCATGGTTCTACATATGATCCTTGGCACGGCGCTGCAGTTTTAACTGGGCCAACAGTAAGACCTTTACCATATGTTGAACTATACTGGGATTCAAATACTGACTATCTATACGCAGTGTCTATGAATTTACATGCTCCGCCTATAATGGATCATCCATCAGACTTAGTCGGTGCTGCTTATCTAGATTCCTATGATGAAACTACTGGCTGTCCTAAGTTGATTGTTCAAAAGAATCAAACTCCCACAAATTGTTATACTAAAGTTCAAAGTGACGGAAATACTTTCGGTGGTTCATCATGACCAGATTAGGTATTGCTATAGTAGGTCTAATATTTGGCGTTACTGCGGCATTTGCAGCCTTTATAATCTATACAATCCTATGGGATTCGTCTCCTGTAAATGTTATTTTACCGGAACTGTTTTCTCATCTATTATAACACAAAATTTATAAGTTAGATTTTTTATCATATATTTAGTGAAAATATGAAACTAACTGGTAGGCTTTTATTAACCATATTAGTAGTTTTATTCTTTATTATACTTTCAATTCCAATAGATATTTTTGTATCTTCCGCTATAGGAGTAGAAAATACCACAATAATATCAGCTGCTCTCTACATTATATTAGCCTCTGCAGCGTTCTTCCTTGTGTTTTTTAAGGATTTTTATTGAACTTTTTAGAGTTTTCAAAACTAAACTTTTTATAGCATTTTTTTATAAATGATATTAATGAGCTCTAGATCTCTTTTAGATGTATATAACACTATGGCATCAAAATTTTCTAGAAATCAATATACTCCTGCATTAGCGGCAGCAGAGTTAGCTTGCTTAATAATAACCTATGTAGCAGGAATGGGTATAGCAATATACAAATTACCACTTCTAGGAGTTCCAATAACTGCACATATATATGCGGCAGCTTTTGATGTAATATTTGCGATTTCCCTATATGGTTCTAGTACTAGAGCAGGAAACCTACCCCTAAGAGTTCTTTCGGTATTAGACATCTTATCAGTATTAGGTGCTGCCTTCATGGGACTATTCTATTTCGGAGGATTTTCGATACCAATGTATGCACTAGGAATGGGTACTGGATTTATTTTCACTATAGTATTTACATCAGCCATACTATTCTATGCTTTAAGAAGATAAACAAATTAAATTTAACTTAATTTTTTAAAATGAGAAATTATAATGAAATATTTATTTAGCACACTTTTATAGATTATATTGATGAACATGACAGAAGAACGTTTGGGTAGGAATACTCCAGTTTTAATTGCATCGTCTGTAGAAACAATTTTATTAATGGGCGCATTTCTCGCAGGCACTACAGCAATGCTTAACGATCAATTTCCGTTAACAGCCACGTGGATGGCCGCACTACTTTCTGCCCATTTAAGCCTAGCGCTTTTAAGCGGTTTAGGTGCAGTTTTGCTTTTTACATTGTCATATCTTAGCGATAGGAAAGATCTATTCTACTTAGGTCTCCTTACTGTAGTTTTTGTAGGATTAGCTGCAGCCGGCGGATTAGCATTTTACGCTACGTATAATTATGCATTTTCGTACCTTATGGCTCTATCGTTTATAATAGCTATAATTACGTCTACTGGATGTTTAGTATATTCACTTTGATTTTTTTTGGTGTCAAATTTGGTTCCTATATCGTTTATACTTAATGTAATGCATGGATTTTTTTCGCTAATATACTACGGCTCTGTTATGATATTCGGAGTTATTGTAGCTCCTAGACTTTCGAAACTCTCTAATGAGACGGTTAATGATTTAATGTATAATCTCTTTCCTACTTTAGTAAGCTTCATAGAAGCTACTGGGATGATAACTATAGTATTTGGAGCAGGAGAATTCATACACTACCTTATAGGCTACTATAGGTCTGGAGGCATTAGTGAAGTATATCATGTGTTGTTCTCTACGGGATGGGGTATATGTATATTTTCAGGAGCTATTCTAGGAATTATAGGATTTTCTATAGGGCTTTTAATAGGACATTATTTTGAGAAATTATTTAAGCTGTTCAGGTCTATAGATCCAGAATCTATAGACGAAATAAAATTAGTTCAAGGTAAGCTAAAATACTATTCCACATTTGGAGCTTTACTTTTAACTATAACAGTAATTCTTATGATTTTGGGAGTCTCCTTTTTACCTTTACCTCAGTAGCGTTAGTACTCCTAGAAAGTTCTTAACCATTTAAAGAGTTCAAATGATGGATAATAAGACAAAAACTTACTGGCGTTCTATATAGGAACCACTAGTGATATATTACAATTTTATCTGA